>CBDVDA010000022.1:0-33527 GCA_965372635.1 uncultured bacterium | reverse complement strand
CGGTCGATTTCGTCCTCAATGGCGTCCATATAGTCGAGTCCGAACTGTTCGGCAATCGCCTTCAGGAGGTCCGTTTCGGCGAGATGCCCCTGGCGGATGAGCAGCCTGCCGAGGAGGTCATGCTTTGTTTTCTGAAGGGTGAGAGCGGCATCGAGTTCAGCTTCATCGATCAGCCCTTTTGAAATCAGTATCTCTCCTAATTTTCGCATCAGTCCTGCTGGTCATGCTGACTGTCACTGTCGGTCTTTTTTTTCTTTCCCATATTTTCGTCGCGAAAACGTTCCAGATTGTCCCGTTTCTCTTCGGTAATCTTTTTGATCGATTCAGCGTCACGGATAATTTTCGGCGTCAGGAAGATGAGGAGATTGGTTTTTTCCTTCCTGTTTTGCTTATAACGGAATAACCAGCCGAGAAGCGGGATGTCTCCGAGACAGGGAACCTTGCTCACTACCTCGAATTCGTTGTCCCGGATCAGGCCGCCGATGGCGACGGTCTGGCCGCTCTTTGCAACGATGGTCGTTCGTGCCGAGCGTTTTGTGGTAATCAGGTCGGCGGCGCCTTCTATCTGGACTTCCTTAACGTTGGATATCTCCTGGAATATCTTCAGCTTCACGTAATCGCTCTCGTTGATTTGGGGGGTGATCTTCAGCTTGATCCCAACATCTTTTCGCTCTATAGTCGTAATCGGTTGGCCTGCCGTTGTTTCTGAACGACTGGTCACAAAAGGGACATTCTCACCGATTATGATCTCCGCCTCTTCGTTGTCCATCGTCAGGAGGTGAGGGGTGGAAAGAACGTTGACACCCGATTCCTGTTCCAAGGCACGGAGCAAGGCGCCGATATTATAATAGGTTGCAGATCCAAACTGGATCGTGCCGTCCACCGCCCCGACGACCAGCCCCTGTCCGCCAAGACCGAGTGGATTTGCGCTGGCAGCTTCGATTCCGCCGAAGGTGGACCCCCCGATGACCTTCACGTCGGAAGAGCCTACAGGGTTTGAGGTTCCCCTGAATTCGACGCCCAGTTCGCGCTGCTTGTCGAGACTGATCTCCATAATGGTTGCCTCTACGTAGACCTGCTTTCGTCGGATGTCGAGTTTTTCAATCACCCCTTTGACGACACGGTAATCCTGCGGCGAGGAGGTGATCACGAGGGCATTGGTCGCCTTATCGGGGGTGATGATAATATTTCCCGAGATGGGGAGAGCTTTACCAGGCGGCGCAGCTCCTTTTTTTTGAGACATGGCACTGAGAACCTTGGCGAGGTCGTCGGCAACGGCGTTGTTGAGATAATAAACATGGACCTCCCCTTCCTCGACGGTTGTCTCTACATCGAGCACCTTAAGCAACTCTTTTATCTCTTCCAGATCGCTTTCGTCGGCCACGACAATGAGGGAATTCGTCCGACTGTAAGGAATGATTTTTAGCTTTTGCCCCGAGGTCGCCGCCTTTACCGGCCTCCTTCTTTTCTTACTTGCCGCTGTTTTCGGCGCCGCTTTATTGAGGGGAAAGATGCTCGCCAGTTGCTTGGCCATATATTCCGCATCGACATACTGTAGTGGGATAACCTCGAGGGTATCCTTTATGTCGGTTACATCGATCTCCTGTATGATTTTAATCAGGCGGTGAATATTGGATGAGATGCCGGTAATAATAAGCGTGTTTGTTGCCGGGTAATCGATGATTATCCCGTTTTTCGAGATCAATGGCGCCAGCGCGCCGCGTACCTGCGTTGAGGAGGCGTAATCGAGGGGGATAATCTGGGTAATGATCTTGTCGTCCTGGGCGACCCGTCTGCTTTCCTTGCCGACACGCGTCTTGAGGAGAGATTTTGAAGCGTCCGGCTTTGAGACGATCTTCAGTATCCCCGCCGATTCAACGACGGAGAAACCGTTCACCTCAAGGATCGATTCGAAGACCTTAAAGGCCTCAGACGGGGATATCCTTGTCGGTGATATGACGGTCACCTTCCCCTTTACCTTGTTGTCGATGATGATGTTCTTTCCCGTCAGTTCGCTGACAAACTTGATGACTACCCGTATGTCGGCGTTATCGAAGTCCATAGATATCAGTTTTTCTTCTTTTTCTGCCGCAAAGGATGTTGAAGTGACAAGGAAAAGATGAAGAAAAAGCAGGATAAGAATGTTTTTAGTAATGGAATAACGTGTCAAAATGCCTCCTAAATCTGTTCTCAATGGCCGTGGAATAGCAATATAGCAATTTCCACCGTAATTTCAAAGTGTTTACACTCTCTTAAATATGTTTCATAAAAAAAGAGGCCGGCAAACCGTATCAGGATGATTAGTGCTCACAAAGGCAATGGGACCTACCTGATTTCGTAATAAAGCTGCTCCTGCTTGCCTCTCCTTTCAACGCTAACGGTGAAGCCGCTGCCGCCCTTCACCTGCTGGTAGGCAAGAAAAGCCTCTTCAGGCTTATTGATGCTCCGTCCGTTGATTTCCCTCACTACATCTCCGTTTTTCAAACCAATCTTATCAATGAGGCTTCCCGGCTTGATATTGAGCAGTTTATACCCGGCCGGCTTGCCGCTGGCCATGTTCGGCACTACCCTCACCTGCGTCATGAAGCGGCTCACATCACCGGAGAGATTTTCTACTTCCTTCTTGTCGAGAATAAATTTGTTTGCCGAAACCTTTTTTACCCCCCCGCCCGTTGGCGACCACTTCTTCGATGCAGCGCGGGCACCGGCAACCTTGGTGTCGAAGACAACTTCAAGCATCTCTCTGCGTCCCGCATTGTCGAGGATTACCTTGTTCCTCAAAATGTCAATGATGGTCGCTTTCCCAACATGATCGCCTCTGCGGAAGAGTTTCTGCTGTTTTTCTTCCGGAACAAAGATGACACAGAAAGAGCGGGCCGCCGGCCCCGTCACCGTGCCCACCAGCTTATAGTTGAGAGAAGAGAGTGGGATGCCTGCCACATCGACCGAGTCCGTCTTTTTCCCCTCTACCTTAACCTCTGTTTCAGTAGGGGCCTGAATGGTACTTGTCCCTTCGGGATTAAAAATATTTTTCTCCCAAACCTGCTTGTAGTGATCGAGGCCAAACGTTTGGGATGCCTTTTGGGATGAGCGTTCCACCTTTGCCGTGGGGATTGAAAAGGGAACGGCGCCTCCTATCAACTCAACAGCGATGCCCGAGGTGAGATAGGCAGAGGTCAAAAAAAGGAAAGCCTTTGTGCCCAATAGTATCTGTTTTTCGTCGATCATTTTTTACGTCTTGGCCCAAAAAAGTTAAGTTGTTATAATAACACAACTTTTCCGTTTAATTGCAAGAAAAACCGACTTCAGCCATTTTCTCGAATAATCACCTCCTGGTAAGGAGTGGAAGCAGGCAAAGACAAATAACCTTCATACGCTTTGGTCTTGAATCTTCGCCTTCGATAAAGTAATATCTTCTATCATCTAAATAAGTCTTTAGAACAGGCCCGGCAGGGTTTGCAAAAGAAAGGAAGGCGTGCCTAAAAAGAGTCTTCGTTTATCCGTTCTCGCAAGCGGGAGCAAGGGCAACGCCATCTACATCGAGGGGGGCGGCGCACGGGTGCTTGTCGATGCGGGGCTCTGCGGCAGGGAGTTGACGGCGCGGCTCGAATCTGTAGGCGTGAACCCGGAGACGCTTGACGCCATCGTTGTGACTCACGATCACCGTGATCACACCTCCGGCGTGGGGGTGATGGCGAGGCGCTACAAACTCCCCGTTTACTCCGCCTACAGGACGGTGAAGGCGTCGGAGAGGGTCTGGGGAAAGATCGGTGAAATCTGCGAAATTGAGCCGGGAAACATCTTCACTATAAAAGACCTCGAATTTTACCCCTTCTCTACCCCCCACGATTCAAAGGAGTCTGTCGGTTTTATCTTCCGCACGGGAGATAAGAAAGGGGGAATCGCCACAGACCTCGGCTTCGTAACGCGACTCGTGAGAGAAAGCCTGAAACGCTGCAACATCCTCGTCGTCGAATCGAACCACGACGAGACCATGCTTTTTGACGGCCCCTACCCCTGGCACCTGAAACAGAGGATTAAGGGGCGAGCAGGACACCTTTCCAACACGGAGTCGGCAGAACTTGTGGATGACATTTACCACGATGGGCTCGAAGCGGTGGTCCTGGCCCACCTGAGTGAAGTGAACAACACGCCTGAGCGGGCCTATGCCGCCCTGATGGAGCGAATGGGGGAGAGATTTCACCCGGAGATGAAGGTTTCACTCGCCCGGCAGGAGCTGGCGGGAGAGATGGTTGTGGTGTGAGATTTATTGGGCATGGATTCTAGCTTCACAGATACGCCAAATGAAGCAATGCTTCGAAGACTTGAATTCACTGTTTTTTTATAATAAACTCCCTCCCTTTCAAGGGGAGGGGTGGGGATGGGTCAAAGCATAAGTTAAGGGAGTTGAAATAGGAGTTAAAATCCTGTCAAAAAAATGAAAAGGAACTAATTTAAAAATGATCGAACGGTACTCAAGGCCGGAGATGGCCAAAATATGGACGCAGCAGAATAAATACCAGAAATGGCTCGATGTAGAGGTCGCCGCTTGTGAGGCGTGGAACGAACTCGGTAAAATCCCCGATGAATCGCTTGCGGTAATCAAATCGAAGGCAAACTTCGATGCCGATGAGATCGACGAGATTGAAAAAGTGGTGAAGCACGATGTAATCGCCTTCCTTACCTCGGTGGCGAAATACGTGGGACCCGATTCCCGCTTCATCCATATGGGGATGACCTCCTCCGACGTGCTCGACACCTCCTACGCCCTGCTCCTGAAAGAAGCGGGGGAGATGATCCTCGACGACATCGAGCGATTGATGAAGGTGCTCAAGAAACGGGCGCTGGAGCACAAGATGACCCCTATGATGGGCCGCTCCCACGCCATTCATGCCGAGCCGGTCACCTTTGGCCTCAAGATGGCGATTTGGTACGACGAGATGAAAAGGAACCGGGAACGGATGGCGCGTGCCCTTGATACGATCAGTGTGGGTATGGTCTCCGGAGCTGTTGGAACCTTCGCCCACATGCCGCTCGACATCGAAGAAAAAGTCTGCAAAGAACTGGGGCTAAAGCCCGCGCCAGCCTCGACGCAGATA
The DNA here is from genome assembly GCA_965372635.1 of uncultured bacterium. Classification (GTDB taxonomy): domain Bacteria; phylum Desulfobacterota; class JADFVX01; order JADFVX01; family JADFVX01; genus CBDVDA01. The sequence continues at coordinate 28,428 of CBDVDA010000022.1, read as the reverse complement.
ATACAGAGAGACAGGCACGCCGAATATTTCACAACGCTTGCCATCATCGCTTCGAGCATCGAAAAGTTTGCCGTCGAGATCCGCCACCTGCAAAGGACGGAGGTCTACGAGGCAGAGGAGCCCTTTACCAAGGGGCAAAAGGGGTCGAGCGCCATGCCGCACAAGCGGAACCCCGTTCTCTCCGAAAACCTGACGGGGCTTGCTCGGCTCGTCAGGGGCTACGCCGTGTCGGCCATGGAAAACATCCCTCTCTGGCACGAGCGTGACATCAGCCACTCCTCGGTGGAACGGGTCATCGGCCCCGACGCCACGGTGACCCTCGATTTTATGCTGAACCGCACCATCGGGCTTATAGACGGTCTCGTCGTCTACCCGGAAAATATGATGAAAAACCTGAACCTCATGAAGGGGCTCGTCTTTTCACAGCAGATTATGCTGAAAATGGTGGATAAGGGGATCACGCGAGAGGAGGCCTATGCCATGGTGCAGCGTAACGCCATGAAGGTCTGGGAAGAAGGGGCCGATTTCAAAGAGGAACTCCTTGGCGACGAAGACGTGATGAAACTCCTCAAGAAAAAAGAGATCGAAGAGGCCTTCAACCTCGACTATTATCTCAAGAACATTGATAATATCTTCAAACGGGTCTTCGGAGGTTAAGAGTAGCCTAAAAAAAGAGAAGAATTGACTTGTTTTTCAAGTGTAGTATTTTTACGAGGTCTGTACAAATGGGGTATAATTATTTCACTGCTGTTGGCTCAAACATGGAGACTCCCTTATGCCGAAGATTTTAGTCGTTGACGACAGTATGGTGAATGTAAAGCTTGTGCGGGAGTCGCTTAAGCTGGAAGGCTTCACCGTCATCGAGGCAAACAGCGGCCAAGAGGCCTTGAAAAAGGCGGCAAGGGAAAATCCGGAAGCGATATTTCTCGATATCCGGATGGCGGATATTAATGGCGTGGAAGTCATGAAGAAGCTGAAGGCGACGCCCGGTTTCGAGAAGACGCCTATGATCGCCATTACGGCCTGCACGATGGAGGGCGACCGGGAAAAGTTGCTTGCCGAAGGGTTTGACGACTACATCTCAAAACCGGTTTCTCTTATGGAACTAATCGAGAAAGCGAAGAGGTACTGCCCTGGATAGCCCCGGCAACTAGTTTCAAACGTCTTCATTTCAGTTGACATTCGAGAGAAATCACCGTTAAAATCTAGCGCTTAATTTTAATGAACTGTTCCAACGGGAGCAAGCAAACGGGGAGAAAATCAAAATGGAAAAGAGAGAGCAACTTTACGAAGGGAAGGCGAAGATCATCTACGCTACGGACGATCCCGATCTTATCATCCAGTATTTCAAGGACGACGCCACCGCTTTCAACGCTGAGAAGAAGGGGACCATCGAGAGCAAAGGGGTGATGAACAACAAAATTTCGGAAGTTCTTTTCAAGTACCTCGGAAAAGAGGGTATCCCCACGCATTTAGTGGAGCGGCTGAGCGACCGGGAAATGCTGAATAAAAAACTCGATATCGTCCTGGTGGAGGTAGTGGCGAGGAACATCGCCGCCGGTTCTCTCGCCAAACGACTCGGCATGGAGGAAGGGGAGCCGCTTAATAGACCGATTATCGAGTACTATTATAAGGACGACGACCTCGGCGACCCGATGATCAACATGGATCATATCCGGCTGCTCGACCTCGCTACGGACGAGGAGATGGAGAAAATCAGAACCTACGCCTCAAAAATAAATGAGCTTCTAAAGGCCTTTTTTGATAAGCGGAATATTGATCTCGTGGACTTCAAGCTTGAATTCGGAAGACACAAAGGGGAGATACTCCTCGGCGACGAGATCTGCCCCGACACGTGCAGGCTCTGGGACAAAACGACCCACGAGAAAATGGACAAGGACCGCTTCCGGCGCGACATGGGAAAGATCGAAGAGGCCTATGCCGAGGTCTGCAGGAGGGTTTGCGAGGAGTAAGGGCACATTTTATCGGCTGCATTATCGTGAAGGAGGAATATAATATTCCTCCTATTTTTATTGCTTCGCCTGTTTTTTTCGGACTCACAAGGCAATTTATGGTATGTATTGTAGCAGTACTCAAATCGGAACGAATCGATTTTCTTTATGCTTCGCAAAGGGAGCCTCACATGCGCATCGTATTAACCTCTGCTGTACTCATGATGTTTATCACCAGTGCAATACCTGCCCTGGCGGAGGAAGGGGCCGAGGCCCTCTTTGGTCGCGGGGTGGAGGCTTATGAACTATTTTCCGATAGCGATATTGAAGAGGCGATTGTCAATTTCCGGAAGGCAACAGAACGCTTCCCCGCTTTTGCCCCGGCCCATGCGGCTCTGGCAGAGAGCTACATTCAGAAATACAACAGGGGCAGGAGAAGAGAGGGAGGACTTTTAAAGTCGGCGTCCGAAAACGCCCGAAGGGCGCTGCTGCTCGATGCGAAGTCACCGGAGGCGCACAAGGCGATCGGTTCTGTCTACCACGCTTCTGGTATGCTGAACGAGGCGATTGAGGAGTTGGAGCGGGCCGTCGATATGGAACCGGAATATGCGAGGGCGTGGCTCAATCTCGGCACCTGTTATCTGGAACAGGAGAAAAAAAAAGAGGCGGAAGTTTTTTTTAAGAAGGCTGTCGAACTCGGAACAGACAATCTAGCGGCCGGAATCGCCCATTATAATCTGGCCACCCTGCGGGTGGAGGAGAAGAGGCAGGACGAGGCACTCGTCCATTACGAAAAGGCTGTAAAGAGGGTGACCGGCTACCACGGCATTCACTACGGCAGGGGGGTCGCCCTGATGAACCTCGACCGTGATGAGGAGGCGATCCCGGCCTTTGAAAAGGCGCTTTCTCTTAAAGAAGATTATTCGCAAGCCTGGTTCGGCATTGCCACGGCAAACCACCGCCTCGGAAATAGACAGAAAGCAGAAGAAGCCTACCTTAAACTGCTGGAACTCGACCCCGATCACGAAGAGGCGGTCATGGGCCTTCGCGCGCTCAAAGGCAAGAAGGCCGGCTGCCTTTTCCTTTATTGAGGACGCCTTGCCGAAAGAATTGACTCATATCGCCGTCTCGGAACTCGCTCTAAGAAAAATGGAGGAAAGTGCACCTGCAACGGGAGCGCTCATCAGGAGGCACTGCGGCCATTATATGCTCGGTTCCATCCTCTGCGACTCCGCCTACTATTATCTCCCTTTTGGGGAGAGCAAAAAAGTCGCCCTCCTCTCTGGAGCAATCCATACAGGACGGGGGGAACTCGATTTTTCATTTTTTCAGCGTCTTCTCGAGACAACCCTCTCCACCGAGAAGGAATCCTTTTTCGCCTTCGCCTGCGGCGTACTTTCGCATCACCTTGCAGACCGGACCCTGCACCCCCTTGTCGTTTACCTGACGGGTGACTACCATAGCCCCGATCCCGTGGAGAAAAAAGAGGTGAGGGCGAGACACCGCTTTCTCGAATCTCTCGTCGATTGCCGGGTGGCGGCAAACCTGATCGGGACGCCTGCAGAGAGCTTCGAACTAAGCGATTATCTACCGATGGGACAATCCGAAACGGCTCCATTTCTCTCCCTCTTCATAGCGTCTGCCCAGGAAAAAGCATCAAAGGAGAGCACCGCACCGATTGTAAACGCCCTCTACAAAACACTCCGTTTCGAGGCGAAACTCGTCGGTCTTTATTCGAAGCCTCTATTCAGGGAAGCAATTCTTAATTTGAATCGGCTTCTCGGTGGAAGGGTCAAGGAATTTGCAGCGCTCTGTTACCCCGACGAGAAGAGTACAAGCAATTCGCAACTTTTAAAACCAATCGATTATTGCGACCCTTTTTCCGGAGAGAAATGTTCGGACAGTTTTGAAGGGTTGGTAATTGAATCAGCGGAAAACCTGGCTGCTGCCGTTGCTGCACTGCATTCGTCACTCAATGATTCGGAAATAGCGGTGGGAAAGGTCTCTTCCTTTTTTCATGAAAAAGAGGCCGCGAAGGCGGTCCCAAAATTCACGGATACCGATGAGGCCGCGCGCGAGTTGCACGATTTTCTTGGGACAGGGTGAAGGGCATGGGGGAAGTTCTCATTATTTTTTTCCTTACCTATTTGATCGGTTCCTTCTCCCCCGCCCACATGGCAGGGAGACTTAAAGGGATCGATCTCGCAGGTGAGGGGAGCGGGAACCTCGGCGCACGGAACGTAAAACGAATGATCGGGAAGGGGCCTGCCGCTTTTGTCCTCATTGCCGATCTTTTAAAAGGCACACTCGCCGTCTGGCTTGCCCTCTTCTTCTCTGAAGAGAGCTACGCCGGAGGGGTTGGGTGGCTCGGCGTCATTTCCGGCCACGGCTGGCCCTTTTACCTGAAATTCAGGGGAGGAAAAGGGCTCGCTTCCAGTGCCGGAGCATTGGCTGTCATTTCGCCGCTGTTACTGCTCTCCCAACTCGCCGCAGGTGCGCTGGTTTTCATCGCTTCGCGAAACGTCTACGCCGCCTCCATCGGCATGGCGGCCACGCTCCCGCCTCTTTCCTTTCTTATGGCGAGGGAGACGCTCTTTTGGCCGTCATGGCCGATTGCATTGGTGATCCTCTGGTTTCACCGGGGGAATATCAACCAGCTTCTGCGGGGGGAATGAAAGGGGGCCTTTATTGCTTCTGTTGGAAGAGGCAGAAGTCTATTCAGAATCAATAGCCTGGCTATCCTCTTTTCTCACATAAAGCGTCAGGCACTTGGCGCTTCCACCTGCCTTGATGAACTCGGAAAAATTGAGGAGGTGAACATCAAATCCGAGTGATTCGAGCTTGTTTTTCAGCTTTTCAGAGCAGTGATTCATGACCACCGCCTTATTGAGGATGAGGGCGTTGCAGCAGAAGTTGAGAGCGTCCTCTTTCGAGACCTCGATGAGCTTTGGCGCGAGGTGACCGAGCGTTTTCTGTCCGTAGTCGTCGAAGGCGTCGGGGTAGTAGAACACCGTTTCGGCATCGAGGGGGCAGAAACAGGTGTCGAGGTGGTAGAACTCGGGGTTGACCAGTTCCACCGAGAGGACGCGTCTACCGATGATGTCGCCGATCTCCCGATGAGTACTTATATCGGAACGGAACCGGAAGCCCGCCACCAGCGTATCTCCAAACATGAGAGCGTCTCCTTCTCCCTCGAAGAATCCTTCTCCCGTCAGGGTAAAAGTCTCGAACCCTGCATCATTAAACCATGCCTCGAAATGGGCCGCCTCTCCCTGTCGTTCGGAATAGCGGAAGCGGCTTACGATGAAGCTGTTTCCAAAAACGAGCCCCCCGTTGGCGGTGAAGACCATATCGGGCAGCCCCCTTTCAGGGGGGATCAAATGAATTTTGATACCGAGGGCTTTCAGCAATGAATAGTAGGCGTCCCATTCGGCTTCGGCCTTTTTCGCGTCCGGTTTGTTCTCACGATGCATCCAGGGGTTGATTTCGTAATCGATGGTGTAAAAATCGGGCTTGCAAAGGAGAAGTTCCGTCATGGCAGGAGAGTGCAGAGCTCCCGGAGGAAGGTTTCAACATCGACGATCATTCCTGAGACCTGGTGCGTGCCCCTGTCGGAGAGTTTGGTTACCATAGCGGGATCGATATCGACGCAGATGGTTCTTACGTCTGCGGGAAGGAGGTTTCCAGCGGCGATGGAGTGAAGCATGGTGGAGACCATGATGGCGAGGGAAACACCTCTCAGCATCTTCTTCATCTGCCGCTGCGCCTCGATAACGTCGGTGATCACCTCGGGGAGCGGCCCGTCGTCCCGGATGGATCCGGCGAGGAGGAAGGGGACATTCCTGGTGACGCAGCTATGCATGATTCCGTCTTTGAGAATCCCCTTTTTCACTGCCGCCTTGATGCCACCCGCCGCCCGGATGGTGTTGATGGCACGGAGGTGGTGGTTGTGTCCGCCCGGTGCAGAGATTCCCTTTTCAAGAGAGACGCCGAGTGAGGTGCCGTAGAGCGACGCCTCGATGTCGTGGGCGGCAAGGGCGTTTCCCGCGAAGAGGATATCTACGTACCCCTTTTCGATGAGGCAGGTGAGATAGTCCCGTGCGCCCGTATGGACGATGGCTGGGCCGCAGACAAAGAGGGTCTTCGCCCCTTTTTCTTCCTTTGCTTTTTTCATCTCCTCCGCGATGCGGCGGATGAGCGCCCCCTTTGGTTTTTCAGATGAAATGCCGCTGCTCATGAACTGGAAGCTCCCCGCCTTCTTCGGTCGAGGGGCTGCCTTCACCCGGACTCCCTCCGTGCCGATGACGAATTGCTCCCCCTTTTTCACATCGAACATCTTTGCCGCCACGGCGGTCATGCTCTTCTCGTCCATCCTGATGCCGCAGTCCATTGAGAGGTCTCCCACCTCGATCCACTTTCCTTTAAGGTAGATAGCGGTGTCGAGGTTGGTAGTGGAGTAGAAGTGGTCGGGGAAGACGCCATCCTTAGGAGACGCTTTCAGTGTGACCGGCTTGTCCTCCCGGACGATGGCCCCGAGTTCTCTAAGACGTCTGAGTATTTCCTCCATGACGGCTTCCGTCGGCGCATCGATCCTGATTCTCGCGTAGCTGGCGTCACGCGCCCTCTTGCCGATAACGACCTCTTCCGCTTCATAATCGCCCCCCCGGTCGAGTATCTCGTCGTAAACCTTGGGTAGGATGAGGGATTCAATGATATGGCCCTTTAACTCGATTGTCCTTGAAATTTTTTTCATTACCAGTCTCCTTCAAAAAAGCTACACCCATCCATGTCGGGTGTCAAGGGAAAGTAGAAAATATGGAAATTGGGGTTCCTTTTAGACTCCCTTTGATTAGTGAGGAAAGAAGATTTTCAGAAGCATTCTTTACAAGCTGTCAGCCTCAGTATATAATCGTCCACATCAAAATTCAGGTCAGGAACCCATGTCGGACATATTAGGTAAAGTACCACCACAGAATATCGACGCCGAGCTTTCCATCCTCGGCGGCATCCTCCTCCAGAACGAGGCGATGAATACGGTCCTGGAGCGCCTGGCGCCCTCTGATTTCTACCGTGAGGCCCACCGGAAGATATTTCTCGCCATGATCGATATCTCCGACAAGGGGGAACCTGTCGATTTGATTACATTAAATGACGGGCTCAAGGTGGCGGGCATTCTCGATGAGGTGGGCGGCCCCGCTTACATCGCCTCCCTTGCCGACGGCGTCTCTTCGGCGGCAAACATCGCTTACTACGCCAAGATCATCAAGGAAAAGGCGATACTGAGAGGTCTCATCAATACGGCCACCGATATCGTCACGAAAGGATTTGAGGAGAGTTCCGGAGTCGATGATTTCCTTGATTATGCGGAACGAAAGATCTTCGAAATATCGGAACAGAAGGTACGTCCCTCTTTCTACGACATGAAGAGCATCGTGAAAGACAGCTTCAAGACCATCGAACTACTTTACGAGAGGAAGGAGATGATTACCGGCAGGTCTACGGGGTTTGATAAACTTGACCAGATGACCTCCGGATTCCAGCCCTCCGATCTCATCATCATTGCCGGACGCCCCTCCATGGGGAAGACCGCCTTTTGTCTCAATGTGGCCCTCAACTCGGTGAGGGGAGAGGGGAAAGAGAAACAGCCGGTGGCCATCTTTTCTCTCGAAATGTCGAAGGAGCAGCTTGTGACGAGGATGCTCTGTTCCGAGGCGCGCGTCGATGCGAGCAGGCTGCGAGGCGGGTTTCTATCCGAATCGGACTGGCCGAAACTGACGCGCGCGGCGGGCGTACTCTCCGAGGCCCCCCTCTACATCGATGACACCCCGGCTATCACCGTGCTGGAGATGCGCGCCAAGTCGAGGCGGCTCAAGGCCGACAAGGGGCTCGGCATGGTCATCGTCGATTACCTGCAACTCATGCGGGGGAGGGAAGGCTCGGAACGGCGGGAGCAGGAGATCTCAGACATCTCCCGGTCGTTAAAAGCGCTGGCGAAGGAACTGCATGTGCCTGTACTGGCGCTGTCACAACTCAGCCGCGCGGTGGAGCAGCGGGGGGGAGATAAACGGCCCATGCTTTCCGACTTGAGGGAGAGCGGCAGTATCGAGCAGGACGCCGACGTGGTTCTCTTTGTTTTCAGGGAGGAATTTTACAAGCGGGATGATGAAGACCTTAAGGGGATGGCTGAGATCATCATCGGGAAGCAAAGGAACGGCCCTGTGGGGATGGTGCCGCTCGCCTGGCAGAGCGAGTTTACCCGGTTCGAAAACCTTGCGTCCGATCGGGACTAATCCCTGCTGCTCACAGGTATTTTCCCTGAAAGGGGTTGTTTAACTCGGTTCCGCTTCCAGTGAGGCGAGGAGCCCCTTTGCATCGGCAGCGAATTCGTTGTAGGGGTAGCTTTCTATAAACTCCTTTATAAGAAGAGTCGCTGCCTCTTTGTTGCCCGATTCGAGTTGGCAAAGCCCTGCCGAGAAAATCACCTGGGAGAGAAGACTGCTTCTCGGGAATTCCTCCCTGAAGCTTTCGAGGACAACCACCGCCTCGGCAAACTGCCCCTGTTCCATCAGGTTTGAGGCGATACCGTATCGTTCGATCTCCTGGTCGAGCGTCGATTCTTCCTCTCCTTTCCAGTAGGGAGCGAGTTCTTCAGACCCTTTTTCAGCCCCTTTTATCCCGGCAACAGCGGCGCCTGACGACTGCTTTTTCTTCGGCGCAAATGTTCTCACCTTTATCCAGAGTCTGTTCAGGTAGCTCTTAAAACTGCTTGAGGATGTTTTAACCACTTTTGTTTTTTCCTCCGCCCATGAATCCGGTGCAGAGGCGATGGAGATAAACGAACAAAAGAGGGCAGCAACTAGAAATAGACTGAAGTGTTTTTTCATGGCAGGTTCCTTTATCTTTTCAAGTTTAAAAACCCGGCAAGCGCCGACAAACCCCTTATATCATCCTACACTGTAATATTAGCCTATACGGTTGAACTAGTCTAGGTAAAATGGTATCATCGAAAAATTGTTTCCTAAAATTTTAACATGTTATGGAGGGTATACGATGAGATTTATTCTGATAACGGTTGCAGTTTTGATTATTTCCGGTTGCGGCGTCTCCAAGTCGGTTCATGAAATGGCACTCAACGATATCCAGCGGTTGAATGTGGAAAGCGAGACCCAGAAAGAGAAAATAGCCGGGTTGGAGAAGGAACTGGCTGCCTCGAAAAAGGAGATTGAAGGCCTTTCATCGAAAAAATCGGATATGGAAAGTAACCTGGAAAAAGCGATAAGAGATATTGAACAGTGCAAGACCGACGGCGCCGCCAGGGAAGAAAAAATTAAGGAGTTGGAAGTGAAGGAAAAGGAGTTGATCCAACTCAAGGTGGATATCCGAACGGTGAAAGAGAGGGCCACCGGCCTTCTCGAGATGATCGAGGAAATCTCAAAATAAAGATTTAGAGGGAAAGATGATGCCGGGAAAGGAGCAGAGATGCTAAACGATAAGCAACGGAGATTAGGGACGCCTTTATGTCTCGTGCATTTGTTCATTTTTCTTTGCCTCTTTATTCCGGGTCAGGCAAGCGCCTTCGACAAGCTCGATTATCTCCTGCAACTCGGGCCGAATCTCGGTGCCGGAAGCAAAGACAAGATGAAACGCCCCTCGGGAATCACCGTCTCCGGGGATGGAACGATCTACGTAACCGATACGGGGAATCACAGGGTGCTCATTTTCGATTCGGAAGGAAACCCGGCAGGATCATTCGGCAAAAGGGGGCGCAAACCGGGTGAGTTGAAGGAACCCTGGGGGATCGCCCTGTCGAAAACGGGCCAGGTTTTCGTTGCCGACAACGGTAACGACCGGGTACAGGTGTTCGATGGTTCGGGTAAATTTCTCTATGCCTTCGGCAGCGGAGGAAACAAGCGGGGGCAACTTGACGAACCGAAAGGGATTGCTATCGATGGCCAGGAGCGGGTTTTCGTGGTGGACAGTGGCAATCGGTCCGTTGCCGTGTTTAGCCTCGAAGGCATCTTCTTCGAGCGGTTCGGTCTTCGGGGTGAAGGGAAAGGCCAGTTTAAGGCTCCTGTCGCCGTTGCCGTAGACCGCCAGGGGTTTGTCTACGTCTCCGATGAAGACAACAAAAACATACAGGTTTTCAACCCGCACCTGATTTTCGACAGGCGCTACCAGGCGAAGACGAAGGAGGCCAACCCCTACGGCGTTCCCTTCGGTCTCGCCGTGGACCTTTCAGGAAACATCCTCTATACCGATGCCGAGGCGAAAAAACTCCGGCAGATCGACCAGAAGGGAGAAATGCTCCCCTCTTTCGGAAGCCAGGGGAAGGGACGGGGACAGTTCGATGAGCCGAGGCTGCTCCATTTCGACTCTGCCACGGACCGCTTGTATGTCGTCGATTCGAAAAACAACAGGATACAGGTGATGAAGGTGGTTTTCGAATCAAAAAATGGAAAACTCCCTCTGGCATCCACCTTGCGGCGCGTCGGATTGGAGAAGATGCTCGCCTTCAAGGCGGACGATATGACCGTATCCGGGGACGGCAGCCTCTATCTACTCGACGGAAAGGCGGGTAAGATCACCCTCATCGGGCCTGACGGGGAAATAAAAGAGACCTTCGGTACGAATGAAAAAGGCAAAAGCCTGATCGGCCGTCCCGAAGGTTTGAGCCTATCCGAATCGGGGACGTTATACATTACGGATTCAAAAAAGGATAAGGTCCATGTTCTCGGCCCCGATGGTAAAAAGCTCTTTGAATTCGGCAGTGGTGGAAAAAAAGACGGGAATTTTAGAGATCCAAAAGGGATTGCACAGGTTCAAGACCAGATTATCGTTGCCGACAGCGGCAATCACAGGGTTCAGATATTTACGAAAGACGGCATCTTTGTAACCAAGTTCGGTTCCAAAGGGAAGGGTGAGGGGCAGTTCTCGGGGCTAACGGATCTGGCCGTCAATTCGAAAAAAGAGATATGGACCGTCGATTCGTATAATCACCGAGTTGCCGTCTTCGATCTTAAGGGAAAATACCTGAGAGGTTTTGGCCGCGAAGGTTTTATAAGAGGCGGTTTCTACAAACCGAAATCGATCAGCATCGATTCGAACGATCACGTTTATGTTCTGGACGGGAAAAAAGGATCGCGGGTGCAGGTCTTCGACTGGAAAGGAAAATTTCTTTACGCCTTCGGGAGTGAAGGCAAGGGGCGTACGGAGATGAAAAATGCCTCCAATCTGGTTGCCGCCTTTGCCGAGGGGACGCGGCTTTACATTACTGATCCCGAAAAGGGACAGGTGCAGGTTCTTAAGATTCTCGAAGTGGCAAAGAAGCCGGAGGACCTCCTTCTGAAAGGAGGAGAGAAGGGGAGCAGGCTTTCCTGGAAGAAAAACGAAGAACCTTACCTGATGAACTACAGGGTTTATTCACGGGAGGGAGAGGGCGATTTTCAACTCCTCGGTGAAACGGAAGAGAGCTATTTCGACATTGATTACAGTTCCTCCGTCCATTCCATCTTTGCCGTCTCCGCCGTCTCTTTCGGGGGCCTTGAAAGCGAATTCCCTCCTCACATTACGGATTTTTTCCACCTCGGATTTGAGAGTTACAAAAAGGAAGATTTCAAGTCGGCTGAAAAGAGTTTTCGGGACGCCCTCGAAGCGGGCCAGTTGAGCGGTGACTGCCTTTATTATCTCGGAGAAACGGAAATAAAGCTCGGCAAATATATAAAGGCATCTGCCACATTCAAAGACCTTTCCAAGGTCGAGGGGTACGAGACGAAGGGAATGTTCCGTCTCGGCGAAGTCTACCAGATGGCGGGTGAGCGGGAAAAGGCCCTCGACCTTTTTAAGGAGATACTGAAGAATGACCCTTCAAAGTGGGAGGCGAAGGTCATGATCGGTGAGATCTATTATAAAGAGGGACTCTACCAGCCTGCCCTGGAAATGCTGAAGGGGGTGGTTGACGAGGGGAAGAAGGATGTGAGGGCCTATGAACTCCTTGGAAGAATCTATCTCCAGTCGAAGATACTGGAAAAGGCGAGGAACTCCTTCGAAAAGGCGATAGAACTCGCCCCCGATTCCCCTGGACTTCATAAGGGGTTTGCCGCCGTCTACGAGGCGGAAGGAGGGGCTGAAAAGGCGATTGAGGAATATAACCGGGCCATCAAACTGGACCCGAAGGACGTGGATGCCCTTCTGAAGCTGGCATCGCTTTACATCGACACGGGAAAAACCAGAGCAGCTGAAGATGCCATCAAGGTGGCGCTCGGTCTGACCCCGGAAAATGCGGCCGCCTTCCTGCTCAAAGGGAAGCTGCTCATGACGCAAGGGAAGCACGAAGACGCCATCATTACTTTCAAAAAAATCCTCTCAGCAAACCCCAACGATCAGGAGACGCTCCTTATGATCGCCGAGGCCTACGCCGGGATAGGGCAGGTGGATGAAGGGCTGAGGCATCTCGACAGGCTGTCCAAACTCTTCCCGGATGAACCTGCCGTTTTCCTGAAGATGGGCCGCCTCAAAAAGGGAAAGGGCGATACGAGGGGCGCCCTGAAGAGTTTCGATGCCTGTCTTTCGGCAAATTCCGATATGGTCGAATGCCACAGGGAGGAGGCGGCCATCCATCTTGAAGAAGGGGCCTTTAAAGATGCTCTCCACCACTTCGAGGAAACGGTCAGGATTTCACCGGATGACGTTGAATCGAAGATCACCCTGGCAGATTTGCAAAACAAGCTGGACAAAACGGGAGAGGCGATTGTCCAGCTTGAAGAGGTCTTAAGGCGGGACGAAAAGAACGGGAAGGCGAGGCACCTCCTTGGCCAGATCTATTTCCAGAACAAACAACTTGAGAAGGCGACGAAGCATCTGCAAATGGCCGCCTTCCTGTCGCCTGAAGAAGCGGATTACCACAATAGCCTCGGCATCGCCTATCTCGCCGAAATGCTGCTGGACGATGCCATAGAGTCTTTTAAAAAGGCGATCTCCCTAAAAGAGGACAGTGAGTTTGAAAAGAACCTGAACAAGGCCTATGAAAAGAAAAAGATCCTCCTCGCTTCTTCCGAAGAGGCGCCGCCTATTGAAATCGAAGGTGTGACCATCGGGAACGTCTTCGCGTCCATTTATAAATCGTATGCCGAAAATCCGATCGGTGAACTGAAAATCAAGAATAATACGGACACTCTCTTCAACGATGTAAAGATAAATTTCAATATAAAAAAATATATGGATTACGCCTTTGAGGCGGTCGTTCTGGAACTGAAACCGCACGGAAAGGCCACGGTATCCATAAAACCGACCTTTAACAACCAGCTGCTTAGCCTCACGGAGGACACAGCCGTCCAGGCCGAGATCGAAGTTTCTTATTTCCACCGAAAAAAGGAGACACGTTTCAAGAGAAACCGCCCCTTTACCGTCTACAACAGAAACGCCATGACCTGGGGGGAAAAGAAGATGGCGGCGGCATTTATTACCCCGAAAGATACGCCCGTTGTCGATTTCGCCCGGGGGATCATTCAGATGTTTAACGGAGAGGGCGGGCTCATCGACGACAACCTCTTAAAGGCGATCCAGCTTTTCGATTCCCTCGGAGCGCGGGAGATCGTCTATCTCGTCGATCCCAACAACCCCTACAAGAGCGTTTCTATTGACTACGAAAAGGTGGATGCCATCCAGTACCCGAGGGATACACTGAGGCTCAAAACGGGTGATTGCGACGATCTTTCCGTACTCTATGCCGCTTTGCTTGAAAACGTGGGGGTGGAAACGGCGCTTCTCGATATACCCGGTCACCTCTTTATGGCCTTTAAGACTAAGACACCGGCAGAGAAAGCAGGGAGTATTGCAAAGAGCCGTGATCTTTATCTGATAAGGGACGGCTTCGTTTGGGTTCCCGTCGAAGCGACCATGGTGGGAAAGACCTTTTCCGAGGCGTGGTATGAAGGGGCCAAAGAGGCGAGAGCGCGGGACGCAAAAGGAGAGTTGAAATATATCGATTCTCATGATGCCTGGAAGGATTTCAAGCCTGTCACCATCGATGACGTATATACCGTATCTCTTCCGGAGAAAGGGACGATCCTTGCGCTGCTGGAAAAGGACCTGTTGGTGCAAAATAGAAAACATGTGGAAAAACTGGCGAAAAAATATCTGGATCGCTTGAAGGCCGACCCGGAAGATCTTGATGCCAGATTGAACCTCGGCATACTTTACGGCAGGAAGGGGTATTTCGATGAGGCGAAAGAGACCTTCGAGGCTGTTTTATCCAAACGGTTAGATGATTCCTCGGCGATCAATAATATGGGAAATCTTTTATTCAGCCTGGAAAAGTATACAGAGGCCCTCAAGCAGTATGAGAAGGCGGAGAATTTCGATAGTGCGGATGGGGGGATCAAGATGAATATCTCGCTGACGCACTATAAGCTGGGAGATATCGACCGGGCGCGGGAGAAGTACAGTGAGGGGGAAAAGGTTTCTCCGGAAATCGCGAAAAAATATGCGCTCTTAAAATCGCTTCTTTTTGACTGAGCCGGAGGTTTGTCTCTCCTGTTTCAGTCCTCTTCCGTGTCGAGCCCGAACTTGGCGAGCCGGTAACGGAAAGAGCGAAAGCTTAATTTGAGAAGTTTCGCGGCGTTGGTTTTAATGCCGCCCGCCATTTTTAATGATTTCAGAAGCAGCTTTTTTTCCATTTCATCCATCGCTTTCTCCATGTCGATCCCCTCATCCGGGATCTCCATCTCTCCTGAATCTCCTGTTTTGCTCTTTCCTCTAATCTGCTCCGAGAGTGATTCGGGCAGGATGACATCGCTTCTTTCGAGCGCAACAGCCCGTTCGATAATATTTTCCAACTCCCTTACATTACCAGGGTATTTGTAGCGGCAGAGGATATCCATTGTTTCCGATGATATCCTTTTGATGGTTCGGCCCAATTCCTTATTATATTTTTCAAGAAAATGATTAGCGAGAGAAGGGATATCTCCCCTTCTTTCTCTGAGTGACGGCAGATGGATCTGTATAACGTTTAGCCTGTAAAAGAGGTCTTCCCTGAATTCTTCTTTTTTCACCGATTCTTCCAGATTCCGGTTTGACGCCGCGATGACTCTCACATCCGACGAGATATCTTTCACATCGCCTACCCTCCTGAATTCTTTTTCCTGGATGACTCTCAGGAGTTTAACCTGGAGTTGCAGGGGCATTTCACCGATTTCGTCCAGGAAAATGGTGCCGCCGTCGGCCATTTCAAAGAGGCCCGGTTTGTTTGCTGTGGCGCCTGTAAAAGCCCCTTTTTTATGGCCAAAGAGTTCACTCTCCAGGAGGTTCTCCGGCATAGCGCCGCAGTTGATCGTGATAATCGATTTGTCGCCCCGTTCGCTGTTAATGTGGATTGATTTTGCTACCAGTTCCTTTCCCGTTCCACTCTCTCCGGAAATGAGGATATTGCTCTTTGTCGGCGCCACCCTCTTAATCAGTTCATAGATTTCTCTCATCTCGTTGCTCACGCCGATGAGATCGCCGAAATTGAATTCTTCCCTCAGTTCTTTCTTGAGCAGGATATTTTCCCGCTCCAACGTCATTTTTTCGAAAATATTTTTAACGATAAGCTTGATCTCGTCAATCTTGAAAGGTTTGGTAATATAATCGTAGGCGCCTTGTTTCATCGCCTCTACGGCGGACTCTGCCGAGGCATAGGCCGTCATCATGATAACTTCTGTAGCGGGAGAAACCTTTTTGACTTCTTTCAGCACATCGAGCCCGTTCATGCCCGGCATCTGGATGTCGGTGATGACGAGGTGGTAGTCATCCTCTTTTATCTTTTGTGCCGCCATCTTTCCGTCATTGGCCGTATGGACATGATAACCTTCTTCCTTAAGAAGTATCTCAAGGAATTCTCGCATGCTCAATTCGTCATCGACGACAAGTATCTTTTTATTCAAAACGGGTCTCCTGGTTTATGTTCGGTTACGAGGAGTGAAGGCCGGACAACTTAGCGGAGGGGCAATAAAATCGTGAAGGTCGTTCCCTGGCCCGGTTCGCTTGCCACACTTAGTTTGCCTCCGTGGGCTTCTATAATACCGTAGGCGATGGATAATCCCAAGCCATTTCCTTCTTCCTTTGACGTGTAGAAGGGATCGAATATTTTCTCAATCTCGTCGCCGGGAATGCCGCACCCATCGTCAGAGATCTTTATCTCCACGTCTTTTCTCTCTTCATCCGTTGTAAAAATGTGTGCCTGCAAGTCAATTGCTCCAGAGTGTTCTATGGCATCGGCTGCATTACCGAGGAGGTTCCAGAGCACCTGCTCAAATTGTGACGGATCGACTAAGACTAAGGGAATCTCCCCTTTGCCCGTTGTTATCTTAATTTTTTTATCTCCAAGGGAAGCATTTCTGAAAACTTCGACTGTCTCTTCCATGATTTTATTTAAGTCGGCTTCTTTTTTTTGAGGCGCCGCCGGTTTTGCATAAATCAGGAATTCAGTAATAAGTTTGTTGAGCCTTTCTACTTCTCTCAGAACAATATCCATCAGCCTGGAATTAGTTCCCTTTCGGCTGCCTATGAGGTTTTTTTTCAGGAGTTCGATAGAGCCGCTGATCGATGCCAGTGGATTTCTTACTTCATGGGCGACGCTCGCGGCAAAACGGCCGACAGCGGCCAGTCTGTCTGCCTTTAATAACTCTTTCTCCATTGTTTTTAAGGCGGTTAAATCCTGAAAAAAAACAATTTCTCCCACATTGGTTCCTTCCGCATTTTTTAAAGATGAAGAAGAAAAGCCGAGGTAATAGTTTTCTCCGTTTTTTCCTGCATGCCAGGTTTCCCATCGCTGGGGTTGATCTCTTTGAATCGCATCTATATTTTCCAGCCCTTTTTTAAAATCTGAAAAAACCGAAAATATACTACTCGTATAGACATCTTCCAGTGAATACCCGGTAATAGCCTCTGCGGCAGAATTGAAGGATGTTATATTTAATTCCGAATCAATCGTTATCAGTCCCATCGAGATGTTTTTTACGATATCGTTATTGAGCGTTTTTAATGCTTCATAGTCGATTTTTTTCTCAATAAGTTCGGTTTCTATCTTTCTTGCCTGCACGGCAAGATACCCACTCAAGAAAGCAACGAAGAAAAAAGCGGCAATATTCGATGTTGTCACATAGAGGATATTCTCGGGTAAAAACTGCGGAGTGCCGGAGATGACTTCTTCCATTGAGGGGAAAATTCTATAATATTCGCTATTAACCATAGCCCCATAAAAAATACTGCTGAGGGAGGCTGCCCAAAAGCCACCACTCCTGTATGAGACGATGGTTGCGCTTACGACGGTCAGTACGTAGAGAAAGGAAAGAGGGCTTGCCGCACCTCCGCTGATATAGACGACGAAAGTAATAATGATTATATCGATGAGTGTTTGTGAGTTTGCGAGACGAGAGGGGTTCTTCAGGTGCCTGATGAGCGGGATGTAGAGTATGGATAAAAAGAAAAAAAGACCGGCTATGGCGTAAAAGGTTGATGTGGCCGCATTCATCAACGACCCGCTTTCCCTGAACTGGACGATAATTCCTGTCGTCAGGAGAATGATTGCTACTGCGACTCTGAAAAGCATGAGCCACTTTAGTTTTTCCTGGATCAATATGTTGTCCTGGCTGTCCGGAACGAAATTGTGGTGGAGATTAGCCATTGGGAGGGTCTAGTGGAATAGTTGTAATGAAGACGGAGCCGGGTGAGGGTAACATCTGAATGCTAAAGTATAAGTGTAAAACAATAGATCAGATATTGGCTGCCATGCTGAAGATCGGCAGGTACATGGCGATAATCAGGCCGCCTACAAGTCCGCCGAGAACAACCATGATGGCCGGTTCCATGAGAGCAGTCAATCCGTCAACAGCGGTATTGACTTCTTCCTCGTAGAATTCAGAAATTTTGCCGAGCATGGTGTCGAGCGCACCGGTAGCTTCACCGACGGCGATCATCTGGACGACCATGGAAGGGAATACTCCCGTTTCTTTGAGGGGCTCTACGATCGTTTTCCCTTCTCCAATCGCTTTTCTGACATCAATAAGCGCATTTTCGATAACCACATTGCCTGCTGTTTTTGAAACGATTTCTAGAGAGTCCATAATAGGAACGCCGCTGCTCAGCATTGTGCTCATAGTACCACAAAACTTTTGGACGGCAACTTTCTTGATGAGGTCCCCTGCAACCGGGGCTTTTAGGAATAGCCTGTCGCAAACGGCTCTGCCGTTTGAAGTTGCATAATATTTTTTGAAGAGAAACAGTGCTCCGTACATCCCCCCGAAAACGGCGTACCAGTAGGATTGCAGAAAATTACTTATGTTGATAACTATCTGGGTCGGGAGGGGAAGCGTACCGCCCATGTCCTCAAACATCGCTTCAAAGATAGGAATAACAAAGAGGAGGAGGCCAGAAGTGATAACCATGGCAACTGCGACAATGGCGACGGGATAGACCATGGCCGTCTTCACCTTTGCTTTAAGTCTTTCATTCTTCTCGATGAATTCTCCAAGCTTGTTCAGGATGGTGTCGAGGATACCGCCGATCTCTCCAGCGGCAATCATGTTGACAAAGAGGTTGTCGAAAGCCTTTGGGTGTTTTTTCAGAGAGTCGGCGAAGGTGGCGCCCCCCTCGACATCGTCCTTGACCTGAGTGAGAATATCCTTGAAAGAGGGATTGTCGGAATTCTGGGCAAGGATTTCGAGGCACTGAACGAGGGGAAGGCCGGCGTCGATCATGGTGGCAAACTGGCGGAGGAAGATGCAAATCTCCTTGCCGGTAATCTTTCTGCCCCTCTTTTTCTTGGGGGCCGTCTTGAGCTTGACCTTGGTGGCGACAATCTGCTGACGCTTTAGTGCATCGATGACCGCCTGTTCGTTGGCGCCCTCTGCTTCTCCTTTTTTGACTTCTCCTGTGCGGGTTTTCCCTTCCCACTTAAATACAGGCATCTATCTTCCTTGTCAGACCGGTCTTCCCGCCCCTTTAGGGCCGGCGGCGATCAACTGTCTCAACTCTTCGGTGTCGGAGGATCTCATCATAGCGTCATCTAGAGAAACCTGGCGTTTCAGATAGAGGTTCGACAACGCCTGGTTCATGGTCTGCATACCGAATTTCGCCTGTCCCACCTGCATTTGGGAATAGATCTGGTGGATCTTGTCTTCCCGGATCAGGTTCCTGATGGCGGCGTTCGGCACCATCACCTCGAGCGCCAGCATTCTCCCCTGTCCGCCCGGTTTTGGCACAAGCACCTGGGACATAACGCCTTCGAGGACAAAAGAGAGCTGCGCCCGCACCTGAGGCTGCTGGTTGGCGGGGAAAACGTCTATAATCCTGTTGATCGTTTGTGCACAGGAGTTGGTGTGGAGGGTGGCGAAACAGAGGTGGCCCGTCTCCGATATGGTGAGGGCCGCCTCAATGGTTTCTATGTCTCTAAGCTCTCCCACGAGGACCACATCGGGGTCCTGCCTGAGTATCGATTTAAGCGCCCGCTTGAAGCTCACCGTGTCGGCTCCCACTTCGCGCTGGTTAACGAGACAGTTTTTATGGGGATGAACAAATTCAATGGGGTCTTCAATAGTTACAATATGATCGTGCCTTTCTACGTTGACCCTGTCGACCATGGCGGCCAGCGTCGTTGATTTTCCACTTCCCGTGGGGCCGGTGACGAGGACGAGCCCTCTCGGCTTGTCCGAAATAGTCTTGACAACGGGCGGGAGCATCAACTGCTCGAAACTTTTGATCTCGAAGGGGATCGCCCGGAAGGCGCCGGCAACGGCGCCTCGCTGCAAGAATATGTTCGCCCGAAAACGGCTGAGTCCCTTGACGCCGAAGGAGACGTCAAGTTCGTTCTCCTCCTCGAATTTGTGTTTCTGGGCATCGGTGAGGATGCTGTAGCAGAGTTGCTTCGTATCGGTATGCGTAAGAGGCGGCGTTTTGAGAGGAATGAGCGAACCGTTGATCCTGAGTTGCGGAGGGCTCTGGGTGGTGATGTGGAGGTCGGACGATCCTTTGTCGAACATGACCTTCAGAAGTTGATGCAGGGTCAGCGATTGGTTGGACATATTCCTTCGCTCCTTTTACTTCTTGTCGGGAACGGTGCAGCGCACCGCTTCTTCGATGGTGGAAACGCCGTCTTTGATCGCTTGCAACGCCCGCATGCGGAGCGTATCCATACCGCTGTCTATGGCGGCCTTCTTGATCTCCGGAACGGTGGCGCCCATGAGGACGGCCTCCTTGATGAGGTCGCTCATTATCATAACCTCATAGAGTGCGACCCTCCCTTTGTAACCCGTGTCGCCACAGTTGCCGCACCCCTTCCCCTTCATGTAGGTGAAGTCGAGATCATCGGGCTCGAAACCGACGTCGATGAGCGCCTGCTGCGGAACCTCCTCGGGCTCCTTGCATTCCGTGCAGATTCGCCTCGCCAGTCTCTGGGCAACGACGAGATTGAGAGCCGAAGAGACGAGGAACGGTTCGACCCCCATATTGAGGAGCCGGTTGACTGTTTCGGGAGCATTGTTGGTGTGAAGCGTGCTCAGGACCATGTGGCCTGTAAGGGAGGCCTTGATGGCGATCTCCGCCGTCTCGAAGTCCCGGATCTCACCCACCATGATGATGTCCGGGTCCTGCCGGAGGAAAGAACGGAGTGCGGCGGCAAAGTTGAGGCCGATGTCGTCGTGCATTTGAACCTGGTTGATCCCCATGAGGTTGAATTCCACGGGGTCTTCCGCCGTCATGATGTTTTCGCTCTCTTTGTTGAGGTCACTCAGCGCCGAATAGAGGGTTGTCGTCTTTCCGCTTCCCGTCGGCCCCGTAACGAGGCACATACCGAAGGGCTTGTGGATTTCCTCAAGGAAATCATCCAATTGATCCTGGCCGAAGCCGAGTTTCGTCATGTCGAGTTGCAGGTTCGACTTGTCGAGAAGACGCATGACCACCTTCTCGCCGAAGAGGCAG
The DNA here is from genome assembly GCA_965372635.1 of uncultured bacterium. Taxonomy (GTDB): domain Bacteria; phylum Desulfobacterota; class JADFVX01; order JADFVX01; family JADFVX01; genus CBDVDA01. The sequence continues at coordinate 7,525 of CBDVDA010000022.1, read as the reverse complement.
GGGAGGACGGAAACGCGGAAGTCCATTTCCCGCTTTTTCCCCATCTTCAGTTTGATCCTGCCGTCCTGGGGGAGCCGTTTTTCCGAGATGTCCAATTGGGACATGATCTTTATCCTGGAGGTGATGGCATTCTTGATCTTGAGCGGCAGCCCCATCGCTTTCCGTAATACGCCGTCGAGCCGGTAGCGAACGCGGAAGGCCTTTTCGTAGGGTTCAATATGGATGTCGCTCACGCCGAGCTTGGCCGCCTTGATAAGGATGCCGTTAACAAGCTTGACGATAGGCGCATCGACCCCGTCAGCACCGAGATCGGCCTCTTCTTCGTCTTCAACAACCTCCACGTCGTCCACGGCGCCGTGGACGAGATCGTCGAAATCGTCCACATCGACCACCTCGCCGCCGGTCTCCTCTTCCTCAAACATGCCCACTTCGTCGTCATCGTCGAAGGAATAGTCCTTGGCGTCAAGGTTCATCTTCGACTCTTCTGTCTCGCCGCCTCCGCCTTTTCCTCCCTTGCCGTAATAGAGCTTGATGGCGTCTATTATGGCGGCTTCCGCCGCCACGACGGACTCGACGTTATAGCCGGTCATGAATTTGATGTCGTCGATGGCGAAGATGTTGGAGGGGTCGGCCATGGCGAGGATAAGGGAGGAACCCGCCCGGTTTACGGGAAGGACGAAGTATTTCTTGGCCACATCGAAGGGGACGAGGCTGATGACTTCCGGATCGACCTGAAATTCGGAAAGGTTGATAGAAGGAACGCCGTACTGCTTGCTCAGGAAGGTGGTGAGATCGTCTTCCGAGATGAACCCCATATTGGTGAGATTATAGCCGAGCCTGCCGCCTCCTCCTTTTTGTGCAGACAGCGCCTCTTGCAGTTGCTCTGGAGTAAGCAACCCCTCTTTTACCAAAAGTTCCCCGAGTCTTGCGGCCATTATTTTCGTTCCTAACTGATTTTAAGGTTTGTTTAGATTCGACAAGTATAATATATCCCGCATTGTAATACAAGCATCGGCTCTGTCAAGCAAAATCTCTTTTCCCAAAACAAATTATTTAGTGATTCACTTGTTTATTTCTAATTGGCACGACTCGCTTGATAAAGTGCTTTTTGTACCCTGTTTCGCAAGCCTGGTACAACCTTAACAGCATTAGAAAGCATTTGCTTTCCTTCGTTAATCTTTCCCTCCTTAAGTAGCCTTACCCCATTATCGTAATAACAAAAACCGTAGATAGAAATCGCCTTGCCGATATCGAGGTCTTTTACTATTTTATTGCTGATCAGTTCCCGCGTAACGTATTTCCCCCAAAGAGGCAGGTCGAGATGTTCCCCTTTGTCCTTATGCTTGTAAACGATCCCATGAGGAGCAAATTCGAGGTTTTTAATGGGATAAGAATATTTGGAGGAGTAATCGATATACGACCTCCGTGAACCCATGTTCTCCATGGCAATAATTTCGACGACCAGCCCCGGCGCCCTGCGGGCCATGGGGATAGTCCTGATTCTGCTTCTTTTCAGGTCGGGAATCTCATTAACGTACCAGTCTGAACCGAGGTGAGGGGTGTGCAACAGTAGAACACCGGGCTGATACTTTTCGACATACTGAAGGTACCATAAAGGGAATGCGCCGCTGTCTCCCCAGGTGAAGAGTATGGCGTTCGATGTGAGCGATTTGAGCTCATTGACTGCATAATCAAAGGAGATGAAATTCCGGCTCCGGTCATTTTTTGCGTAATGGCTGGAGAGAAGAAAAGCAGGGACGATACTCAGGCCCACGAGCGCCGTCCAGAAAATGATCTGGTTTTGAACAGGTTTACTTTCTATAACTTTGTTAAGACCGGTTGCAGCCAATGAAAAGAGCCAGAGGACGCCAACTCCTATCCACGGAGCGAAAATCATATAGGTAGGGGTGTGGAATGCCTCAATGAGAAAAACGTTCTCTTTTATCGGGTTGCCCCAGATGATGAGACCGATGCTGAGCACAAAGAAGACAATGAGGCTAACGGCGACGTTGACCCATTCTTTGATAAAAAACCTTGCGAGCCCGATGATGCCGAGAATGAACCCCGCTAGAGAAAATTCGTAAAGCAGGTTGACTGTTTTCAGCTGGATGAGGAACAGGTCCCAGCTCCTGTCCATGGTCGCCTGCGGGTAGCCTTGTCTCAAAAACATCCAGAGGAACTGTTTCAATGTTTCCGGATCGCCCCAATTCATGATGAGTGGAGTCGTTGCCCTCAGTGGCATGTAGAGGTAGATGGAAAGCCCGAGGATAAAACTAAAAAGGGTGATGCTGAGAGGCCGCACTTTTAAATAAAGTTGCCACCTCGTCAGGACGATGATGACAAACGCCACAGGTACGACAACGAGAATCGTGTGATGGTTTCCAAAGCCCATGCCGAAGAGGAAAGCGCAGAAGTAAATAAGCCGGGTATCGGGGTGCGGGGTCGTCTCATCTTCCCCTAACACCATGCCTCTCCAGTGCAGAAGAATCCAGATAATGAGCGCAATAAAAAAGGTGTTCATGGAGTAGACTTCTGACATATTCGTCTGGCTCCATTGGTTAAGTGAAAAGGCAAAGATTAAAGAGGTGAAAAGCGCTGCCAGTTGAAGCAGTAAGTTGCCGAATTTTTCTGAAAAAATCCGTATTAGCAGGTGCCTGGATATGGAAAAAAGCACCATAACGGACAAGGCCCCGAAAAAGGCAGACATGAGGTTGACCCTGAAGGCTTTATTCCCGATAGGAATGTTGGAAAACAGGTGGCCTATCTGAACGTAAAGCGGGTACCCCGGCGGGTGGGAAATGCCAAGGGTCGAGGCGCCTGAGATCAACTCGCCGCTGTCAAAAAAGGATACGGAGTGCGTAAGTGTAAGGAGGTAAACGCCAAAAGCGATGAGCAACGAAAGGAGGGGCAGTGTTCTATTGAAGCTTAACATTTGACTTTTTCACCACTTTCTTCAAGCGCTTCCACACTGGAGAGAGAAATTTTCTCTCTCCACAAAAAGAAGAGTCCAACCAGTGTTACGGGGAAGAAGTTGACGGCATGGATTACAATCGCTACGGAAAGGGCTTTTTCTCCCGGAATATTGAAAAGCTCCAGACCGAGAGCGCAGGCATAATGAAAGGTCCCTATAAAACCAGGCGCGGAGGGAACGGCGACGGCAAGGGCGATAACGAGGAGAATGAAAAGAGATATGGAAAAGGGAAGAACATAGCCAAAAGATAGAAGGATAAAATAAATGGGGATAGCGGAAAGGAACCAGATGAGCAGAGAATATAAGAGCGTCAGCATCACATGCTTCCCCCTCTGGAGGACGGAGAGGCCTGACGCAAAGGCTTCAAGAAAATCATGGATTTTCTCCGCTAGTTTTATGGAAAGCAGCTTTATCGTATTAAAAACGATTTTTGCTACAAACTCTTTGTTCTGCTTGAAATAGTAAAGAAAAATGAGCAGGCCGAGGAATGCGAACGTTACGAAGGCGCCCCCCTTTCTAATGAGTTGTTCCGTTGCCGCCTTGTCGGGCGGAAGCGTTATAATGGTTAGGACGACAAGCATCAAGACGATCAGGGCGAAGACATCGAGGATTCTTTCGATAACGATGGTGGCAAAGGAGGCACTGAAACGGAGCCCCTCTTTTTTCCCCACAGAGTAGGCCTTGACAAATTCACCTATTCTCGCAGGGAGGATATTGTTCGCCATAAAACCGATCATGGTGGATGAAAAAAGGCTATAGGTGCTTATTTTTTTCAAGGGCTCTAAAATATATCGCCAGCGCACCGAACGGAGAAAAAACTGGAAGAACGTGACGGCGATTGCCGGCAAGAGGTAGTAATAGTCGGCACTTTTTATGGTGAACCACAACTGGCTATAGTCGATTTTCCTGAAAGCGAGCCAGATAAAAACGGCGCTTATGGCAATGCCGATCCAAACCTTTGTTTTCAATAGCCTTCTCGTTTCAGCCGCTTTTTTGCATCGACGATATCTCTTTCGATCTGCCCGGCCAACTCCCCGGGACTGTCAAAGGGACGTTCGTCCCTTATTTTTTCGACGAGATGGAGGCTTACCGTTTCCCCATAGAGAGATTTGCCAAAATCAAAAATATGGGCCTCGACGGACCGTTCTTCATCCTTGAAGGTCGGTTTGACCCCTATGTTGGCTATTCCAGCTTTTTTCTCAGAGCCGATTTGAATGACTGCTGCGTAAACGCCGTTTCCGGGGATGAGTTCCCCTTCTACCTCTATATTTGCCGTGGGGAAACCAAGCGTCCTACCTCGCCCATGACCTTTTACGACTTTTCCGGAGACTGAATGACATCTTCCAAGGAGGCGGTTCGCCTCCGAAAGAGCGCCTTCGAGCAGGAGCTTTCGTATCCGTGTGCTGCTCACGATCTCGCCGTCCATCCTTAAGGGTTTGACAATCTCCACGTCAAAGCCGTAGGTTTTCCCCAACGCTTCGAGCGACTTCGTCGTTCCTTCTTTCCTCTTGCCGAAGGTGAAGTCATGACCCACCATCACCAGCTTTGCCGCAAGCGTTTCGTGCAACAGAGAATAGACGAACTGCTCCGGGTGTTGGGCGGCGAACTCCTTTGTGAAGTCCGCCAATATGACCCCATCGATCTTACACTCCTCGATCAGTTTAAGTTTTTCACTAATTGGGGTGATGATCTTCGGACTCATCTCAGGGCGAAGGACCTTTACCGGGTGGGGCTCAAAGGTAAGGACGAGCGATTCGCCGTTCATTTGGGCCGCATTTTCTATGAGCCGCTCAAATATCTTCCGGTGTCCCAGATGAACACCGTCAAAATTACCGAGGGTGACAGCAGGCGAGTTGAATTTATCTTTTAGCCCGGAGACCCCCCGGTAAACCTTCATTGCTGTTTTGACCCTCCAGGAACCTCAGTTGTAAAAGGGATTTATCTTACGTTACAGGCCTTTTTTTGTCAAAGTTTTTCGGTGAATTATGGTGGATTGGATGTTGCCGGAAGACAGGACTTTACAGTTGACCTGATGCGAGGTCCTTCCACTTTTATAGGAGGGGGACTACAATAAAAAAAGGCCGGATAAATCCGGCCTTTTTGCATATCTTGTGATTGATCTTAAAGAGTCTTCAAGTACTCTATAACATCAGCAGTTTCTTTTTCGCTCAGCTTCTTTTTGAAAAGCTTCGCCATTTTTGATTTCGGGAATATCTTTTTCGGAGCTTTCAGCCATGCTTTCATTCCCGCTTCGTCAAGCTTATAACCCTTCATCCCTTTCGTTGCACTTTCACGACCGAAAACGCCTTTCATTCCAGGCCCTACTTTTTTCTTGGTTCCTATGTCGTGACAGGCCTTACACTTCTTCTTGAAAACCTTTGCTCCATCGCCGGCTACCGCCAGCCCCGCACTTGCACATATAAATGCGACTAAAGAAATTGCTACAATAATTTTTTTCATAACAGCAGTCTTGAAACCTCCTTCGCTTGATTTTTTATCGAGTTATTCTAAAGGGCTGGTTTTCATTTGTCAAGATTATAATGACCATACGAAGGAGGCTTTCCTCTTGTCATACTGAGCAGAGAAAATGATTCCTCACGTCTGGTAGAGGAATGTCTGAAGCCTTGTCTGCCCAATCTAATCGCTTGACAAACATCCATCCGCAGGGCTAACATATTTTACATGAGATACTTGTTTTTTATCTTCCTTTCTTGCGCACTCATGTTGCTGTCCGCGTGTTCTTTGCCCCCGGAAAGAGCGGTTTCCTATGATGAGTTTAGAAAGTCAAAGGGGATTGCCTATTACATTATAGAAGACGACCCCGAGGGCGTTTTGAAGGTGCTTAATAGCCGGGGTGAAGTTGTCGTTAAGTCCGATTATTTCGATGAGCCTGTCTATTTGCAGATATTTGCAACTCCAAATGGGCTGGAGATAAGGCATTTCGACAGGGATGATTATGCTTTTGAAGATTGAGCACGTGTTAGTTCGGTTGTTTGGAGGATTTCTCGTCTTGCTCCTTTTTTTTGTTGCTGCCTGTTCGTTGCCGCCCACACGAAAGGTTTCAATGTTGGAATTTAAAAAGCTAAAGCTCAATAGTTTTTTTGTTCTTGAAAATAAGCCTGAACAGATACTGGAAATTTTGAATAAGGAAGGGGAGGTCATTATCCCAGGCAGAGCAAAGAACAGGTCGAGACAAGCTTATTACATTCGTATACTGGCAACACAGAGCGGGCCAGTGGTGAGCACCTTTCCTATGGAGTGATTTTTCGCTTATTTAAACAACCTGAACAACTTTAGCTCGCCTTCAGATACCCCAAAATAAAGTCGTCGAGATCACCGTCAAGAACGGCGTCTGTATTTCCCTTTTCAATGCCTGTCCTTAAGTCTTTTACCATCTTGTAGGGGTGGAGTACATAGGATCTGATTTGGCTTCCCCATCCGATCTCCTTTTTCCCCGCATGGATTTGATCCATTTTCTCTTCCTGTTCTTCCCGTTTCACTTCATAGAGGCGTGCTTTTAGTATCTTCATCGCCGTTGCCTTGTTCTTGTGCTGGGAACGTTCATTTTGACACTGGACAACGATGCCTGTAGGATTGTGTGTGATCCGGATGGCGGAATCCGTCTTGTTTACGTGCTGCCCTCCGGCGCCGCTTGCTCGGTAAGTATCGATCCTGAGCTCCGTCTCGTCAATTTCAACGGCTATATCCTCTTCGATCTCGGGGAGTACGAAGATGGAAGCGAAGGAGGTGTGTCGCCGCTTGTTGGAATCGAAGGGGGATATCCTCACGAGGCGGTGAATGCCGATCTCCGCTGCCAAATAGCCGTAGGCGTATTCCCCGGAAACCATGAAGGTGGTGCTCTTTATTCCCGCCTCTTCCCCCTCCTGGAAGTCGGTGATTTCCGTTTTGTACCCCTTGGCTTCGCACCACCGGAGATACATGCGAAGGAGCATCTCAGCCCAATCCTGCGACTCCGTACCCCCCGCGCCGGAATGGACGGTCACGATAGCGTTGCCCGCATCGTGTTCGCCGGAAAGCATCTTCCGAAACTCCATCTCCCCCAGTGTTGCTAAAATGGAGGAGACCTCTTCTTCCACTTCTTTCAGGAGGTCGCTGTCCCCCTCTTCTTCGGCCATTTCGAGGAGCAAGGCCGCCTCCTCGATGGAAGACTTCATCCCGTTCCAGTCTTCGACTGTTTTATTTATAAGGGAACGCTCTTTCAGTATCCCTTGAGCCTTTTCGTTATTGTCCCAAAAATCAGGTTGCCCGATAGTATGTTCCAGTTCTTCGAGCCGTTTTATCTTTTCAGCGAGGTCAAAGATGCCCCCGGAGTTCGTCCAGCCGCTTTTCAATCTCGATAATGCTCGCCTTTGTGTCTGCTATCATTTCATCCTCCGAAATAGGTTTTGATTTTAATCCCTGGCGGGTGCAATTCTCCGTAGCTCGCTACGATATAAAATAGATTATCCAGTTCATACCCCGTCAGCTTGCTGCGGGGCTGTTTACTCTGACTTCATCACGCCGCCTGTGGCGGCTGAAGTCACCTGCCGGGCA
>CBDVDA010000021.1:0-34203 GCA_965372635.1 uncultured bacterium | reverse complement strand
TGTGGTTTTTTTTGGGTTTATATATAGGTCTGCCCACATCCTGATGGTACCCCCGTTCGACCCCCCCCCCCCCCCCTTTCCCATGCCGAGCCGGAAGGGCTTCTCGCCGTCGTCGGCGACCTCTCGGTGGAGCGGCTTCTCCTCGCCTATTCGTCGGGCATCTTTCCCTGGTTCAACGAGGGGGACCCCGTTCTCTGGTGGTCGCCCGATCCTCGGTTTATACTTGAACCTGCCGAGTTGAAGGTCTCGGCCAGCCTTGAAAAGGCCATCCGGCAGGAGCGTTTTCGCGTCACTGTGAACGAGGCCTTCCGTGAGGTGATGGCGGGGTGTGCGCAGGCGAAGCGGAAGGGGGCGTCCGGTACATGGATTACGGACGACATGCTCGATGCCTACGTTGAACTTCACGAGGCGGGGTTTGCCCATTCCGTTGAAAGTTGGCAGGAGAATAAACTGGTGGGCGGGCTTTACGGTGTCTGCATCGGGCGCTGTTTTTTCGGCGAGTCCATGTTTCATAAAGCGGCTAACGCCTCAAAGGTCGCCTTCGTTACCCTCGTCAGGGGTTTGGAAGAACAGGGCTTTGATCTCATTGATTGCCAGATGCCGAGTGAACACCTCGAATCATTGGGGGCGCGGGGGATAGAACGACGCGAGTTTATGGAGAGGTTGGCTGATGCAGGCGTCTATCCGTCTGTTGAACAGGTGCCGGTGAGGTTGGAGGGATTGATTCATCCGTAGGTTGGGTTAGCGGTTTTATCGCGTAACCCAACAATTATGCTCTGGTGCGTTGGGTTACGGCTTCGCCTAACCCAACCTACAAGGGCTGATAGATGCCGGGGCTACCCGTCGGTTGTGCAGACGCCGGTAAGGTTGGAGGGATTAATTGCTTGACAAGAGTGCTTTTCAGGGGTCAAATAGAGAAAACTTAAAGTGAAGGAGTTCAGGAAATGTTTGATGGATTATGGGCCGTTGAGTTTATCTCAACAATTAACCGCGTTGGTAATGGTGTATTAATAGCGAATGGAAATCGTCTGTTAGGTGGCGATGACGGCTATTATTATTCAGGCTCCTGGACTATAACAGATAACATTCTAGAAGCTTCTATAACGGTTATAAAGCATAATCTCAATGCTATATCAGTGTTTGGGGACATTGATCACTTTCAACTGAATTTTAGTGGCGAAATAAATGAATACGAATTTGATGCTGTAGGTGAAATTGCTAACAACCCTCAGGCTCAAATTAAGGTTGTGGGGACCAAAAAAGAGGATTTGCAATAATGAAGGTAGATACGAAATTAATACTGAAACAGTATGACGATAAGTTGAAAGATTATGAAAATTTGACAGAAACCGTTAATTATGAATTGGTCAAAAATATTAAAAGCATAAAAACTCACACAATTAGCTCTAGAATAAAAGAGGTTAGTTCCTTACTTGACAAGATAAGGAGAAAGAATATCGATAATCCATTTGAAAATATCCACGACATTGTAGGTTTTCGAGTGGTTTGTTTATTCCTTTCAGACTTAGAAGAGATAGGAAATATAATCCGTCGTGAATTCGATGTGTTTGAGGAAGATGATAAAGTTAATGATACGGAGTTAAATATATTTGGATATATGTCACTTCATTTAAAAGCAAAACTAAAAATAACTTTTGAATCCCCATATGGAGAAGAAATTAAGGAAATACCTTTTGAGATACAAGTTAGGACAATAGCACAAGATGCTTGGGCAGCAATCTCTCATTATCTCGATTACAAAAAGAAAAGTGTTATTCCAGACCAAGTAAAAAGGGATTTCCACGCACTAAGTGGTCTCTTTTATGTCGCAGACACTCACTTTTCTTTCATTCGGCAGGAGCAAATGAACTGCTCTTTAGCGAAGAAGGAATAAATTGTGCAACTAGATATTTTACTCAGGGGCGAGCATGGAGAGGAGCTTGGAGAGGGTTTCTTTCAGTCCCGTAGTGTGGGTGAAACGAAGTGTAACCCACAATTATTGACATTATCCTGTATATCTTCTTCTATCGATGGGTTTCGTTTCACTGCACCCATCCTACAACTGGATTCCCGCTTTCGCGGGAATGACAAAATCTTAAATTCCTGAAATATAGAATTGTGCTGGTGTTCGTTTTGAGCCGCAGCGCGACTTACTCAGGCGCAAGCATAGAAAGTATCTTCGAAAGTATCCCTTTCAACTCCTTCCGGTCTACAATCATGTCTACCATGCCGTGTTCGAGGAGGAATTCGGCTTTCTGGAAGTCGTCGGGGAGGGGCTGGCGGATGGTCTGCTCGATGACGCGGGGGCCTGCAAAGCCGATCATCGATTTCGGTTCGGCGATGTTGACGTCGCCGAGCATGGCGAAGCTTGCCGTTACGCCGCCGTAGGTGGGGTCGGTGAGGACGGAGATATAGGGAAGTCCCGCCTCGCGGAGTTTCGCCAGTGCGGCGCTCGTTTTCGCCATCTGCATGAGCGAGAGAATCCCCTCCTGCATCCTCGCCCCGCCGGATGAGGAAAAGACGATGACGCCCGTCTTCTTTTCGAGCCCCTTCTCAATGGCGCGGGTCACCTTTTCGCCCACCACGGAGCCCATGCTGCCGCCCATAAAGCTGAAATCGAAAACGGCGGCTATGACGGGGATGCCGTTTATGGTCCCCTCCACGAGATCAATGGCGTCTTTCCTGCCCGTTTTCTTTTGCGCCTCTTTTATCCTGTCGGTGTACTTTTTCGTGTCTCTGAACTTGAGCGGATCGGCGGATTCCACATCCTCGGCGAAATAGGTGGCCCCTTCGTCCATGACCATGTCGATGCGCTTTTCCGCCGAAATGCGGAAGTGATAGTTGCACTTGGGGCAGACGTCGAGGTTCTTCTCCACCTCTTTTTTGTAGATGATCTCGCCGCAGGCGTTGCACTTGATCCAGAGGCCCGCAGGCATCTGCACCTTTTTGTGCTCCACCTTCAGCTTGGGAGCTTTGCTTATTTTAAACCACGGCATGATGCTGATCAGAAGACGAGGGTCTCGTCTAGCTCCAGCAGGGAGATGTTGCCCTGTTCGTTGATGGCGGAAATCTCGGTTTTGAGGATGTCGAGGAAGTTCGGTTTAAGGTGGTAGATGTGGAAATCGATGCTCTTTCCGTTCGCCTTGCCGATTTCCGTGGCGAGCATGGCGGGCGTGAGATGTCCGCTCAGTTCGGCCAGCTCTTCCATGTTGTTCGGGAAGGAGGTCTCGATGAAGACGGCCTTCAGGTTTTCTCTTGCGTTGATTTCACCCCAGACGGCGTCCGTGTTTTTCGTGTCGCCGAGGATGGCGACGGAACTCCCTCCGTCTTCTATGATGTAGGCGAGGGTGGGGATTGTATGGGTTACCTCCACCGCTTTAATCGTCAGTCCCTCCACGTCGAAGGGGATGCCTATCTCAATCTCCTTAAAGGCAATGACGGGGTTTTCCGGCGTCGGTATTTTGGAAAAGTCGGGCCAGAGCTTGTTGTTGAAGAGATGGGCTTGCAATATTTCGATGACTTCCCGCGTGCTGATGATGTTCACCGGTTCCGGGTTGGCGCCGACAACATTGTCCGAAAGGAGGGGGATGTCTTTGATATGGTCGAGGTGGGTGTGGGTCACCAGGATGTTCCGGATACCCTTTTGTTCCTCCGGCGTCAGGACCGACGTGACGGCGCCCGCATCGACCAACAGCGATTTGTTGATCATGAAACAGGTTGTACGATACCCCGGTGATTCGGCGCCGTAGCACCCCAGTATTCTAATGTCCATAGATTTCTGGCGCCTCGTTCCTAATCAGGAACAGGCTGTTTCAGTCGCCAAACTGTTCCTTCAGGGTGAGGAATTCGAGGAATTTCCTTAGCTTCACCACATCGGAGATCACCATGCCGTCGGCCACGATGGTTAAGAGGTTCGCTTTTATGATCTTGTTCAGGATTTCGCTTATCTTCTCCTGATCGAGTCCCGTCTTCAGCGAGAGATCCTTTGCCGATACGGAGAGTTTGATCCCCCCTTCAACCTCGGTTCCTTCCGATTCACCGAGTTTGGCGAGGGTGCTGATGACCTTTGCGTTATTGTCTTTAATCATCAGGTTCTCGATCTGCTCGTTGGCCTGCTTTAGCCGCTGGGAAAGCTTCTTGATCATTCGAAGCGAGATTTCAGAGTTCCCTTTAATCATCGCCTCGAAGGTCTTTGGGTCGATAACGAGGAGCTGGCTGTCTTCCTCCACGGTGGCCGTGGCCGTCCTCGGCTCGTCATTTAAGATTGCCATCTCGCCGAAGAACTCACCTGCAGGGAGGATGGCGAGGGTCTTTTCAACGTCGCCCATCTTTTTGGAGATCTTTACCTTGCCCGAATGAATGACGAACATCTGCTTTCCCGTTTCGCCGTCTTTGAAAAGGACGGTCCCGGCGGGCACGTTTTTTCCCATTTTTTGAAGAAGAAGTTCTTCCGATCCCATATTCTGCCTCCTGAAGTAAATTTATATTTGATATCAAATGGATGACTGTAAGTCAAGGAGATAATGCTAAATCTTCCCTGCCGCCATCGCTTGAGTTTCTAATGTCACATTTTGCCTGTCAGGTAATCGCCCAGCATTTTCGTATTTTCTTCGAAGGTCTCCTCGTTATGCCGAAGTCCGATTTTAATGGAATTTACAAAATTCCGGACCAGGTCGGTTACGTTCCCGGAGATGACGTTGTCTTCGATGAGCTTGACGAGAGCGCTCCCCATAACAACGCCGTCCGACGAGGCGGCAGCCGTCCTGGCCTGTTCTACATTGGAGATGCCGAATCCGGCCACTACCGGCTTTTTTGTTTGCCCTTTTATCCGCCTGATCATGGGGCCCATGGTGGCGCTCAGTTTCTCCCTCACGCCCGTTACTCCCGTGAGTGATACGTAGTAGATAAATCCCCTCGATTTTTTCGAGACCAGCGATATCCTTTTGTTCCTGCTCGTGGGAGCAAGGAGAAAAATCGTATCGAGCCCTTCCTCCCTGGAAACCTCGATGAGGTTCTTCCCCTCTTCGGGCGGCAGGTCGGGGACGATCACGCCGTCTACGCCCGCCCTTACAGCGTCCTTAACGAAGGAGCGCTCGTCGTAGTGGTAGATGATGTTGTAGTAGGTCATGAGAACGATAGGGATATTCGACTTCTTCCTGATCCTGTTGACCATGTTGAAAATGTCGATGGGCGTAGTGCCGTTGGAAAGAGCCCGTTCCGACGCCCTTTGGATGACGGGCCCGTCTGCGAGCGGATCGGAGAAGGGAACGCCCAGTTCGACGATGTCGGCGCCGCCGTCCTCCATGGCAAAGATCAACTCTTTCGTTATCTCCATGGAGGGGTCTCCCGCCATGATGTAGGTGATGAGCGCCTTTTCGTCATTCTTCTTCAGGCGTTTGAAGGTCTGGTCAATGCGCGTCATGGCGTTACCCCGAGGAGGTCCGCCACGTGGTTCACGTCCTTGTCGCCGCGACCGGAGAGGTTGATGATGACGATCTCCTTTTTCTTCATCTTCGGTACCGTTTTGACCGCCTCGGCGATGGCATGGGCGCTCTCCAGTGCCGGGATGATCCCCTCTTCGAGGCTGAGCAGCTTAAAGGCCGCAAGCGCCTCGTCGTCGGTGGCATAGGTGTAGTCGATCCGTTCTTCGTCGCGGTAATAGGCGTGTTCGGGTCCGACGCTGGCATAGTCGAGTCCGGCGGAAACGGAATGGGTGTCGAGGACCTGCCCGTTTTCATCCTGGAGGAGGTAGCTCTTCGTTCCCTGGAGGATGCCGAGCGACCCTCCGGCGAAACGGGCGGCATGGCGGCCACTCTCTATCCCTTCTCCACCCGCCTCCACGCCGGTCATCCTTATTTTCTCTTCCTTGAGGAAGGGGTAGAAGAGGCCCATGGCGTTGCTCCCTCCACCCACACAGGCGATGAGACGGTCGGGGAGTCTCCCCTCGGCCTTAAGTATCTGTCTCTTTGCCTCACGGCCAATGACGGACTGGAAATCTCTTACCATCATCGGGTAGGGGTGAGGGCCGAAGACGGTCCCCATTACGTAGTGGGTGTCATTTACGTTGGTGACCCAGTCGCGGATTGCTTCGCTGATGGCGTCTTTCAGGGTCCGGCTGCCGTTATCTACACCTATTACCTTTGCGCCGAGGAGTTTCATGCGGAACACATTGAGCGCCTGGCGCTTCATGTCCTTCGTTCCCATGTAGATTTCACACTTGAGGCCGAGGAAGGCGGCTGCCGTTGCCGTTGCCACGCCGTGTTGCCCTGCACCCGTTTCGGCGATGACCCGTTTCTTGTCCGTCATCTTTGCGAGCAGGACCTGGGAGAGGGCGTTGTTGATCTTATGGGCGCCCGTGTGACAGAGGTCTTCCCGCTTCAGGTAGACCTTCGCGCCGGAGAGCCGCTTGGTGAGCCGCTCGGCAAAAAAGAGCGGCGTGGGCCGTCCTACATAGCCCGCCATATATTTTTTTATGAGGGCCTTGAATTCAGGCTCTTTCCTGAGACGCCTGTAATCGCTCTCTAGGTCTTCGAGGGGCGTCATGAGGGTCTCTGGAACGAATTTCCCGCCGTAAGGGCCGAAATGTCCTTTGCGATTGGGCAACAACTCTTTTACTACCTCCACATTTGGGCTAAAAAGTAGCATATTATAGGGGCTGTTGCAAGTGAATTGTCTTTTCTTATAACGGCAGTCACCCCGGCTTTTTAGCAAAATTTGGTTCTTCTCCCTGCCGAAGGGCATTGCAGAGAATATTTTTTCCAATTTTAGAATCTATTTGACGGTTAGAGGCATCTATCTATTCATTGCGTAATTTTCAGACGTCACTCACGTATGCCGAATAAAGGGTACCTCTAATAATTCATGGATGGCATCCAAGAGTTTAAAAAAGCCAACTTCTGCGTTAAAAATTTGGCAAATAGACCGGCTATTCACCATAATTTTCGCCTTGAATTTGACTTTTTAAATTCACTTAGCTGCTCACCCGGAATTAATAGAGATACCCTAACGTGTTTAATTGTGCGCACGTTTGCGGTTTTGGCGAGGGTTTGCTAGACTTATTTATAATTGTGGTGGAGGGACTGCTTTCCAGAGCCGCGCTTTCCTCATGAGCGGGTAAAATGCTTGACATAATGATGATTTATATAGATTATAAAGCGTTCGGCATCCGGGCAGGTTTTGCTGGATTCCAAAATCAGGGTGACTATGGAAAGTGACGTTGCAGAAAAAGTGAACGACTATTCAAAAATCGACGACATGGCTCTCTCTCTTTGCATGGAGGAACTCAAAAAGAGGCTGCCCGGGCTTGCCCTCGAACTGACGACCCTCAATGGCAAGACGGAGAGTGAATTCCTCACTATCGGGTCGAATCTCAATGATTTTTATTCCAGAGTCGGCGAGATATCCACATCGGCTTCATCCTCGGCGGATCTCATCCTCGGGAAAGAGATTTCCCGGGCGATTGGCGATTTTCAGGATCTCCAGAACAGGGTGGACAGTTATCTCAACCACATCGAAGCGGAGATGGAGCAGTGCATCAAGAAGCTGAGGGCGATTTTAATAACGATTAACGGCATCACCAAGCCGGTTTCCGACCTCAAAGACATTGCACAGATGCTCCAGATGCTCGCCATCTCCACGCGTATCGTGACGGTCAACCTGAGCCGGAAGGATTCCAGCTTCGCCGCTCTTGCCGCCAACATAAAAAATATGTCCAAGCTGATCAACTCAAAATCGACGGACATCCTCGGGCAGGCAAAATCTCTCAGTTATATGGTAACCAATGCCATCTCCACGCTGAATCAATTGGAGAAGCGGCAGGCGGGGCTGGCGGGCGAGATACTCAATAACACGCGGCTCGGACTCGGCGCGATTACGAGAATGCAGAAGAAGTCGTCGGGGGCGGCGGGCATTACGAAGGTAATCTCCGACCGGTCGGCGCAGATCTCGTCGAACATCAGCGAGATTATGGTTTCCCTCCAGTTTCACGACATTACCCATCAAAAGATCGACCATTCGTCGACATTGATTGACCAGTCTAACCGGGACCTCATGGAATCCTGTGGCTCCGGGGAGGGGGCTGCCATTGGTGAAAATGAAAATACTATCGTTGGGGTTTTCGCCAGGGTTAAATTTTTGCAGACAGAACTCGAGTACGTTAAGGAGGAACTCTTTAAGGCCGTTGACGGCATTATCGGCAACTTGCAGGGCATTGCGAAGAACGTGGCCGAGCTTTCCTCGGAAATCGGCCGTACGGCGGGCTCCGTAACTGTGGACTATTCCTCCTTCTGGTCGGAGATGGATCAGGTCATGTCGTCCTTTACCACCTCCATCCGGGAGGATGCCGACACCAGCGGAAAGCTCAATGAAGTAATGACCTCTGTTTCCGGTACGGTGAGCAACATCTCTCTCTATGTGAGCGATATCGAGGAGATCGGTTCCGACATAAAACTGATCGCCTTCAATGCTAGGATCAAGGCGGCGCATGTTGGGACGGAAGGCGCCTCCATCGGGTTGCTGGCGGAGAAAATACAGAAGCTGTCTGTCGATGCAAGCGCCAAGACGAACGTCATTCTGGAAACGTTAAACAGCATCACCGCTTACGCCAAGGACCTTTCCATTTTCGACGACTCGGGCGTCAAGATCGAAGACGTGGGCCTCGATGACGTGGTTAGCCGTCTCGTCGATATCCTTAACCCCCTGCACATGGTGGACGACAAAATCATCTCTTTCCTAACCAGCATGGATAATAACAGCACCAGCCTTGTGAGCGATATCGATACGCTCATTTCCTCTATCAAGGTGCATGACGAGGTCTCCAATGTGCTCGGCAGGGTCGTATTGGATCTGGAAGGGATGGAGGAGAACATCAGTGAAACGTGTCCCAACATAGAATCGATGGCGCAAGGTTATGAGATTTCCGGTACGGAAGGGGCTTCCCGCAAGGAAGAGGGCGGCCATGAAGACCTGGACGACAATATCGAACTATTTTAAAGGAAAAGGGAAAAATGGGGATCGAAATAAAAAAGAACAGCGTCGTTATTGACGAGGAAAATCTCGATATCTACACGGCTGATTCGCTGAAGGACGTTCTCCTCGAACTGGCCGGGAAGGGAAAAAAGAAGGTCGTTCTCGATATGAAAAAAGTGGAAAGATTGACCACCCCCGCTCTCCAGGTGATTTTGAGTGCAAAGAAAACCTTCGATCAAGTCCAGGTCAAGTCGCTCAACAAGGCTGTGGTCGAAGACCTTGAAAGATTTGGAGTGGCGCTTTGAACTCGGGAAGTAAATTCAGACACAGGCTGGCGCTCTACCTTTTAGGGGCTCTAGTATTGAACGTGGTTCTCTTCTTTTTTGCAGGCCGGGGATTATCCTTGCCCGTGCTTTTCACATTTCAAGTAGGTCTCTTCCTCTCTGTGTATCTCCTCGTGCTCAAACTCTACAGGACAAAGAAACGTTTTATCGTCGAGGGGGACAGGAAGAGATACGACATCCTCGATGATTATATCATCAAGATCAAGGAATCCTCCGAGTACGGCATCAACCTCATCCCTGTACTCATTAATTCGCTGGAAGGTGTGGTTGCTCAAACGGAGAAAGCGGCTCTGAGCATTGGCGAAAATTTCGGGAAAATCGTAAAAAGCAGTAAAGACGGCGCCGAAGAGGCCGATGCGGTCATTAATTACTTTATCGGCGACGAAGAGTTAAAGGGCGAGGGTTTTGGCGACTCCTATCTCGCCAAGGTGTTGAAGGAAAACAGCCGGTCCGTCAAAACGGCGCTTGAGCACCTGAAGGAGTTGGACGATACGGGGAAGGAGCACCTCGATGAGTTGGAGTTTGTTCATGACGAACAGCACGAAAAGTCCTATGAAAGCCTGAAAGAGATCATGAAAAACATCTCCGAGTCGATTAATATCCTGACCAAGATATACGAGAATATTTCGAACGAGGTGAGCGCCGTCATCATCTCCCTTCAATTCCAGGATATTACCAAGCAGAAGATCGAGCATGTCGTTACGCCTCTGAAAACGCTCGCCGAGAAGCTGGAGGATGTTAATAAAATGGCGACCGTAGGAGACAAACTGATTAGCGAGTGGGAATCGAAAGACCTGATCAAGGGCGACCTCGACGAGATATATACCATGGAAGCGGAGAGGAGGATTATGGATGAGGCCCTTTCCCGGAGGGAGGAGGAGAGTAAGCATAAAGGGGAAGAAAAAAAGCCTTCCTCTGCCGCGCCGGATGAAGAGAAAGAGGGTGAATTCGGCGGCAATGTGGACCTTTTCTGAGGCTGCTATTGCATGAAATTTAAAAAGGATTAAATTAGAGAGAAAATGGAAATAGCGTTTGAGAAGACAAAAGAGACTACGGGAAAAACAATACTCAGAGTAAAGGGCGATCTCGATAGCTACGACAACTCCAACGACTTTAAAAGAGCCCTCGAAGAACTGTTTGACGCGGGAGATGTAGAGATCGTTCTCGATTTCGATTCCGTTGGGAAAATCAACAGCTTCGGCACGGGAAAGATCCTCATGTTTTACCGCAGGCTCGACAAGGCGGGAGGCAATCTTTACATCAAGACGCCTCTCAGGGGGATGGTGGCCGAGGTCTTTGAGAACCTGAAACTCGATAAACTTTTGAAGGAATATAAGTAATTTTTTAAAGAGAGGGAGGAAAATATGGCAAAAACAGTTCTTGCGGTTGACGATTCCATCACCATGCTCCAGACCATTTCACTGTCGCTGGAGAAGGAAGGACTCAAGGTGACGACGGCAACCGACGGCGCCGAGGCGCTGGAGATTTTGAAAGGCGATGCGAAGTTCGACGTTATCATTACCGACGTCAACATGCCGAACATGGACGGCATCACCCTGACGAGAGAGATCAGGAAGTTGGCCAACCAGAAATTCACCCCCATCATCGTGCTTACTACCGAGTCCCAGGCGGGCAAAAAGGAAGACGGGAAAAAGGCGGGCGCAACGGGCTGGATAGTCAAGCCCTTCAAGCCGGAGCAACTCGTTGCCGTCGTCAGACGGGTCAGCCCCTGAGACAACCTTGGTTCAAAAGCCATTTCTGGAATTCAGCGGTAATGGCCAAATTATTTTATCCTTTCTAAATTTGCAGGCTATTTTATGGATGATCTGGAGAAAATAAGGCAATCCTTTTACGTAGAGGCGGAAGAGATCATCGAAAATCTCGAAGCGCTTCTGCTCGACCTCGAAAACGCGCCCTCCGACGAGGAGTTGATCAACGCCATTTTCAGAAATATGCATACCCTGAAAGGTTCTTCCGGCGTTTGCGAACTCTATGAACTCCAGAACATCGCCCACCAACTGGAGGACCTCCTCGATTATATCCGCTCGGAAAAGATATCACCTTCGGTCGAGATGATGGATGTTCTTTTCGAAGGGCTCGATACGGTCAAGCTTGTTTTCTCCCTCGTGAAGGAGGGAGAGATTGTCGGTGAGGAGCAGTTCGCCTCCATCGTGGAAAAGATCAGGCAGTTCCTGCCTAAAAAAGAGGAAGAGGCGGTGGAAGAGGTCTCCATCTCCTCCGATGCCGGGCTGGACGAGGCCTATCTGGCCGGGCTGGACGACGAAACGAAGGGGGCGATCCGGGAAGAACTGGATAAAGGTGGCAGGCTCTACCAGGTCTCTCTTAAACTCGGCTCCGATTGCCTGGCACAGGGGATCGATCCCCTCCTCCTTTTGAAGTCCCTCGCCTATGACGGCAGAATCTTCGGGACGCGCACCGATGCGTCGAATATCCCGCCTCTTGGCGAACTCGATCCCGTTGCCCTCTCTATCGGTGAGGTCACTTTCCTCTTCCTTGCGGAAATCGGAAAAGAGGAGATCGAGGCGGTTTTCGAATTCGCCTCCGAGACGGGAACCATAGAGATTCATCACTTCACTCCGACCGAGTTGAAGGATACCTTCGATATTGATTTCGATGACTTCTGGCTCGAATCTTCCGCTGACGCAGGCGAGGCGGAAGAGGAAGAGACGGGCCTTCCCGGCCCCACCGTTTTCTTCAGAGAAACGAGAACGCTCCTTTCCCAACTGGAGGAGGGGCTTAAATGTCTCGAAAAGGGGTCGGCGGCTAAAGAGGCGATCGACGACATCTACCGCTATTTTCACACCATACACGGCAATGCCAGGATGTTCGGCTACACGGAGATTGCCAGCATTGCCGGTTTCTCCGAAACCATCCTCGACCGGATTCGCGAGTCCGAAGCGGAAATGTCGCCCCAGACAGCGGTGATCCTCAGGGAAGCGGCAGTCGAGATCGGTGAGTTTGTCGATGAGCGCGAAGTTAAAGGGATATTCGAAGCCGAAGGCTTGGAAAAGGAAGGGGAGACGGTAAAACGTCTCGGTGAGATACTGATCGAGATGGGCGCCCTGTCGGAGGAACAGCTCGACGCCGCTCTCAAGGATAAGGAACTCCCCCTCGGGGAAACTCTTGTGAAAAAGGGGATCGTTGGGGAGGACAAGATTGAAAAGGCCCTCGAACGTCAGCGGTCTCTCAGCCTTTCAACGCATGCCGCCATTCGCGTCGATACGGCGCGGCTCGATACGCTCGTCAACATGGTGGGCGAACTGGTGATTACCCAGACCATGCTCAACCACAACCCTTCCATCAAGACGCTAAAAGACAATAATCTTCTCAAGATTATGGCGCAACTCGACAAGATCACCCGCGAGGTGCAGGAGAACGTCATGTCTATACGCATGCTCCCTGTGAAGGCCACCTTCCAGAAGCTGATCCGCGTGGCAAGAGAGCTTTCAAAGAAAGCGGGCAAGCAGGTGGAGATACGGGTAGAAGGGGAAGAGACGGAACTGGACAAGACGGTCATCGACGAAATTGGCGATCCGCTCGTTCATATCATGCGAAATGCCATCGACCACGGCATTGAATCGCCTGAAGAGAGAAAGGCGGCGGGGAAAGCCGAAACGGGGCAAATATCGCTTCGGGCCTTTCATCAGGGGGGGAACATCGTTCTTGAACTCTGGGACGACGGCAAGGGGCTCGACAGGGAAGCGATCATCAAGAAGGCGATGGAAAAAGGCCTTCTAAGCAAAAGCGACGGAATCAGCGACGAAGAGATCTTCGGTCTCATCTTCCTGCCCGGTTTTTCCACGGCCAAGGTAGTAACCGACGTTTCAGGCCGGGGCGTCGGGATGGACGTGGTGAAGAAGAATATCGAGAAACTTCGGGGGAAGGTGGAGATTCGTTCCGATATGGGAGTCGGCTCCGTCTTTACCATCAAACTTCCCCTTACCCTCGCCGTTATCGATGGCATGGTGGTCGGCGTTGGAAAAGAGAAATATATCCTTCCCACCATATCGATCGTAGAATCGCTTCGGCCCGAAAAGACGCAGATCTCCACCGTCAAGGGGCGGGGTGAAATGGTCCACCTCAGGAACAACCTCTTCCCGCTTATCCGGCTGCACCGGCTCTTCGGCGTGGAGGCGGTAAATGAAAATCCCTGGGAGGCGATGGTGATTCAGGTCGAGGGGGAGGGGAAGACGGCCTGCCTTCTCGTGGACGAGCTGATCGGCCAGCAGCAGGTGGTAATCAAGAGCCTCGGCGAGAGTTTCAAAAGCATCAATTACGTCTCAGGCGGGGCCATCATGGGCGACGGCAGGGTGGGACTTATTCTCGACATGGGTGGCATCATCCAGGCGGCCACCTGTTAAGCACATCCCTCCCCATTTTATGGTATACTTCTAGTAGGAAGAAACAGTTCTTTTTGAGCGCGTAAGTTTAATTTAATAGGGCGTTTTATGACGGGAAAGGAGATATTATGGCGACCAGTGTTGAGGAAGTAACGAAGGGGCAAGCCGCTGTGGGCGGAAAGTTTCTCACCTTCCAGCTTCAGAACGAGGAGTACGGCCTTGAGATACTCAAGGTAAGGGAGATCATGGGGATCATGGACATAACGACAGTTCCCCAGACGCCGGATTACGTTAAAGGCGTAATCAATCTGCGGGGGCAGGTGATTCCCGTTATCGACCTGAGGCTGAAATTCGGCCTCGAAAAGGGGGAGTACGACAAGCGGACCTGCATCATCGTCGTCGATGTAAACGGCGTCATGATGGGGATCGTGGTGGACACGGTTTCCGAGGTGATGGACATCGAAACGGCCGATATCGAAGAGACTCCCTCTTTCGGAACAGAACTCAATACCGATTATATCCTCGGTATGGGGAAGGTTCAGGGGAAGGTGAAGATCCTCCTCGATATAGATAAGGTACTCACGACGGATGAGTTGGTCATGATGGGTGAACTGCAGAAGAAAGAATCAACGGAAAAGAAGGAAGAGAAAAAAGAAGAAAAGAAGGCGGAAAAGAAAAAGAAGGGGCAGGCCGATAGTGAATAGTATTTATTTTTATCATTTATTAACTAAAGGAGGGAAATATGTTTGAGAATATGAGTCTTGGAAAAAAACTGATATCGGGCTTCATCGGTGTGGCCATTGTGGTTCTCGCCGTCGGTCTCGTGGGATATCGCTCTGCGACGGTCATGGAGGAAGATTTGAAAATAATGACGCAGACCTTTCCGCTGGCCGACGCTACCATGGAGATGAGGTATGCTCTCGCCATGGACCAGTTGATGATTATGGAACTGCTCGAAGCGAGTGAAGCCAAGGGGCTTGGGGAGGTCTGGGAGGAGCATGAAGGCTTTAACAAAATGTTTGAGACCTTTGCCGACGCCATATTGAACGGCGCCGAGACAGAGATGGGCACCATCTATGCCGCAAAGGACGAAAGACTGAGACAACTCGTAAAAAATGCGATTGCCTTTCACGACGCAAAGTTCCGGCCTTTTCTTGACAAGATACAGGAACTGAAAACGGAGGAGTACGCCCTGCTTGAAGAGTCGGAAACGACGATGAGGAGACTGGAGAAGGCCTATGACGAGATCACTGCGGCCGCCGAGGAGTTTGAGGACAGCGTTAAGTCGCGAATTAAATCACAGATTGCTGCCGGAAGGTCGGCTGGTGAGATAAACAGCAAAGAATCTACATGGTCCGATCTCTCCATGGAGATAGCGATTACCATTGCCGAGGCGAGGATAGACATCGAGGAGGCAGGACAGGGGATGGAGGCAGGACACTATGATGAACTCTCAAAGGACTTCAGTGAGAAGATGGAAGACTTCGACACATGGATTACAGCCCTCTTAAAGGGAGGCAATACCGAGATGGGACGGATAGCTGCTTTAGATGTTGCAGGTATGAGGAATCTTGTGAATAACGTTGACAAGATCCATGACCAGCAGTTTAATCCCGCCGGTGAGAGGTTCCTCGAAATAACGAAGAAACTTGCAGAGTTGAGAGAGGAGATGGATGCGACCGATACGACGGCCGACGCCAACGCCGGTAAACTGAGCGGCATGCTCGAAACCGTCGAGGAGACGGCAAAAGAGGGAGTAGATGCCGCCGCTAAAGAGGCTTATGAGGTAGCTTCAACGTCAATCAAGCAGATATTTTCAGGCATCCTTATCGGATTCCTCATTGCCATAGGGCTGGGTGTACTTATCACCCGGAGCATCACGAAACCGATCAACATGATCATCGAGGGCGTCGGAGACGGGGCTGAGCAGGTAGCGTCCGCTACGACGGAAATCTCCTCATCCAGCCAGTCGCTGGCGGAAGGGGCGACGGAGCAGGCGGCCTCGCTGGAAGAGACCTCGTCGTCTCTTGAGCAGATGTCTTCCACGGTCCAACAGAACGCCGACAATGCCGGTCAGGCCCAGCAACTCTCCACGGTCGCCAAGGATACGGCCACCAAGGGGGCCGATTCGGTGAAGGAGATGATCGAGGCGGTGAGCGAGATCAACAAAAGCAGCGTAGAGGTCTCCAAGATCATCAAGGTAATCGATGAGATCGCTTTCCAGACCAATCTGCTGGCGCTCAATGCCGCAGTCGAAGCGGCGAGGGCAGGCGAGCACGGCAAAGGCTTCGCCGTTGTCGCCGAAGAGGTGAGGAACCTCGCCGGAAGGTCGGCAGAAGCGGCCAAGACGACGTCGGGCCTCATCGAAGACAGCACGGTCAAGGCGAAGGCGGGGACCGAACTGGCCGAGCAGGCAGGCGAGGTGCTGAGCGAGATCGTCTCCAATACGACGAAGGCCTCTGACCTTATTTCCGAGATCGCTGCCGCATCGCGTGAGCAGGCGGAAGGGATCAACCAGGTGACGAAGGCGGTAACCCAGATGGATCAAGTGACGCAGCAGAACTCGGCCTTCTCCGAAGAGACCGCTTCGGCCTCCGAAGAACTCTCGTCACAGGCGGAGAGCCTGAAAGACCTCGTCGATCAGCTGACGGAGGTGATCAACGGTGCGGGCGCCGCAGGAAAGGTCACACGGCAGGTTGTGCATAAGGCGGCAGCGTATAAACCGGCCGCCACCGGAGGGCAAGTTTCGCAAAAGGTACACCAAATGCTTCACAAGAAGGCGCCGGAGCAGAGAAAACCTGCACCCATGCAGAAGAAGGTAAACCCCAACGAGGTGATCCCCCTCGATGACGACGAGTTCAAGGAGTTTTAGGGAGTTTTTGTTCCCGAACGGTTGATATTTTGATTAACGGCTCTTCCGACCTTTTCCGGCGGTTCGATCCGCCGGGGGACAGAGGGAGGGCCATTTTTTTAACTAAAAAAAGGAGGAAAAAAGGATGAAAAGAATAATTGTGGCGTTAACGATGATGATGTTGGTTGTTCCTGTAAGTGCTTTGGCGGATGAGGCTGATCTTAACGCGAGGATTAAGGCATTGGAGGCAAAACAGGCGGAGCTTTACCATTCCCTTGGAGAGCGGAGAGCAGGCGAGGGGACAATGTCGAAGATCAGTGAGAAGGTATCCATGCACGGGACCATTGAAGTGGAATCGTCCTTTGTAAGTGATGACCGGGACGGGAACAGTTCCGATATCGCCCTCGCCACGGTGGAACTCGGCTTTGGGGCGAAGATCAACGACAAGGTGGAGGGTCATATCCTCTTCCTTTACGAGGAGGATGACGCTGAATTTGACGTAGACGAGGGGACGATTACCCTGACGGCGCCCTACGGGCTCTCCCTCACGGTGGGTAAGATGTACGTTCCTTTCGGCATGTTCAACTCCCACTTCATCTCCGATCCGATGACGCTGGAGATTGGCGAGACGAACGAGACGGCGCTTCTCCTCTCATATGGTAACGACGCCTATGATTTCTCATTCGGCGTTTTTAACGGTGAGGCAGATGAAGCTGGTGAGGACAACCGTATCGATGATTTTGTGGCGAGTCTGAATGTGAGCCCTGCCGAAGGGATCAGCTTCGGTGTTTCCTACCTCTCAGATATTGCTGATTCGGACCTTGATCTCGGAAGCTCTTTCACGTCCTATTCTTCAGATGGAAGTGTGGTTGCTCAATACGATGACAATGTGGCGGGATACAGTGCCTATGCTTCTCTTTCATTTGGCAAGGTAACGATTGAGGCCGAATATCTGGCTGCGGCAGACGATTTTACTGCCAATGACATTGCTACTGCTGCTGCAAACGACGTGACTATAGAGTCCAAGCCATCGGCCTGGAATGTGGAACTTGCTTATAGCGTTAACGAGGCCCTCGAGGTGGCGGCCAAGCTCGAAGGGAGCAAAGACATCGATGACCTTCCCGAGGATAAGTACGGAGTGACTGTTTCTTACGGTCTTTATGAGGGGACGACACTGGCGGCGGAGTATATGAACAGTGAATACAAAGGAGGGCAGGAGGGAGACGCCCTCACCCTGCAGCTGGCGCTGGAATTCTAAAAACTGCATGGCCACTGTTTTTAAAATCACTGAAAAGGATTTTAAACGATTCAGTGATCTCGTCTACAGTTCTATCGGGATAAACCTCGGACCGGCTAAGAAGGAGTTGCTCAGGACGCGTCTCGGCAAACGGCTGCGGCTGCTCGGGATACCGAACTTCAGCGAGTATTACCGTTACGTGACGGAGGAAAACCGGGACGAACTGACGAACCTTTTCGACGCCATATCGACGAACCTGACCAGCTTTTTCAGGGAACAAAAACACTTCGATTATCTCTCCAGTCATGTGTTGCCAGAGATCGTCGATGAAAAGAAACGGCGGGGGGACTGGACCCTCCGGGTCTGGTCCTGCGCCAGTTCCACGGGAGAGGAACCCTATTCTCTGGCAATTACGCTCTCTGAATTTTTAGGGGCGGGGAGTAAATGGTCGGCCAAAATACTCGCCACTGACGTCAACACGGAAGTGCTCGAAAAGGCGGTGAATGGAAGCTACAAGGAACAACGGGTGGAGGGGATGCCGAAGTTGCTGCTGAAACGGTATTTCCTGCGCGGTTTCGGAAAAAGCGAAGGGATGGTTAAGATGAGACGGGAGATTAGGAATATGGTCACCTTCCGAAGGCTCAACCTGACCGTGCCGAGGTATCCCTTCCGGAAAGAGTTCGACTTCATATTTTGCAGGAACGTGATGATCTATTTCGACAAGTATACGCAAAAACAGATCATCGACAAGCTTTACATACATCTGAGGAAGGGCGGCTATCTCTTCCTCGGCCATGCCGAGAGCCTGACCGGCATAGATACGGACTTTACCTACATTCAACCGACCATTTACAGGAAACTTTAAAGGGCTACTTCAACAAAAACCGACGGGTGAGGGAGATGAGAGAATGAAGATGAAAGACGAAGCTCTGATAGACGAACTGAAAAAACGCCTGGAAGATAAAAACAAGGCGCTCACCGATCTCAGGTCGGCGACGAAAAACCTCGAAAAGGTGAACAAAAAGCTTCAGGAGTCGGAGAAGTTGAAGTCCGATTTTCTCTCCAACATTCGGAATGAGATCAACAATCCCCTTACGGTTATGGTCGCTCTCAGTGCCGAACTCGGTTCCATGAAGTCCTGCGAAGAGAAAAAATTCAAAGGGCTCGCCGCCATGCTCCACAAGGAGGCGCTTGTTCTCGATTTCCAGATGAGAAACATCCTGACGGCGGCGGAACTCGAGGCGGGGGAAAGTTATTTCCACATCACCAAGGTAAATGTCCAATCCCTTATCGACGAGTGCCTGAACGGTTTCAGGCCCTTTATCGATGAAAACAGTCTCAAAATAAAGAGAGTGGGCCCGTCTCCCCTATGGGCAAATACGGATTCGGAAAAGCTTTACATCATCATTTCAAACCTTATCAGCAATGCCGTCGTCTTTAACAAGGAGGGGGGGCTTATTGAAATCTCCGTGAGTAAATCGGATGATACCTTTTCATGTTCTGTTCGTGACGAAGGGATCGGGATTGCAAAGGGGGACCAGAAGGTAATCTTCGACAGCTTTAAACAACTCGACATGGGGATGCGGAAAAAATACAGGGGCCATGGGATTGGGCTGAGCGTCGTCATGGCGGCCATCAACCTTCTCGACGGGTCCATTTCAGTTGATAGCGCACCCGAAAAGGGGAGCACCTTTACGCTTAAAATACCGGTTCGTTCGGAAGAGGAGACAGAAGGCGTTTCTACGGAGGGGATGGAATTCTTTACTGATGACGAACAGGAGTTTTGATGGACCTCTCGGACGTCGTTAACCAGGAGAATGGACACTACCTGCATCCGGGTAACCTTTTTGTCCACCATTCTCCCCACATCGTAACGACTATTCTCGGCTCTTGTGTCGCTGTTTGTCTTTGGGACCCCATCCTTAAAATGGGAGGGCTCAATCACTATATGCTTCCTCTCTGGAACGGCGAAGGCCTTCCCGTCCCGAGGTTTGGAAACGTGGCGATAAAAAAACTGATAGAGAAGATGGAGATGCTCGGTTCCAATAAAAAACACCTGAAGGCAAAGGTTTTCGGTGGCTCCACAATTCATGAGGCGACGAGCGGCCTTCTGAACGTGGGAGAGCGGAACATCATCATAGCCAAGGATATGCTGGCAGAGGAAAGAATTCCGATCATCAGTTCCGATCTCGGAGGGAGCAGGGGGCGGAGGCTCCTTTTCAATACAGGAAACGGGATGGTGAAGATGCGCTATATCAAAAAAAGTCATCTCAACGAGTAGGTAGGTTTTCAGTATGATCGATGATGTTGCAAAAGCGAACGCCTTCCTGGAGCCGGGAGGCGTGCTGGTGAACAGGGAGGCGACAACCATTACGGCTGTTGTCGGGTCGGCTGTCGCCGTCACCCTCTGGGACAGGGAAAACAGGTTCGGAGGCATGTGCCACTTTATCTTCCCGGAAATGCACGATAAAGAGAAGACGACGGTGAAATACGGGAACGTGGCTATTTACGCGCTTTTAAAGACGATGAAGGAGTTCGGGGCTGAGATGAAAAACCTGGAGGCCCAGATATTCGGTGGGGCGGAACCGCTAGATATAGAGTCTGGAAAATCGACGGCTGCGTCTGAAAATGTCGATGTGGCCCATAACAGCCTGAGGCGGTATAAAATAAGAATAACCTCGGCGGATACGGGAGGGCATGTGGGACGTAAAATTGCCTTCAACACGATGAAGAATGAGGTGCTTGTTTACCGGGTAGAGAAGCTGAGGCAGGAAGACTGGCATTTTGTTTGAATCTCCGGGCTTAAGAATGCATCCTAAAGGCGAAAGATAAAAAGAAACAGGGAGAAAGATTTGCCTGTAAAAGTTCTCATAGTTGACGATTCGGCTGTTGTAAGAAATCTTCTCGTTTCAATCCTTTCCGGGGACAAGGGTATTGAAGTCGTCGGAACGGCGCCCGACCCTTACGTGGCGAGGGACAAGATTGTTCGCCATAATCCGGATGTGATTACTCTCGATGTTGAGATGCCCCGCATGGACGGAGTGACCTTTCTCGGCAAGCTGATGAAGCACTTCCCCATTCCCGTCGTCATCGTCAGTTCCCTGACTCAGAAAGGGGCTGTCACGACGATGAAGGCGCTCGAGGCGGGCGCCATCGAGGTAGTCGCCAAGCCGGAGATGGACATAACAAAGGGGATAGAGCTTATTGCGTCCGATATTATCAAGAAGGTGAAAATCGCGTCCAAGGCGAGAGTCAAGAAGGTCGTCGATAATGGCGGTGGGTCGAAGGCCGTGAGACCGTCTGCAAGGACGAAGTCTCTCGCCCAGAGTACGAATAAAATTCTGGCAATAGGTGCGTCTACAGGGGGGACGGAGGCTATAAGGGAGGTATTGACCCGGATGCCGGCCAACGGGCCGGGAACGGTGATCGTTCAGCATATGCCCGAAAAGTTCACCCGCGCTTTTGCCGAGCGTTTAAATGAACAATGCGCCATGGAAGTCCGGGAGGCGCGCGAGGGGGACGGCGTTGTTCCGGGCCGGGCGCTCATTGCACCGGGGAGCGAGCATATGGTGCTCAAACGGAGCGGCGCCCGATATTACGTCGCCTTGAATCAGGATGAGCCGGTCCATCACCAGCGCCCTTCCGTGGATGTGCTCTTCGATTCCGTCGCCACCTATGCAGGCCCGAACAGTGTCGGTGTGATTATGACCGGTATGGGTTCCGACGGGGCGAAAGGCCTCCTGAGGATGAAGGAGGCGGGCGCAAAGACGGTGGCCCAGGATGAGCGGAGCAGCATCGTTTTCGGTATGCCGAAAGAGGCGATCAAACTCGGGGCCGCCGATCGGGTGGTTGCGCTCCTCGATATCCCGCAGACTATCCTGAAAATGATCTGACCCTTCCGGCGTCTTTGCCCCTTTAACTAACGTTTAAAAGGTTTTACTCCGAGCATTTCTTTCTAGATGTCCCTCTTCAAAATTTCAACGGATTTTCGTCCCAGTGGCGACCAGCCTGAGGCGATTGAGGCGCTTACCGAAGGCATCAAGGCCGGGGAACGCCACCAGACCCTGCTCGGCGTCACCGGGTCGGGTAAGACCTTCACCATTGCCAACGTAATCGAGCAGGTCGATAAGCCGACTCTCGTCCTTGCGCCGAACAAGACGCTGGCGGCACAGCTTTACGGGGAATTCCAGGATCTCTTTCCCGATAATGCGGTGGGGTATTTTGTCTCCTACTACGATTATTACCAGCCCGAAGCGTACCTTCCTTCCACCGATACGTACATCGAAAAAGACGCTTCCATAAACGAGCAGATCGACAAGATGCGCCATGCCGCCACCTATGCTCTGCTGGAACGGGAGGATGTGATTATCGTCGCTTCCGTCTCCTGCATTTACGGACTCGGTTCGCCCGAGGCGTATCACGGGATGCTGCTCAAGCTTGTCAGGGGAGAAGAGGTGTCGCGCCAATCGATTCTTGCCAAACTCGTTGAAATTCATTACGAACGAAACGATATCGATTTTCACCGGGGAACCTTCCGTGTGAGGGGGGATGTGGTTGAGGTTTTTCCCGTCTACGAGGAGGATATTGCCATAAGGATCGAGATGTTCGGCGATACGGTGGAAGCCATCTCCACCATCGATCCGCTTCGGGGAAAGGTGCTGCACTCGCTCGAAAAGACGGTTGTCTACCCGGCAAGCCATTATGTGACGCCTCCCGAAACGTTGAAGAGGGCGAGAGAAGAGATCCGGTGTGAGATGGAGGAGAGAATCCGTTATTTCAAGTCGCATGAGATGCACCTCGAAGCCCAGAGAATCGAACAGCGGACCTCATTCGATCTCGAAATGATGGAAGAGATCGGTTCCTGCCAGGGGATCGAGAATTATTCGAGGCACCTGACGGGACGGCAGCCGGGAGAGGCTCCGCCCACGCTTATCGATTTTTTCCCCGATGATTTTCTCATCGTAATCGATGAATCCCACGTGTCGATGTCACAGCTTCGGGGAATGTACCGAGGAGACCGTTCCAGGAAAGGGACGCTCGTCGAACATGGCTACCGGCTCCCTTCGGCCATGGATAACCGCCCCTTATGCTTCGAGGAATTCGAAAAGAAGGTGAAACAGGCGATTTACGTTTCCGCCACGCCTGCCGCGTATGAACTGGAGATTTCAAAGGGGAGGGTCGTCGAGCAGATCGTCCGGCCCACCGGTCTCATCGACCCCGAAGTCGAGGTGAGGCCTGCCGGCGGGCAGGTGGACGACCTGCTTGCCGAGATCAGGGATCGTGTTGACCGGAAAGAGAGAACCCTTGTAACGACACTGACCAAGAAGATGGCTGAGGAGTTGACCGAATATTACCATGAACTCGGGGTCGGAGTAAGGTATATGCATTCCGATGTGGCAACGCTTGACAGGATTGAGTTGATCCGGGCGCTCAGGAATGGCGAATACCATGTTCTCGTCGGCATCAACCTCCTCAGAGAGGGGCTCGACATCCCCGAGGTATCGCTCGTGGCGATATTCGATGCCGATAAGGAAGGTTTTCTCCGCTCCGAAACCTCTCTCGTGCAGACATGCGGAAGGGCGGCGCGGAACCTGAACGGCAAGGTCATTATGTATGCCGACAAGGAGACTTCCGCCATGAAGAGCGCCATGGGGGAAATGTCGCGGAGGCGGCAGGTCCAACTCGAATATAACCGCAGGCATGGGATTACACCGGAGAGCGTCAGGAAGGGGATAAGGAATATTCTCTCATCTCTTTGTGAATCTGACTATGTTACCGTTCCGTCGGCCAGGGAGTCGAGTGCAGACTATATCCCCTTGAAAGAACTTGAGAAAATCATAAAATCACTCAGGAAAGAAATGAAGGCGGCCTCTTCGTCCCTTGATTTCGAAAAAGCGGCTGAGATCAGGGACAGAATCAGGGAACTCGAACTCATGGAACTTGAAGAGAAATAATGCTGTAATATGGGCAATTTATATGGTAAACTTATTTGCATTTGCCTTGAGTGTATGGTAGAAATTGTAGTAGGTGCAGATTAGTAAAATAAGGTGCTTGCCAGACTAATGAATTACGACAAGTCTAAGTCAAATAAACGGTTGCAGACTCTTATCTTTCTTGCCGCTGTTTTTATTTCTGCCTCTACCGTCGATGCCGCTTTGACGGAGGGCCTTGTCCCTGTCATCGAGACGCCGGTTGTTGTTGCCATGCTGGATGCACCCACTGCCGCCAAGGGGACGGGGGGGCTTGTTGTTGTCGTGGAATCCCGCGTAAAGGAACCCTTTGTCGTTCACTCCTATAGAGTCCTCCTCGATGGAAAAACAGTTTTGCGAAAAAAGGCGGGGAAAAAAGGGGAAGATGTGATTTCTTTTGATGCCCTTCCTGTAGGGAGCCATAAGATAAAAGTAAAAGCCCTTTACACCGGTTCAGGCTACGGCGTCTTTGATTACCACGCGGACTATAAATATTCTGCTGACGGAGAGTTTGCACTTAAAATCAAGGAGGGCCGCGTTATTACCCTGAAAGTCGTTTGTGATGACCGTGATGGTTTTCTCGCAGATTTGGAAAAACGCCCTTTTGTCAGCTTTGAGACGGGGAGTTATGCCGCTTCGTCTGTAGTGGCAAAAAAATCCGTGCCTGCTGAGGCGGCGGCGGTTAAAGGTGTCTATACGCTTGAGGCTGGAATGGTGGCGGGAAAATACGTAACCGGCCTGTCCGTCGAGAAATTCGACAGCAAGCTGAAGGTTCATGTGGTGGGAGACGGTACGTTTAACCGATACGAAGCCTTTCGGCTGAACGACCCTGAACGGATTGTTGTCGATATATTCGGCGTCAAGGAATTGATAGGGAATGACAGCCTTAAGGTTCGAAGCCCTTACCTGACCAAAGTCCGTATCGGCCAGCACGAGGACAGGGCCAGGGTTGTTCTCGATATCCCTGCAAAAGCGCCTAGAAAGTATCTTGTAGAATCGTCAACGAAGGGGCTCTCCATTCTTCTCGGAAAGAATGTCACGAGTGCAGGCAAGAGAACTTTCTTGTCCCGGCGAAGCGGGGTAACGGCCGAGGGGAATCTTATTACCGGCCTCGCCGTGGAAGACGTAAAAGAGAGTGTAAAGTTGATCATCAGCGGGGAAGGAACGTTAGATCGTTACGAGGCCTTTCAACTCGAAAAGCCCGATCGCATCGTGATCGATATCCTGGGTGTAAAGGAAGTACTCGAGACTGACAGTCTTAACGTGCAGGGTTCTTTCCTTGAAAAGGTCAGGGTCGGGCAGCATCCGGACCGGGCGAGGGTTGTACTCGATCTCAAGAAGGGCGTATCTGTCGATTATAAGGTGACTAAGTCAAAAACATTTCTTATTGTCGAAGTCGCAAGAAAAACAAAGAACCAGCCTCAGGCAGGGAAACCTTAAGTCAGGAGGGTTGATATGAAGAGATTATCTGATCGGGCAGGGCGATGTTTTGTTGTCTTAATGGCAACCTTTCTGTTGCTCTCTATGGCTTCGTCTGAGGCGCTTGCCGGGAATATAGCCACTTTCTCCGAGGTTAAAGGTGAAGTGAGAATATTGAGCCGCGTACGGGCAGAGGGGAGATGGCTTCGGGTAACGAAAACGGGGGTAGGTCTCTATAATGGAGACAGGATCCGAACCATCGATGGTAAGGCCACAGTCACATTTCCCGACGGGAGTGTTATCAAGGTAAGCGAGAACTCGGATATCACCATCGAGGAACGCCCCACGAGGCGGAAACTCTTCGGTTTTGTGGATATCTCTTTTATCAACCGGAATGTGAAGGTTGCCTTCGGCAAGCTCTGGGCCAATGTGAAACATGCCAGGGGGAAGTGGACCTCCTTCGATACGAGGAGCGCCGTCGCCGGTATCAAAGGGACCACTATTACGTTGGAAGTGGACAGCTTTGGCAATATGAATTTTACCTGCGATGAAGGTTTCGTCGAGATCTCAAGGCCCGATGGTGCTGTGGGCCTGCAGCTTGACAGCGGCAAGCAGGTCTGGATCAAGGCGATCGGCAACGAAAGAACCCTCATCCAGAGTGTGCATGGTGATATCGACATAGAAGCGGATGGAATCAAGATCAATATGGAAAACAAGGGCGCCGTCGTTATCGGCCCGAATGAAGGTACGGATGAGAACGATACCTTCATCGAAGCGGCTGAAGACAGTGAGGGGGTCGTTACCGTGACAACCGGTGTCGTTGAGGCTGCCCTCGATCCGGGAGAGGCTGTCATCATTACAAAAGACGAGGACTACCCCGACGAGGTTACCATCGTTGCGGCGGCGGATAACACGTCACCAGTCGATCTGACAATAGGAGATGTGACGGCAGTCCTGGATGCTGATGAGGGCGTACATGTTGAGACTGATGCCGGCTTGGGGATTTCGACGATTACGGTCGTACAGGGGGAAGTGGAGATGACTAAAGACGGCGTAACGAAAACCTACTCTCCGGGAGAAGAGGAGTATGCCAATACGCCTGGGGATGAACCGCCGCCACCAACACCGATTGTGAATCCACCGCCCTGGGAGCGGAAGAAACCATCCTTTTTTGATGATGATAAACCTTGCGAAATCACGAATACTTGTCCGCCGCCACCTGTGGAGGAGACGCCAGTGGTGGTAACGCCGTGTGCGAGTCCACCTTGTTAATTTAATGTTTAAGATTATTATTGAATGAATTTTAAGAATCGTATTCTAATAGGCGTTACGTTTTCGATTCTGGGTGTGCCGGTTTTCTCGATGGCTCAAGGAGGGAATATCCATTTCGGGCGGACGGAGGTCCACCCCGGGATCAAGCTCGCCTATACCTATGATGACAATGTCTACCTTACCAATGGGTCTACGTCGAATGATGTGAGCAGCAGCATCCTGACTGTGTCGCCCTCCCTGCAACTCAAAAACGAGGGGAAACGCCGCATATTCTACCTGGATTATGGTGCGAAGCATTCAAAATACTTTAAAGATGGGCCGGAGGACAGAACGAGCCATTCCCTTTCACTCGGCTTCGAAATGGAGTTTCCGGGTGGACTGATGTTGAAACTTCGCGACAGCTACATCATCACAGATGATCCGGCATCGAGTGAACTGACCGATAAGGATGAAAGAACGCAACATTACTTCTTTGCAGAAGTAGGTTCGAAAGTCTACGACCGCCTCTCTTTTCACATTAATTATGGCGGTACGGTCCATGATTACGACGAGTTCGCGCTGCGCAATCAAGACAGGAGCGTGTATACTGTCGGTGGGCGGATGGAGTTGAGACTCCTCCCAAAGACGTCATTTTTCTTCGGTTATTCGAGAACAGATTCGGAATACGATACTGCTTTCTCCAGCTACTCAGGTGTTGGTAGTGATGTGAGAGATTCGAAATCGGAAAATGTCAGATTTGGCATGAAAGGGGATGTTACTTCCAAGCTAACATTGAACGCTTATATAGGGCATCAAAGGACTGTTTATAAACAGGCAGGAAAGAGGGATTTCAGCAGTCTGACGGCGAACCTAACGCTGAATCATAATACGACGGCTTTTACTAAATTTTCACTCTCTTTTCTTCGAACCTTTACGGAGTCTTTTTATACAGATGGTTCGAACACTTACAACCATTACATTGAAAACAGGATTTCCTTAGGAATCGATTACAAAATTTCACATAAGTTGGGCAGTAAATTCGGCATTTACTATGGCATTAATGACTACCCTGCTGCAACAGGTATCGACAGAGAAGATAAACTGTTCGGAGCTAATCTCGGACTTGATTATAATATCCAGCCGTGGCTCGCTGTCGGTGCTGCCTATCAATATCAGGAGCGTGATTCCGATGCGAACGACGGCACCAGTGAAGAGTATAAAAACAACCAGTACAGCGCTTTCATCAAGGCTAGTTTCTAGGCTTCCTCTCTCAAGCTGATGAACTTTTTCAAGACTTCCACTTTTGTTTTCCTGACGTCAACTCTGGTTTTGCTTTCGACCTTCTGCTCTGCAGAAAGATCAACAGGTTATAAGATAGGACCGGCCGATGTGATTGAAGTCTTTGTCTATGACCACGAAGATCTTTCCAAAACGCACAGTGTATCACCCGATGGCTATATTTCTTTCCCTCTCTTGGGGCGAGTTAAGGTAGGTGGGCTCGCCGTGTCGGAATTGCAGGCACTTCTTGAACGCCGTCTCGAAGCAGATTACCTCGTTAACCCGCAAATATCTCTCATTATTAAGGAATATAGAAGCCAGAAGGTTTATGTCCTGGGTGAAGTGACAAAACCTGGCCTTTATGAGATATCCGGGCCTACGACCCTGCTTGAGGCGGTCTCCAGGGCAGGCGGCTTCTCCAAAATGGCAGGGAAAAGACTTCTCGTTACCCATCTGGAGACAGCAACAGGTTCCTCGGGTGATAAAAAAGAACCTGTCATGATTGATCTTATACGTCTTTTGGAGGGTGGTGAGACTTCGCTTAATCTCAGCCTCGAAGGAGGTGATGTGGTTCACGTTCCGAAGGCCAATTCTTTTTATGTACTTGGTGAGGTTCAAAAACCGGGTATTTACACCATGGTTGAGGGGATGACCATCCTTCGTGCCATTACTAAGGCCGGGGGGTTTACTAAATTTGCAGCGTCAGGTCGAACAAAGGTGATCCGGGTAAAGGACGGCAGGGAAGAAACGATTGTAATAGACATGAATAAAATGACAAAGAAAGGTGACAGGAGCAATGACATCTTGCTACAGCCCGATGACATGATTATCATCCCGGAGAGTTTTTTCTAATATGATATCATCTGAAGAGACAAATGAACTTCATCTGAAGGATTACCTGAGGATACTCAGGAAGCGTAAGTGGATTATTGCTGCCTTTTTTGTAATCGTTCTTGCAGTGACTGCTCTCAAGACTTTTACGGAAAAACCGGTTTTTATGGCGACGGCACTGATTCAAATCGAGATGCAGACCTCGAAAATGATGTCTTTCAATGAACTCTTCCAACTCGATCGTATATCTGCTGATTATTACAATACACAGTTGAAAATTTTAAAGAGCCGTACTCTGGCAGAAAAAGTTCTTCTTGTGTCAGGGAAGAACCCGGAGGAGGCTCTACGTCTCGTACCGTCGCTTCTCGGCAGAATGAATGTGCAGCCAGTTTCTAAAAGTCAGCTAATCAATCTTAATATGTACGGAACGCTTCCAGAGGAAACGGCTGAACTGGCCAATGCCTGGGCTCAAGCCTACATAGACCAAAATTTAGAGGAAAGGTTTTCTAATTCCTCTCAGGCGGTGGGATGGCTTTCGAAAAAGGTTGAGGAACTACAGGAAAAGGTTAAAAATTCTGAGTTTGATTTACAGAATTATAAGGAAGCCAATAATATTATCTCTCTTGAACAGAGGCAGGGTGCAGTGGTGAACGAGCTTTCCGAATTAAACTCATCACTGGTTAACGCCATGAGGAGGAGAACCTCTCTCGGCATGAAAAGAGATCAATTGAAAAAAATGTTCGACAACAGTGAGAACTGGGAGACACTCACCGATCTGACGGAGAGTGCCATTGTGGAGGAACTGGAAAAAGAACTGATCAAGGTGAAAAGGGAGAAAGAAGAGCTTTCTTTTGTTTATAAGCTGAAGCACCCGACCATGTTGAAGATGGACTCAAAGATAGGTCTGCTTAAAAAACAGCTACAAGAGGCAATCCAAAATTATATTCAGAGGATAAAAAATGATTATGAGATTGCGTACATGGAGGAGAAAACGCTAAAAAAGGCGCTCAATGAGCGTAAAGAGGAGGCGTTCGCTCTAAATAAGAAGGCTATACAGTATAAGGTTCTTAAAAGAGAGCTAGAGGGGAACAGCAAGCTTTTCGATACGTTGCTGAGTCGTTTGAAAGAGACCAGCCTTACCGGTGAGATAGCGATGGATAATGCAAGAATTGTCGATTATGCTGAAGTTCCTTCTCGTCCCATTCGACCAGATAAACTGAAGAACATGATGATGGCAGTGATTATCGGCTTGTTCGGAGGGGCCGCAATTGCACTGATTATAGAATATCTCGACGATACTATAAAAAGTTCGGCTGATGTAGAGAATATTCTCGGGCTGCCTTATCTCGGGTCCGTTCCTGATTTCATCACAAAGGAGGTGGATACATCATATCTCGTCAGTCAGCAGCAACCACGTTCTAAAATTTCCGAGGCCTTCCGGGGCCTCCGCACAGCGGTTCTTTTTTCATCTTCGAAAGGCTTGCGATCTGTGATGGTGACGAGCAGCAGCCCTTCGGAGGGTAAGACGACGACGGCCATTAACCTCGCCATTACCATGGCGCATGGGGGGAAACGGGTGCTCCTTGTTGATTGCGACATGCGAAAACCTAGTTTGCACAAGATATTTGAATTGCCAAAGGGGAGTTCGATGGGCCTTTCTAATGTTCTTGTCAATGAGACTGTAGATGTTAAAGAAGCGATTGTTAAGACGGAGATTGAAAACATGGATGTTATCCCTTGTGGGCCCATACCGCCCAATCCTTCCGAACTGCTCAGTTCAAGCCGGATGGTGGAACTCATCGATTACTTCAAAGATATCTATGACAGGGTTATTTTCGACTCACCTCCTGTCATGTCTGTTACCGATGCGACAGTATTGGGTGGGCTCGTAGACGGAACATTGCTCGTCATAGATTCGAGAAGGACAACTAAGGAGGCAGCTCTAAGCAGCAAACGGTCTCTTGTGGAAGTCGGCTCTCATGTGATTGGAGCCGTGCTGAACCGGGTTGATTTAAAGGGGCGTGGCTATTACCCTTACTACTATTACTATGAGTACGGCGATGAATCTGCATGATCGATATTCATGCACATATTCTTCCTGCTCTGGATGACGGACCGGTTGAGCTGGGCGGTTCTTTAGCTCTGGCCAAGGCTGCTGTATCTGGCGGCACTCAGATTATGGCGGCAACGCCGCATACACTGAATGGTCTTTATCTAAACCGGCGGGTTGATGTGATTGGTGCAGTTGGTAGGCTTCAGGCCATTTTTAATGATGCAGACATTCCACTCAGGCTTGTCCCCGGAGCCGATGTGGCCCTTTCTCCCGAACTGATTCATTCGATCGATTCAGGGGAAGTGACGACCCTGAATGACGGAGGAAAGTATCTGTTGGTAGAACTCCCTCCCTTCTTTTCTCTCCCGAAAATCCATGAATTAATTTTTGAACTTGAGACAAGAGGGGTCACGCCTGTTATCTCTCATCCCGAGCGTGACCGAAATATTTTTGAAAACCCTGGATGGCTTGAGGGCTTCATAGAAAGGGGATGCTTGTCACAGGTTACGGCCATGAGCCTGATGGGCGGTTTTGGGAAGAAGATAAAAGCGTTTGCAGAGAGGCTGCTCGATCACGATCTTATCCACATCATAGCGTCGGACTGTCACTCTGCGGAGAACAGGGGGCCGGAGATGAGAACGGCCGTTACTGAGGCTGCCAAGTTTGTGGGAGAGGAAAAAGCGAGCGCCATGGTGGAGGCTACTCCCGAAGCGATTCTTGACGGAAGAGAGGTGGCTGTTCCGCAGCCGGTTAAAATGAAAAATAAAAAAAGAGGTTGGTTTTGGAGCGCTTTTTAAAATGGCCATTGCTTTTTCTTGTTCCATCTCTTGCCTTGGCCTATGGCGGCGTTCAAAGATGGTCTGTCGGGATAATGGAAGTGATCGTTTTTCTGCTGCTCTTCGTAACGATGCTATCCAGCCGACATGCATTTACCTTTTTAACTGTTGAAAGAAGACTTCTCATCCTGGCTGCCATCATGGCCGGCCTCATTTTTCTCCAACTCGTGCCACTTCCTGCTTTCATTGTCAATAATCTTTCCTCATCGCATACCTTGTTAAGTGGCTTGGCAGTGAGTGATCTGAACCTTATCCTTCCTAAGCAGTTTTCCATAAATCGGGGGGCGACTTTTTCCGCCTTGGTCGAGTTCATTGCATATCTGTCAGTTTTTCTTATGGTGCCCCGCCTGTTTTCAGATAGGGAAAATGTGAAAAACGCATTGATAATGCTTGCCATTTTCGGTGTTATGATTTCTCTTTTCGGTATTGTCCAGAAGTTTACCTGGAACGGAAAGCTCTTCTGGATAAAAACACTGGAGTCAGATGTATGGCAACCCTTTGGACCTTTTGTAAACCCGAATCATTTTTCAGGTTTTATTAACATGATCATATTTCCGACCCTTGCTCTTTTCCTTTATACTATAAGGAGAAAATTGAAGAACCGTTCCCATGGTGACCGCCAGATGGGAATGATTGTTCTGATCGGGTTTGCTCTTGCCGTGATGCTGTCGGCATTACTGCTTTCTCTCTCAAGAGGGGGTGTGGTTGCCTTTACATTCGGATCATTGCTCCTTCTCTTTCTGCTAAAAAAAGAAGGTGAAAACGTGAACCGTAGCTTAAAGATTATTATATTAGGTTTTTCTTCCTTGCTTCTTCTTTTTTTGATCGGTACGGGCGGGGTTTTTGAGAACTTGTCAAGCTTTCTTGGCATTTATAATGATGCTTCACTTGCCTATCGCTTTCTTGGCTGGAAGGTAATGACTTCTATTATTGCAGATTTCCCTCTAATGGGGACAGGTGTTGGTACAATGGGCGATATTTTTACATTCTATCGGCCTGAATCGATGACACATACCTTCCGGCACGGACATAACGAATACCTTCAGCATTTTGTTGAATCTGGTGCCGTCGGTTTTGTTTCAGTTCTGTTGTTTACAGGGTATTTCTTCATCAAATCTTATCCGGTTTCACACCCTGCGCCTTCAAGGGAGGAACGCTATCTTCAGTGCGGAATATACGCCGCTCTCGCGAGCATGTTTATTCATAACCTGGTGGAGTTCAATTTCAGGATACCTGCCAATGCTTTTCTCTTCACATTGCTGGCTGGCTTCTCTTTGCTCTTTTCCTCAAAAGTGCGAAGACGTGTTGAGAGTGGACGCAAATTGCCCATTTTTCTAGGCCTTTTGTCTGTTGTCATGTTCCTTGCTTCGAGTAAAGATATTTATGCAACATACCGTCTGCACGAAGGGGTGAAACTTGGAAAAATTAATCTGATAGAGGACGGGTTACGCTTAAGCTCTAGGCCGGATGAGTACGGGTTGAATGCCGGAGATTATTATTACAGTACAGGTCAATACGATGCAGCGAATAAAAGTTATGAACGAGCGCTTGGTGCCTCTCCTTTCAAGGCAATTACCTGGGCAAAAAGAGGAGCAACTCTGGACATGCTTGACCGAAAGGAGGAGAGGCTAAAGACGATGATAACAGCGGTCAGGCTGGACCCCCATAATCCTTCATACCGTTACAATGCGGCAAAAATGATGCTTCACGTGGGAATGATGCCCGAAGCGATTAAAGAACTTGAACGTATAGCCCGGAGAGATGACGCGTGGTTCAGAACGGGGCTCAACCTGTTGTCGGAGCATGAGGCCTCCTCCGAAAGTATTCTTACACTTGCAGGAGATGATCCAACGCGTATTGTTTTTGCTGCCTCTGTCCTGGAGAGGAAGGGGGCGTTGGATGAAGCGGGGAAGGCCTTCCGGAAGGGGGTGTCCCTTTCACCGGGAGACGCGGGCTTGCTTGACAATTACGCCCGGTTTCTACTGAGACAAAAGGATTACCGCTCCCTGATCGGGTTGATTGGCCTGTTTGATGGGGAGCCGCCTGTCAGGGTTTTATTCTGGGCGTCCGAAGGCCATCTTAATGCAGGGGAGATGGAGAAGGGGATTGAGCTTTTGCTGAAGGCCTTCGAAAGGAACCCTTCAATGGCTGAATATGGTGAAAAGCTCTCTCAACTCTATCTTGAAAAGGGAGAAACTTCCAAAGCTCGGGAGACGGCTGAGATGGTGCTTACCAAAGATCGTAAAAGCTTGACCTCTTACCAATTGATGGCGACAGTTTTTGAAAGGGAGGAAAAGTGGTTAAAGGCGGCGGAGATGCTAAGAAAAGCGATGGCAATCGGGCCGGGAAGGTATGCCCTCAATTTGCGTCTCGCCGATAACTACGAGAAAGCGGGGGCGATTGGTCTTGCAGTAAAAACACTGGAAGATTCTCTCAGCATAAGACCCGATGACCTTAAAGTTCGTTTCAGGCTGGGGGACCTCTATAAATCGATGGGGCGCTATGGAGACGCCTATAGACTGTATAAGAGCGTACTGGTCATGTCACCTTCTAACAGGGATGCTATTGATAAACTAAGCCTGCTGGCGGTTGAACAATAATAAGAATCAGGATGGAGCGCTTAGTAGCGTGTGTGGAATTCAATTGCTTTAGCTTGTGAATATAAATGACCCAGATGTTAAGGTGAACGCGTGGGTGAAAATTGTTTTTTTAATACGATGGAATACTGTGTATACTATCAAATTTTAAAATAGTTAATATGATTCATCACTTTACTCCGCAAGACACAACATCTTGTATGTCACAG
>CBDVDA010000020.1:0-34249 GCA_965372635.1 uncultured bacterium | reverse complement strand
CGAGTTCGGTTGAGGGGTAGGTATCGATCAAACCGTCGATGACGGGCGTCTTTGCTACAGCGATAGCATTTCCTGAACTATCCCGGTTGATGCCCCAACCGTCCATGATGATGAGTACGAGCGGTCTTTTCATTTTTTGAACTTACCTGGTTAAAGCGAGATTTTCAGTGTTTCCCATCCGTTGCAATGGGGGCAGGCATAGTGCCAGTCCTTGGAGTCGTGGCCGCAGGAGTTGCAGTGGAAGGGAATGAGTGTCTGTCTCTTGAAGCCGATTGCTTCCTTGAAATGTTCCGCTGCGGGCTGGTAGTCGCTTTGCCTGAATCTCGCCTCGCCCATGAGCCTCGGGAGGTAAGGGGTGTGGAATTCAAGTTCCATTGCCTTTTGCAGTTTTTCAAGTGCGTCTTCGAGCATCTCCAACCTTAAATAGAGTTTCCCGAGGAAAAAGTGAAGTTCTCCCCTTTCTGGATTGACGCTGATTAGGTTTCTGTATGTTTCGATGATCTGCTGAGGGTCCTCATCCTTCAGGTAGTAGTCTTCCATGATAAAGATAGAAATTAGGTTCTTCGTCTTTTCATACCCCTTTATCCAGGTCGTTTCGGCAAGCTTCTTATCTCCTTTTTTCCAGTAGAGCTTGCCGAGCGCCACATAGGGCTGCACGTGACCGGCCCATTTCTTTGTCAACTCTTTGAGCTTTTTGATCGCCTCGTCTTCCTGGCCCTCTTTCATTTTCTTCCGTGCCAGTTCATAGCCGATCCGAACCTGGCACTCCTCGTCATCGTCGGGCGCGCCTTTTTTTCTTCCCTTGGCGATCTGCGATTGCACGGTATTGGCCTCTTCCCAGAGTTCGGCCTCTATGTAGGCGTCTCTTAGAAGCGCTTTTATCCCTACCGCTTTTTCTTTTTCATCGAGGAGCTTCAGCGTGTCGATCCCCCTGTCGAAAGAGCCTTTTTTAAGGAGCATTTTCGCCTTGTAGAGAAGGACTTCCGTCTCATGCTGGAACTCGAAGGGGAGGGCGTCGATAACGGAAAAGGCCTTTTCCGAATCGCCCGTTTCCAGGTAGCCTTTGACGAGGAGCAGGTAGGGGTCGATGGACGGAAAGGAGGTGGCGATGAGGGCGGAAAGCTGCTTTTCAGCCTCGGTCCAGCCATCCAGCAGGAGCACTTTTTTCGCTTCCAGGAGACGATCATTTGCTGCATCAGCCTCTCGCTTATCCTTCTCTACTTTGCGCTCAGAAAGATAGCGCTTCGCGTTTTTCGTGATTGAATAAAGATAGAAGGCGGCGACTCCGGAAATAAAAGCGATGAAAATGAGGGGAATGAGTGGCGTTTCCAGGCTGGTAGCGCCGGAAAAGCGGATGACGACCGTATCGTGGTTGAGCGAGGAGAGATAGAGAAAGAAGGTGACCAGCGCGGCCGCTATTATGAGATAGAGTCTGAAGATCAAGGAATAAGATTCCTTTCCGCCGTTAATTGCCGGGATTTGGAAAAGAGTACCCTCTTTTCTTCAAGATGCCTGAATCCGTCGTCGGCAGTCAGGCTGAACAACCCGGTTTTTTTACCCCGTAGTGCCGTTTTTCTCGATGTCCGTTTTGCAGTCGATGCAGTACTTCGCCTGCGGCCTTACTTCGAGGCGCTTCACGTTAATATCCTCGCCGCACTCGGTGCAGACGCCGTATTCTCCTCGGCTGATCCTGTCGAGTGCGTCGTCGATATCCTTCAGCATGAGCCGCTGCGTGTCGTTCAGCTTGAGTAATATCTGCCTGTTGTAGGTGTTTGCCGAAACATCGCCGATATCCTGCACACCGTCGGAACCCATGGTGTTGGACGACTCGGCGTTCAGGTTCACGTCGGCCAGAATGTCGTTTCTCTGGTCAAGCAGTCCTTTTTTGAGCTTTTCGATGTCTTTTGACTTGTTTCCCATAATTAGTTCTCCAATACTTTATTTATGATAGGGCTCCCCCTTTATAATTGTGAAGGCCCGGTAAATCTGTTCAATCAGCATCAGCCTTGCCAGCTGGTGCGGGTATGTCATCTGCGAGAGGGCCAGGGTTTTCTCCGCCCGGTCTAACAGCGCCTCATCCATCCCGGCGGCGCTCCCTATTACGAAGGTGAGGTCTGACATCCCCTTTAATGCCTGATCTTCGAGCCAGCGCGAGAAGGTTTTTGAGCCAAAGGTCTCTCCCCGTTCGGTGAGGGCCACGAGGAGGGTTTCCTTCCCGATCTTCGAAAGGAGGCGCTTCCCCTCTTTTTTCAACCCCT
Source organism: uncultured bacterium (assembly GCA_965372635.1). Taxonomy (GTDB): domain Bacteria; phylum Desulfobacterota; class JADFVX01; order JADFVX01; family JADFVX01; genus CBDVDA01. Next base: position 31,991 of record CBDVDA010000020.1, on the reverse strand, counting down.
CTTTGCCGTCGCCCTTTTCTCCCTTTACTTCGATCAGTTCGATCCCGGCGTAGCGACCAAGGCGTTTTAAGTAATCCGCTTCTCTTTCTCTCAGATCACCGGCCTGCTTCCAGGCCGATAAAATCCTGATCTTCACTCGCTCTCTTCCGTCCGGCAGGCGGGCTTAGTCACCCACCTCGACGGCATGGGGCCAGAGCTTTTCGATGTCGTAGAAATAGCGCATATCTTCATAGAAAACATGGACGATGACGTCTCCGAAATCCCCGAGGACCCATCGCCCTTCTTTGTATCCCTCTATGCCGAGGGCATAACAGTCTTCGTTCTTCAGCGCTCTTTCAATGGCGTCTGCAATGGCCTTCACCTGCCGGTCTGAAGTGCCGCTGCATACAAGGACGTAATCCGTTACGGGAGAGTGTCCCTTCATGTCGAAAAGGCGGGGCCTGACCGCCTTCTTGTCCTTTGCCGTTTCCAGGCAGATGTGCGCCTTCTCCAGGGAGTCTAATGCCGGCTTTTTTATGGCGCTTTCTTGTATAACTCTTTCTCCCTGATGAAGTTTTCAACCTCGGGCGGCATGAGGTATCTTGTCGATCCGCCTTCCGAAACACTCTGTCTCACCCCTGTAGAGGAGATGTCCAGAAGCGTTGTTTCGATAAAACGGGTTTCCAGACCGGAACGGTGCACAATTCTGTCGAGCGAGGAATCATAGCAGAAATTCCCCCGTATATCAACCGGAAGTCGCTCCGTTGGATTTTCTTTTCCTCTGCCTTCCCATGAGCCGGGTCTTCCGGCCACGATGAAGTTGGTCAGTTCGAAGAGCTCGCCGTAATTCTTCCATATGCCGATCTCCAGGAAGGAGTCCATACCGATGATGAACCAGAAGGCATCCCCATGGTAGCGTTCCCGAAGCGCCTTTAAGGTTTCCACCGAGTAGGACTTGCCGCCCCGTGTCAACTCCATGTTGGAAACTTCGAAAAAGGGGTTGTCCTGCACGGCAAGGGTCACCATCTCCATTCGTATATCGGGAGGGATGATCTCTTCGCCGCCCTTGTGCGGGGGGATATGGGTGGGGATGAAAAGGACCTTGTCCAGTTGGAGGGCCTCTCTCGCCTCTTCGGCGATCCTCAGGTGGCCGAAGTGGACGGGATTGAAGGTTCCCCCGAGAATGCCAAGTCGCACCGGTTTCTCCCCCTTATTATTCCCTGATTTGCCCTTCGCCGAGAACGATGAACTTCTCTGTCGTCAAATCCTCGATTCCCATGGGGCCGAAGGCGTGGAGTTTTGTAGTGCTGATGCCGATCTCCGCGCCGAGGCCGAACTGGCCGCCGTCGCTGAACCGGGTGGAGGCGTTGGCCATTACTACCGACGAGTTCACCTCCCGGATGAAACGCATGGCGTGTTCGTAGTTTTCTGTGAGGATCGATTCCGTGTGGAGTGACCCGTAGGTCTCGATATGGCCCATAGCGGCGTCTATATCGTCCACCACTTTGACGGCGAGGATGAGGTCGAGGTATTCGGCGTGCCAGTCCTCCTCCGTCGCTTCCTTCATGGAGGGGACGATGGCCCGGCTTTTTTCGCAGCCTCTCAACTCCACTCCGGCGGCTTCGAGCGTCTTTGCGGCGGCGGGGAGAAAGTCCGATGCAATCGCCTCATTTACGAGCAGTGTTTCAAGGGCGTTGCAGACGCCGGGGCGTTGGGTCTTGGCGTTCATTACGATAGGGATTGCCTTGCCAAAGTCTGCTGATTCATCCACGTAGATGTGGCAGACCCCTTTATAATGTTTGATGACGGGGATCTTCGAATGCTCCACCACGAAGCGGATGAGACCCTCGCCGCCCCTCGGGATGATGAGATCGATCTCTTCCTCCCGCTGAAGCATTTCGAGGACCGCCTCCCGGTCCGTCGTGGCGATAAGCTGGACGGCGTCTTCGGGGAGGCTCGCCTTTTTCAGCCCCTGCCGAAGCAGCTTAGCGATGGCCCGGTTGGAATGGATCGATTCCGACCCGCCTCTCAGGATGACGGCGTTGCCCGACATGGCGCAGAGGCCCGCCGCGTCGGCGGTAACGTTGGGTCGCGCCTCGTAGATGATGCCGATCACACCGAGCGGTATGCGCATCTTTCCCACTTGGATGCCGCTTGGCTGTTTCCGTATTTTTGATATCTCGCCCACAGGATCGGGGAGGGCGGCAACTTCTCTCAGGCCATCGGCCATAGCGATGATACGCGCTTCCGTCAGGGTGAGGCGGTCGAGCATGGCGCTTGCAATCTCCTTCTCTTTCGCCGCAGCAAGATCTTTTTCATTTTCACGAATGAGGAGGTCTTTATTCTCCGTGAGAAGAACGGCCATATTGAGCAGAGCGTCCTGTTTTTTGTTCGTGGCGGCGCTGGAAATTGTCCGCGATGCCTTCTTTGCCTTTTCGGCGATTTCTTTTATCTCGTCCTGTAATGACATTGGAATTATCTCTCTCTTTGAAATTCGGTGAAGTCTATCATATTTGTTTTAAATATTCCAGCGAGGACGGTCTTTTTGCGAGGGGGGTTGATGTAGGGGCAAGGCCTGCCTTGCCCTGAATGAAACCGATGCACCCGGAGGAGGCATGGCAGACCCGCGTGTCTGTCCTTGTAACCAAGAAAAGAAGGGCGCACGCATGGGTGCGCCCCTACGATTCATTATGCCAAACCAATAACCGGATCGGCATCGAAGGCCTTTTGGGGCGAATCACACCTGCACAACCCTGAGCGGCTCGGCACTCCCCAGTTCGCCGTTTGCCCCTGCAATATGGCCGATTGCCTTCCAGTCTTGCCCGAGGAGTTTTGCGCCGTAGGCGTCAGTGGCGACGGGATCGAATCCGGCAACGAGGAGGTTCGGCGGCGGGTCGCAGACGGAGCCGCCGAGGTGGTATTCGGCGAGTCCTACCGTGGCGTCGAGGAGGGTGAAGTCGGGCGTGCGGTAGCGGTTCAGGTCGAGCACCGCCTCCTGCATTCCCGTGTGAAAGGAGGACTTCTTCCAGTGCCCCCCTTTGCAGTAGTGCTCGGGCGGGCAGGCGCCCATCATGTTTTTCATGGTGAGGGTTACGCCTGCCAGCGAGTGGGCCTTCAAAACGGGGATGGAGAGGAGATAACTCTCCATCACGATTTTGGGGAGGTGCATCTTCGGCCACCGTTTCAGTTCTGGCCTGCTAAGCTCCACGTAGGGCTCTTTGTTCAGGTCAGTCAGTTTCAGCCCCTGCCGTTTTGCCATCTCCGAATAGCCGAGTTTTTCGAAGGCGTGGTAGGTGTCGTAGTTGAGCGAGCCGGTGCCGTCGCCAACGACGATCTCCGAATCGGGCGCGTTCTGCCGAAGATAGATCACAGTCGCCTCGATGAGTTCGACGGGGGTGGTGATGGGGGGCGGCAGCGCCTCCACGAGGTTCGGCTTGACGAGGATGCGCGTCTGTTCCTTTAGCGTTTCCGCCACGCCCGAGGCGTCGAGCAGCGCTGCAACGCACTCCGTCCAGTCGGTATCAAGCTCTTTTGTGAAGACTTGGCCCTTCTTTTCCATTTTTACCTGCACTTAAGATATCCGATGCGCCCATTTTAGCACAAGAGGAGGAGGCAGGGGAAATGTGGCATTAAACCTGGCTTGCTCCGAAAACCATTCTTCTCAAATCCGGGAAATTTTATTTGACATCCTTTTTCAACTGAGATACCGTTGTCCTGCTTAAAAAAGACTTTTAGGGAAAATCTTTATTATGACGGGAATGCCTGACAAAAGAGTGTTGATTGTAGAAGATTCCAAGTCGGTAAACAGGATGCTTCAATACCTTTTCATGGCGCGGGGCTTCAGGGTGGAGTCGGCCTTTAATGGTCTGGAGGCGCTGACCCTTTTGGAGAAGATAATGCCCGATGTTGTCATTCTCGATCTCATGATGCCCGAGATGGACGGTTTCAGTCTCTGCGAGAAGCTGAAACTGGATGCGCGGTTTAAAGATATCCCGATCATCGTCCTGTCGGCAATGAAAGAAGATGAAAACGCCGAACGCCTCCTCGCCATGGGCGTCGCTGATTATTTCGAAAAGCCCTTCATCTCCGCTGAACTGGTGGAGCGGGTCTCCAAGATGGTGGAATCCAGCGCCAGTTAGTTCGCTTAGTTTCATCCTTTCTTTATAAATTACCCCACTTTTTCTTTTTGATTTTCTTTCTTTTTGTTCCGATGTGTCCTCCATGTCTTTAGCGGAGTAAATGTAGGGGCATGGCCTGCCTTGCCCTTGAAAGGCAAAACCCTTGGATTCTGGGTCAGGCCCGGAATGACAAATACCGGAATGACAAATAACAGATGTAGGGGCAGACCCATGTGTCTGCCCTTTTAAATGAAAAGAAGGGCGCACACATGGGTGCGCCCCTACGAAAGTCAAAACCCCTGGATTCCCCCCGCATCAAGTGCGGGGTAAACTTTCAAGTTGAGAATGACAAATAAAGAGTAAGGGCAGGAATATGATTTCTCCCCTCTTTAGTCAAAGAGGGGTTGGGGGAGATTTGTAGTAAATGACTGTTTGTAAAATCCCCCTCGCTCCCCCTTTGCCAAAGGGGGAAGATAAAACCCCTGGATTCCGCATCGAGTGCGGAATGACAAATAAGCCGTAGGGGCATGGCCTGCCATGCCCTTATGAAAGGCAAAACCCCTGGATTCCCGGTCAAGCCGGGAATGACCCCATTAGAGGTTATGATCTCTAACGGGGTAAACGTAGGGGCAGGTCTCGTGCCTGCCCTGGTAATCACGAAAAGAAGGGCGCACACGTGGGTGCGCCCCTACGATAAATCATCCCAAATCAAAAAACAGCTTGACATCAAAGGTGCTGGTGGTTTATCACCGGCGGAGGGGTGTTGGGAATGTAAGGGCATGGCAGGCCATGTCCCTACGAGAGGCGCAACCCTCTGGATACCCGCTTTCGCGGGAATGACAAACAATCCTACACAAGAAATTTCAGGCAGCAATTCCTGCCCCACTCTTTATCCCATCTATATGTGAGTCTGGATTTTCAGGCTGTCTGGTCTGCCGGTTTCTGAAGCGTCAGCCGAACCGTGGTGCCGCTTTGTTCCTCTTCGGCTGTTGCCTGCTGTGAGGTGACCTCGATCTTCCCTCCAAGGGCTGTGACGAACCGCTTTACTAACGGTATGCCGTAGCCGGTACCGTCTTCCCCCTTTGTCCCTTTCCGGTGGGTCGCCTTCGAGATGTCGAAGAGGTCGCTCAGTAATCTTTCCGACATGCCGATGCCGGAATCTTTTATCGTCAACTCAACCGAGTTTGCGGATTCACTCGCCTCGATGACAATCTCCGCGCCCTCGTGCGAGAATTTGATGGCATTGGTGAGGAGGTTGTTCATCACCGTATTGACAAAGGCGGTCTTTTCCGCGAGGATTTGAATCTCTTTGCCGATTTTGCAGGACAGGGTCAGATTCTTTGCGTCCAGTTTCTGCTTTAGCATGTAGAGTGATTCCTCGACGGCGCGATGCAATCCGACCGCTTCCAGGGAGAGCCCCCCCTCCGTCTCGGTGATTTTTCGTAAATTTCTCGCCATCTCGATTATGCTGAGGCTCATGTCCGCCGCTTTTTCGATGTCCCCTTTCATACTCTCGAAGAGTTCGGGCTGGTCTTTTTCAAGTTCGAAGACATACTTGATGAAGGAGAGGGGGTTGGTCAGGTCGTGGCAGATCATTTGAAGCAGTTCCCGGTATTCCTGTGAGAGATGCTTCAACTCGGCGCTTTTCGTGCTCAATTCGAGGTGCGTCCTTACCCGATGGAGCAGTTCGCTCGGCTGGAACGGTTTGCCCACATAATCGACGCCGCCGGAGCGGAGCCCTTTAACCACGTCCTCTTCATCGGTTCTGCCGGAGAGAAAAATGACGGGGATGTCTTTCGTTTCTGCTGAGGCCTTGAGAAGTTGGCACGTTTCATAGCCGTCCATGCCCGGCATGGTCACATCGAGAAGAATGAGGTTGGGCGGGGTTTTATCTGCAATTTCAATCGCCTCTTCACCGCTCGATGTCTGCATCACCCGGTAGCCGCCGTCGGTGAGGATGTTGGAGAGCATGACAAGGTTGAATGCCGTATCGTCTACGGCGAGGATTAAAGGCGCTGAATTGTTTTCTGGAGACATCGTTGGCCACCCGTTTCGTTAAAAGAAGTCAAATTATACCCTCTTTGTTTGGAAAGTCAAAGGATTGCTTTCGGGGATTTGTAGGGGCAGACCCGCGTGTCTGCCCTTTTAGATGAAAAGAAGGGCGCACACATGGGTGCGCCCCTACACTTTCTTTGATGTAGGAGTATGGCCTGCCATGCCCTGTTGATTTACGTGCTTGAAACGGGGGCGGTTTTGCGGTATAAATGGTTAAAACTCCCCTCTTAAGATAAGAGGGGTTCGGGGGAGTTATGAACAGGGTTTTTATCAGCTACAGTTCTCAGAATAAACCGTGGCGGGAGCGGGTGGGTTATATGGGGACTCATTAATGACAAATCTTACACAAGTCCGAACCGGCAAAACGGTTGCAGGCTTTTTTTGATTTTATAAAAGGAATATGACAAATTAGGGTGTCATTCCGCACTTGATGCGGAATCCAGTTGTTTTTAAATGTTGCAGTATGAGCAGGTGAGGATATGGATGTAGTAATAGGGTTTCTAGGTTCAATTAGTGCAGGTGCATGGAGTGCGATCATAGCTTTAGCGGTATTTATACTCCTACTGCGGCAGCATTTTGCAAATAAAGATAAGAAGAATAAAAATGAAGAACAAGCAGATAAAAGACAACCCGTACAGGATGAGCCTGTTGAAAAGAAGGCAACGTTATTACCTGAAGAAATACCGGTAGCTCCTCCACCCTCCAGCAAAATCCTAACCTCCAAACTCCCCACCACAGGTCACGACCTCTTTGGCCGTGAAGATGAATTACAAATCCTCGACGATGCGTGGCGTGAGCCGCACCCCCACGTGTTCACCTTCGTCGCCTGGGGCGGCGTGGGGAAGACCTCCCTCGTTAACAAATGGCTCGGTGATATGGAGAAGGAGAACTACCGTGGGGCGGCCCGCGTTTACGGCTGGTCTTTCTACAGCCAGGGGGCGGGCGAGGGGAAGCAGGCCTCTGCCGACGAGTTTTTCGACCATGCCCTTAGATGGTTCGGTTATGAAGGGGAGATCATCAAGTCGGCCTGGGAGAAGGGGACGACGCTCGCCGAGCTTGTGCGGCAGGAAAGGACGCTCATGATCCTCGACGGAATGGAGCCGCTCCAGTATCCGCCGGGGGAGATGGAGGGGCGGCTGAAAGACCAGGGGGTGCAGGCGCTTTTGAAGGAACTCTCCGCATCGGGTAATGGCCTCTGCATCGTTACCACCCGTCTCGCTGTGACCGATCTCGAACATCGTGTTGACGAAACTGTCAAAGAGGTGCAGTTGGAGGAGCTTTCTCCCAAGGCGGGGGCGGCGTTACTGACGTCCCTTGGCGTAAAAGGGACTGATAAAGAACTGTTGGCAGCGGCTAAAGAATTCAAGGGGCACGCACTGGCACTGACGCTGCTCGGCAGCTACCTCACCACCGCCCATGAGGGCGACATCAGGCAGCGCGACCTCATCCCGAAACTGACAGAGGATGAAAAGGCGGGCGGCCATGCACGGCGCGTCATGGAGAGTTATGAGGAATGGCTGAAAGGGAAGCCGGAGGTGGATATCCTCTACATGCTCGGCCTCTTCGACCGTCCCGCCGACGCCGGGGCCGTAGGGGCGCTTCGCGAAGCGCCCGTAATAAAAGGTTTGACCGATGCTCTCGCCGATCTCTCCGAAGCAAAGTGGAATATTGCCCTGAATCACCTGCGTGTTCTCAAGTTGCTGGCCGATGAAGAAAGGAGCGATAGCTCCCTTGACTGTCATCCGCTGGTGCGGGAGCATTTTGGCGGGAAACTTAAAGTGGGCAACCCGGACGCATGGAAGGAGGCCCACGGCAGGCTCTACGAATATTACAGAGTCCTGCCTGAAAAGGAACGCCCCGATACGCTGGACGAGATGCAGCCTCTTTTTGCCGCTGTGGCCCACGGTTGTGCGGCGGGGCTGCACCAGAGGGCGTTGGAGGAGGTTTACTGGGAGAGGATTAAAAGAAAAAAGGAACACTACTGTACAATAAAATTGGGTGCTTTTGGGTCTGACCTCTCGGTCCTGGCCAGTTTTTTTGATGAGCCCTGGTGCAGGCCGACGGATGAAATCACGGAATTTTGGCAGGCAGGTGTCCTCGGCTGGGCCGGGTTTCGCCTCCGGGCGCTGGGGCGGCTCAAGGAGGCGGTGGTGCCCTTCGAATTGGCGTTGAAGATGTATATTGAACAGAATAAGTGGGACCTTGTTGCCATGGAAGGACCGAATTTGAGCGGTCTCTTTCTAGTTATTGGTGAGGTGAAGAATGCTGAAGACTATGCCCGTCAGTGCGTAGAATATGCCGATAAAAGTGGCGTAGCCTTTCAAAAAATGATCAACCGTTCGATGTTGGCTGACACTCTACAGCAGGCGGGAAATTTTGATGAGGCGGCGGCCCTCTTTGTCGAGGCGGAAAAGATACAGAAGGAGAGACAGCCCGAATACCCCAACCTCTATTCCCTTCAAGGCTACTTGTACTGCGACTTCCACCTTGGCAAAGGGGAATATAAAGCGGTGCTGGAAAGGGCAACTTGGTCCATCGAAATACCAAGCCGCAGCCCAAGGCTTCTAGATATGGCCCTTGACAAGCTTTCTCTTGGCCGGGCTTCCCTCATGAAGGCGAAGGCCGAAGGGGGCGGTTTTAGCGAGGCACAGGATTGGTTCAACAAGGCAGTGGCTGGCCTGCGAGATACGGGGGGGCAGGAATTTATTGTTCAAGGCCTCCTTGCCCGGGCCGAGCTTTGGCAGGCGAAGGGTGAATTTGAAAAAGCGGAGGCCGACCTTAAAGAGGTCTTCGAAATTGCCGACCGGAGCGGGATGAGGCTTTTTTTAACGGACTATCACCTCGAACGGGCGCGGCTCTGCCTCGACCGGAGGGAAGGGGATGACGGTGCTGATGCGGCGGTGCATTTTGAAAAGGCGAAGGCGCTGGTGGAGGAGACCGGTTATCACCGGCGGGATAAAGAGGTGGAGGAAATTAAGGGGCGGTTGGGGCTGTAGGGGCATGGCCTGCCATGCCCTTTTGAAAGGCAAAATCCCTGGATTCCCCCCGCATCAATAACGGGGTAAACTTTCAAGTTGAGAATGACAAATAAAGAGTAAGGGCAGGAATATGATTTCTCCCCTCTTTAGTCAAAGAGGGGTCGGGGGAGATTTGTTATAAAAGGCATGTTGAAAAAATCCCCCTCACTCCCCTCTATGAGCCGTTGGCTCCGAGCCATAGGCCTTTGTTAAAGGGGGAAGATAACCCGATCAAGCCGGGAATGACCCCGTTAGAGATCAATAATCTCTAACGGGGTAAACGTAGGGGCAGGTCTCGTGCCTGCCCTTTTTGGTTTTGGGGAACAGAAAAAGAAAGGGCGACCACGAGGAATCGTCCCTACAAAAAACGTTTGATGGAATGTGCAAGGGCAAGGCAGGCCATGCCCCTACATGAACTCACGGGAATGATAATTGTTTAAATCCCCCTCGCTCCCCCTTTTTTAAAGGGGGAAGATAAAACCCCTGGATTGCCCCCGCATCAGGTGCGGGGTAAACTTTCAAGCCGGGAATGACCCCGTTAGAGATTAATAATCTCTAACGGGGCAAACGTAGGGACAGGTCTCGTGCTTGGCCTTTATGGTTTCGGGGAATAGAAAAAGAAAGGGCGACCACAAGGGATCGCTCCTACAAGGGTGGATGATAAAATGACGTAGGGGCAGACCCATGTGTCTGCCCTTATAAATGTGGGGAAAAGGGCGCACACATGGACAAATGCGTTCGATGTGAGGGCAAGGCAGGCCTTGCCCCTACGGATAAACCTATAGTAACCCTCTTTTAATTCCTGCACCACTGTGCAATAATCTTCGGCAAATGACCTCTTCTGATAAAAAATCTGTCGTCCTCTTGTCCGGCGGCCTCGATTCGACGGTGGCCTTCAAAAGGGCCGTCGATACCACATCGGTGGAACTGGCGCTTACCTTCGACTATGGTCAGCGGGCGGCAAAGCGGGAGACTGCTGCTGCCAAGGTGATGGCGGCGCTCTACAATATTCCCCACGCGGTGATCGAACTGCCGTGGCTTCGGGGGATTACGAAGACGGCGCTCATCGACAGAGAGAGCAGTCTCCCCAAGCTCGGAACAGACGATCTTGACGGTGAAACGGGGAAGACGGACGCCTCGGCGCGGGCCGTCTGGGTGCCGAACCGGAACGGTGTTTTTATCAATATCGCCGCTGCCTATTGCGAGACATTGGACGCAGATTTGATCTTCACCGGCTTCAACCGGGAGGAGGCGGCTACCTTTCCTGACAACTCTCCTGAGTTCATCGACGCGGTGAACGGCGCGCTCAGTTATTCTACACTCAATAAATCCGAAGTAGTAAGTCCTACATCAGAACTAGACAAGGAGGGGATCGTCAAGCTAGGCATCGAGATTGACGCGCCGCTGGAGCATCTTTGGAGTTGTTATGAGGGGGGGGCGGTCATGTGCGGGGGGTGTGAGTCGTGCCTTCGGCTCCGGCGGGCGCTTGATGCGGCGGGGAGTGGTTTTGTGGAAAAGTTGTTTGGTTGAAAGATTGCAGTTCCCTCTCCCCTGGTGGGAGAGGGCCAGGGTGAGGGGGCATGAATTGATTTCACCCCCACCTTAATCCTCCCCCCTCAAGGGGGAGGAGATAGTGCTGGAAAATTAGAGACATCGCCCTGTAGTCGGGGAGCTTTACTTTAGAGGCGAGGATGATGCCCTCGTTATCTGCCTTTTTAGCCCTCCAAAATGGATTGACTTTTCGGCCCATTTTTACTATGCTCTTTGGTGCTTATTTTCACCAAAAATAACCTGAAAAAGAAGGGTGGATATGTACCAGGAAGACAACAGGGTTCCCGTTTATATCGAAGACGAGATGAAGACGGCCTACCTCGATTACGCTATGAGCGTTATCGTTGGGCGGGCGCTTCCCGATGTTCGGGACGGCCTCAAGCCGGTTCACCGGCGGATTCTTTTTGCCATGCACGATCTCGGCAATGGGTATAACAAGCCCTACAAAAAGTCGGCGCGTGTCGTTGGCGACGTGATCGGTAAATACCACCCCCACGGCGATACAGCCGTTTACGACGCCATCGTTCGGATGGCGCAGGATTTCTCCATGCGTTACCCCCTCATCGACGGGCAGGGAAACTTCGGCTCCGTCGATGGAGACCGGGCAGCGGCCATGCGGTATACGGAAATCCGCATGGAGAAGCTCACCCACGAGATGCTCGAAGATCTCGATAAGGAGACTGTCGCCTTCAGTCCCAACTACGACGGTTCTCTTCAGGAACCCTCCGTACTCCCCACGAAAGTTCCAGTGCTCCTCGTTAACGGTTCGTCGGGGATCGCCGTTGGCATGGCGACCAACATCCCTCCCCATAACCTGACTGAAGTAATCAACGGCATCATCGCCCTTATTGCCAACCCGGAGATTACCATCGACGAACTGATCGACATTATTCCGGGTCCCGATTTCCCGACGGCCGGGTTTATACACGGGCATGCCGGAATCCGCTCTGCCTACGAGACGGGCCGGGGCATTGTGCAGATGCGGGCGCGGCTTTTCGTTGAAAAGCAGAAGCGGACGGAGCGCGAAAGCATCATCATTACCGAACTCCCCTACCAGGTGAACAAGGCGCGGCTCATCGAGAAGATTGCCGACCTCGTACGCGATAAGAAGATTGAAGGGATATCGGACTTGCGCGACGAGTCGGACCGCCAGGGGATGCGGATCGTCGTCGAACTCAAAAGGGACGAGATTGCCCAGGTGATCATAAACGCCCTCTACAAAAATACGCCCATGCAGCAGTCCTTCGGCGTTAATGCCGTGGCGCTCGTTAACGGGCAGCCGAAACTGCACGGCCTTAAAGACCTGCTCGGCTATTTCATCAGCCACAGGCGGGAGGTAGTGACGCGGCGTACTATCTTTGAACTGAAGAAGGCCGATGAAAAGGCGCATATGTTGGAAGGGCTTGCCGTGGCGCTCGCCAATATCGACCGGGTAATCGAGATTATCAAGACCTCCCCCAATTCGGCGGAAGCGAGTGCGCGCTTGCTGGCTGAAAAATGGGCTTCGGCGCCCGTTAAGGAGATGCTGAAAAAAGCAGGACTCGCGGAGAGCGCAATTGCGGACCGTTTTGAGGGGGAAGACTACCGTCTTTCTGAAGCGCAGACGAAGGCTATTTTAGAGATGCGTCTCCATCGCCTCACCGGGCTGGAGCAAGAAAAGATACAGCAGGATCTGGAAGAGATTTTAAAGCGGATCGCCTATTTACAGACGATCCTTGCCGACGACGGCGTTCTCATGGGCGTTATTATCGAGGAGTTGAAGGACATTAAGGCCCGCTTCGGCGAGGAGCGGCGGACGGAGATTATCGACCAGTCCACCGAGATCACCCTGGAAGACCTCATCGTGGAAGAGGATATGGTGGTCACCATCTCGCATACAGGCTATATCAAGCGGAATCCCGTCACGCTCTACCGGAGCCAGCGGCGGGGCGGCAAAGGGAAAACTGGAATGGGGACCAAGGAAGAGGATTTTGTTGAACACCTCTTCATCGCCTCTACGCACAGCTATATCCTTTTCTTTACCGACGCGGGAAAGGTCTACTGGCTGAAGGTACACGAGGTACCCCAGGCGGGCCGTGCCGCCAAGGGGAAGGCGATTGTCAACCTTCTCAATCTTTCCGACGAGAACATTACGAGCTTCATGCCGGTAAGGTCCTTCGAGGAAGGGCGCTATATCATCATGGCGACGGAAAAAGGGGTTATCAAGAAAACGGAACTTATGGCCTACAGCAACCCGAGGGTGGGCGGCATCATTGCCCTCAACCTCGATGAAGGAGACCGCCTCGTTATTACCCGCCTTACCGACGGCACCAAGGATATCTTCCTCGGAACGCGGGGCGGGCTCGCCATCCGTTTCAAGGAGGAACAGGCGCGGCCGCTCGGACGTGTTTCGAGAGGGGTCAAGGGGGTCAACCTTGCCGGTGACGATATGCTCGTCGGCATGGAGATCGTGGGAGACGCCGCGACTATCCTGACCATTACGGAAAACGGGTTTGGAAAACGGACCTCCACGGCGGAATACCGGGGGCAGAGCCGGGGAGGAAAGGGCGTTATCACCATCAAGACGACGGAGCGGAACGGTAAGGTGGTGGGCATGCTCCAGGTGACGGACGAAGACGAGATCATGATGATTACCGACCGGGGGAAGATCATCCGCATGGCGGTGAGCGGCATATCGGTGATCGGCAGGAATACTCAAGGGGTAAAATTGATCGGCATGGCGTCGGGCGAGCGGGTGGTGAGCGTAGCCAAACTTGCGGAAAGGGAAGAAGAGGGTACAGAGGAAGACGACGACGGCGATGGCGATGGTGACGAGTAAAGAAGGTTTATTAAAAGCGTTATTATGAAGAGGGGTTGTTTTTTAGCCTCTCTTTTTTTTCTTTTCCTGCTCCTTGCGGCCTGCGGTAAAGGCGGTGACGAGGCGCTCTACAAAAAAGGGGAGAAGTTGCGAGCCGCCGGGAAGTACACGGAAGCGATTGAAGAGTATGACCGCCTCGTCCTTCACCATGAAAAGAGTGAACATGCGCCGGAGGCTCTCTATCATATCGGTGAGGTGAGTTATCTTTTCTTAAATGACTTCAAAACATCGTTGCAGACATTCAAAAAACTGATCGACCGCTACCCGGTGAGCCGCCGTGCAGCAAAGGCGCAGACCTACCTGGCGGACATCAATATGCACAAGCTCAGCGATTATAAACAGGCCATCATTGAATACCAGAAGGCGATCGCCTATGCGGGGGACGATGCAGAGAAAGAACGGTTTCAGTATGAAATCGCCTCTGCCTACTTCAACCTCAAAGACTTTGAACAGCAGCGGATCGAATTCAACCTGCTGCTGAAACGGCACCCGGAGACGACGCTCAAAGACAGCATCTATTTCCAGGTGGCCAACAGTTTTTATATAGAAGGAAAACTGGACGAGGCGATTGCGGCCTACGAGCAGTTGATGAAGGAGTTTCCAGATACTCCCCTTGCGGTGGAGGCGGTATTCCAGGTGGCGAGTTGCCTGGAAGAGAAGGAGGAACTGGAAGAAGCGGTGAAGCTGCTGGAGGAAATCGAAGGCGTCTATCCAAGCCCCGAGATCGTAAGGCTGCGTATCGAAAGGATGAACAAACGCCACAAAGAACGGAGGCGCTGACCTCACGGCGATAATTTTCCCTTGAACAGGTTTTTGTGTTGACAAATCAAAGAAAATCCAATAAGATTTGCGACTTTAAAATTAAAGACGGCAGGGTATAATTCTCCATGGTTAGTATTGCATTAGACGTCACTTTTTTTATCCAGATGGGCCTTTTTCTGGCCCTTGTCTACATCTTGAATGTTCTCATATATAAGCCGGTGCTTCGGGTGATGGGGGAGAGGGCGAGCAGGATCTCCACTATGGAGAGCGACGCTGAAAAGGCGGAGTCGGGCATGGAAGAGAGTCTGGCCAAGTACAGGAAGACACTGGATGAGGCGAGAGCAAAGGGGACGGCAGAGCGGGTTGCCATCAAGAAGACGGGGACGGAAAAGGAAACGGAGATCCTCGGCGTGGCCCATGAAGAGGCGAACGGGAAGATTGAGCAGGCGAGACTTGAAATTGCCGAAGAAAAGGGAAAGGCGCTGAAAAGCCTTCAGAAGATGATCGACGAAATGGGGCAGGAAATCGCCGGCAAGACCCTCGGGAGGGCGCTTTGATGAAGAGGCTTCAGGTCCTGGCCGCTATTGCCATGCTGGCTATTGTTGTTTTATTCCCGGAAGTTCTCCCTGCTGCTTCATCTGAAGATGGCCATGGCGGCGGCAACCAGTTGGTCGATCTTGGCTGGCGGGTGCTTAACTTCATCGTTTTTGCCGTCATCATATATGTTGCCGCAGCCAAACCTGCGAGGCATTTTCTGAATGGCCGGATAGAGGAGATCAAGGGCCAACTGGATGAAGCTGAAAGGGCAAAGGAAGAGGCGGAAAAAAAGGTAAAGGATATCTCGAAAAAGATCGAGAACCTCGCCGCAGAGGCCGCCGAGATGGAAGAGACGCTGAAGAAAGAGGGCGAAGTGGAGCGCGACAGGATTATCGAAGCGGCAAATCTGGCCGCTGAAAAGATAAAAGTCCAGGCCGAGTTTACGGTTGAGCAGGAATTGAAGAAAGCGATTGCGGCGATCCGGGAAGAGACGGCCGGGGCGGCGCTCGAAGTGGCTGAAAAAATGCTGAAAGAGAAGGTCAAGCCCACAGACCAGAAAAAACTGGTGGAAGACTATATGGGAAGTTTGAGGGGGCTCAATTGACGGGCGGAGTGCTGGCGAAAAGATACGCCTCGGCGCTTATCGATCTTGCCATAGAAGATAAGACGCAGGACGAGGTGAGCGGACAACTCGCGGCTTTTGCCTCTATTTTTGAAGCGAGTGGACTCAGCAAGGCGTTGCAGGATCCTCAGCTTGGCGCTGATGAAAAAAAGGCGCTTCTTGAAGAGGTGGCCGGAAAACTGAAGCTCGACGCACTGGTGAAAAACTTTCTTCTCGTGCTGCTCAAAAATAAGCGTGTCTCCGAAATTAGCCCCATCAACGATCTTTTCCAGGTTCTCCTCGACGAGAGGAGCGGCAGGGTGAAGGCGGAGGTGACGCTCCCCGGAGAGGTCGATAAAAAAGAGATCGAAGATTTAAGGAAGGGACTGGAAGCATCGACGGGCAAGAAAGTGACCGTTCACGTTACCGTCGATCCTTCAATGATAGGCGGAGTCGTGACGCGCGTTGGAAGCATCGTCTATGACGGCAGCATCCGAACGCAACTTGAAAATATAAAAAATTCAATTATGAGAGGTTGATTGGCAAATGGAAATTAAAGCCGATGAGATAAGTTCCATCATAAAGAAGCAGATCAAGGATTACGAGAAAAAAGTCGAGGTGAGCGAGACGGGAACAGTGCTCTCCATCGGCGACGGCGTCGCCAGGATACATGGCCTCGATAAGGTAATGGCGGGCGAGCTGCTCGAATTCCCCGGCGGCGTAAAAGGGATGGTGCTCAACCTGGAGCAGGCTGTTGTTGGGGCCGTTCTCTTCGGCGAGGATAAGCATATCAAGGAAGGCGACACGGTGAAAAGAACGGGCGCAATTGTTGAGGTTCCCGTTGGCGACGCCCTGCTCGGCAGGGTTGTAGACGGCCTCGGCGTTGCGATTGACGGTGCAGGCCCCATCGATACGAAGGAATCGAGTCGTGTTGAGATCAAGGCGCCCGGTATCCTTGCCAGAAAATCGGTTCATGAGCCGATGCAGACGGGACTCAAGGCGATCGATTCCATGGTTCCCATCGGCCGGGGCCAGAGAGAGCTAATCATCGGTGACCGCCAGACGGGTAAAACGGCTGTCGCTATCGATACCATTATTAACCAAAAAGGGCAGGATGTTGCCTGTATCTATGTCGCCATCGGGCAGAAGCGGTCTACCGTTGCACAGGTGGTGGAAAAGCTTAAAAGCCACGGCGCTATGGAGTATACCATCGTCGTTGCAGCCACGGCGAGTGACCCGGCACCGCTCCAGTTCCTCGCGCCCTATACAGGCGTTACCATGGGAGAGTATTTCAGGGACAACAAGCGCCACGCGCTTATCGTTTATGACGATCTTTCCAAGCAGTCCGTTGCCTACAGGCAGTTGTCGCTTCTTCTCAGACGTCCTCCCGGACGTGAGGCCTTTCCGGGCGATGTTTTTTACCTCCACTCCAGGCTGCTTGAGCGGGCGTGTAAGCTTAGCGACGAATTGGGGGGAGGTTCTCTAACCGCTCTTCCAATCATCGAAACGCAGGCGGGTGACGTTTCCGCCTATATTCCGACGAACGTTATTTCCATCACCGACGGGCAGATATTCCTGGAATCCGATCTCTTTAACTCCGGTATCAGGCCCGCCATCAACGTCGGTCTCTCCGTTTCGAGGGTCGGTGGTTCTGCCCAGATCAAGGCGATGAAGCAGGTTGCAGGAACGCTCCGTCTGGAACTGGCCCAGTTCAGGGAATTGGCGGCCTTTGCACAGTTCGGAAGTGATCTCGATGCGGCGACTCAAAAGCAGTTGGCGCGTGGTAAGGTGCTTGTAGAGATACTCAAACAGGGGCAGTATAATCCTTTCCCTGCCGAAAAGCAGGTGCTCATTATCTATGCCGCCACGAACGGTTATTGTGACGATTACGACACAAAAGTTCTCGGTCGCTATGAGAGCGAACTCTTTGCCTTCCTCGACAGCAAGTACCCGAGTATCGCAACCGACATCGACACGAAGAAGCAGATCGATGACGACCTGAAGAAGGAACTGACGAAGGCGCTCGACGAGTTCAAGGGGGTCTTTGCCGAATAGGCAGGAAGTTCCAGGATGGCCAATCTCAAGGATATAAAAAAGCGGATCGGTTCGCTGAAAAATACGAGCCAGATCACTAAGGCGATGAAGATGGTCTCGGCGGCAAAGCTGAGGCGCGCTCAGGAGAGCATCGTTGCCGCCCGCCCCTATGCCGACAAGATGAAAGAGATGCTTGAAAATCTTGCCGTCGGCGCCGATACGAGTTCCAATCCTCTTCTTGAAGTGAGACCTGCCGAGAAGGCCGGGCTCATCCTGTTCACGTCTGATCGGGGCCTTTGTGGCGGCTTCAACGCCAACCTGATTAAACAGGCGGAACGGTTTATTCGCGAAGCGTCAGCCGGTAAAGAGGTTTCTTGCAGCTTTTACGGTAAGAAAGGGAACGATTATTTCAAGCGGAGAGGGAGATCAGCGAAGAATTTCTGCGCAACGGTAGCGCCTGCCGCCGGTTACGATATGGCACTCAAGATAGGCGATGATATTATTGAAGATTACATTAACGGTGAGGTAGACGAGGTCTATCTCGTTTATGGCAAGTTTCAATCGGCTATAACACAGGTTCCCGTCGTAGAGAGGCTGCTGCCGCTCGCGCCTGAAGAGGGGGAGAGTTCGTTAGAGTCTCCCGATTTTCTCTTCGAACCTTCGGCAACGGGCATATTGGAAGGTCTCATCCCCAAGTACGTCGCTTCGCAGGTTTACAGGGCCATACTGGAGACGGCGGCGAGTGAGCACGGCGCGCGCATGTCGGCTATGGATTCTGCAAGCAATAACGCCAAGGATATGATTGGAAGGCTTACCATCAAGTATAACAGGGCGAGACAGGCGACCATTACAACGGAACTGATGGATATCATCAATGGCGCCCAAGCGGTTTAATTCTATAGATTCTAAATTATTTATATAAAAAATTGATATAAGAGGTACAGGTAATGAATGAAGGAAAAATATCCCAGGTCATTGGGGCTGTAGTCGATATCGAGTTTGAAAGAGGGCAGCTTCCTCCCATCCTGAATGCACTCAGGATCACCAACCCAAGCATTAACGACAAGGAGAATAACCTCGTCGTCGAGGTTGCTCAGCACTTAGGAGACAACGTGGTCCGGTGTATTGCCATGGACGCCACCGAAGGTTTGATGAGAGGGATGAAGGCTGCCGATACGGGCAACCAGATTACCGTTCCCGTCGGCAAGAATACACTCGGCAGGATACTGAACGTCATCGGCGATCCCGTTGACGAAAGACCTCCCGTTGAAACGGACACATTCTATCCTATTCACAGGGAAGCGCCTGCCTTTGAAGACCAGAGCACTGAGGTTGAGGCTCTTGAAACGGGGATCAAGGTTGTCGATCTTCTGGCTCCCTACTCCAAAGGGGGAAAAATCGGCCTCTTCGGCGGCGCCGGTGTGGGAAAGACCGTTCTCATTATGGAACTGATCAACAACATCGCTACGCAGCACGGTGGATATTCCGTTTTCGGCGGCGTCGGTGAAAGGACGCGTGAGGGGAATGACCTCTTCATGGAAATGAAGGAGTCGGGCGTTATCGACAAAGCCTGCCTCGTTTATGGACAGATGAACGAGCCTCCGGGAGCGCGTGCACGGGTTGCCCTTTCGGCGCTCACTATTGCAGAGTATTTCAGAGACGAAGAGGGACAGGACGTTCTCCTCTTCATTGACAACATATTCAGGTTTACCCAGGCGGGGTCCGAGGTTTCGGCCCTCCTCGGTCGTATCCCTTCCGCTGTCGGTTATCAGCCGACGCTCGCCACCGAGATGGGCTTGCTGCAGGAGAGGATTACTACCACGAAGAAAGGATCGATTACCTCCGTTCAGGCGGTATACGTTCCTGCCGATGACCTGACAGACCCGGCGCCTGCAACCACCTTTGCTCACCTCGATGCGACTACCGTTCTTTCAAGGCAGATTGCGGAACTCGGTATCTACCCTGCCGTTGACCCGCTCGATTCTACGTCGAGGATTCTTGATCCTCAGGTTGTAGGGGACGAGCATTACAATGTGGCGAGGAGTGTTCAGACGGTTCTTCAGAGGTACAAGGATCTCCAGGACATCATTGCCATCCTCGGTATGGATGAGCTTTCCGAAGATGACAGGGCGATTGTCGCACGGGCGAGGAAAATGCAGCGGTTCCTCTCTCAGCCTTTTTTCGTTGCCGAGGCCTTTACAGGGGCTCCCGGAAAGTATGTCCAACTGAAGGACACCATCAAGGGTTTTAAGGAAATTATTGAAGGCAAGCATGATGACCTGCCGGAGCAGGCCTTCTACATGGTGGGCGGCATCGACGAAGCGATCGAAAAGGCGAAGAAGCTTGCCGAGTAATGATTCGCTCATAAGGATGATTTGAAATGGCAGAGAAGATAAAAATAGAGATCGTTACCCCTGAGGCGATGGTAGTCAGTGAAGAGGTGGATGAAATTACCGTCTCAGGGACGGAAGGGGAGTTTGGCGTCCTTCCCGGTCACTGTCATATGTTGAGTGCCCTTAAGGTAGGTGGCGTGAGTTACAAGAGTGGCGGTGCGGTGAAGTATCTCGCCCTCGGCGGAGGGTATGCCGAGGTCGGTCCCGATAAGGTGAGCATTCTTGCCGAGTCGGCTGAGTTCTCCGATCAGATTGACGCTGAACGCGCGAAGACGGCCCTTAGCAGGGCGGAGGAGGCGTTGAAAACGCTTACGCCTGACGATAAGGCCTATTCGGAGACTGAAACGGCCCGCGATAAAGCGGAAGTCAGGCTGGAAACGGCCAATCGATAAAAAACAAAAACCGGCTTTAAGCCGGTTTTTTTTATTGCCTCTAGTCTTTCCCCATACACCTCATTTTTTCGGCACCGCCTTTATTTTGGCTTTCCCTCCCTCGGTAACCACCTTGTAATCAACGGTGCTCACTTTATACTTTGCCTTGATGGCTGCCGTCTGTTTTTCGATCATCGCCTGAAGGTTCTGTACCTTTATATCATCGCTGTTCTGATTTAATCCTTGCCTCGCCGCAACGTATTCCTTGTAGAGCTTTTCTGCCGGTGTTTCGTTTGAAGCGGCTGAGCCGCCTTCTTTTACTTTTGCTCCGGGAGCGAAGCCTTTTCCCCGTTTTAGCGTTCCCTCTTCTATCTGCCGCATGTGGCGCTGCCACATACTTTCGAAGGTAGAAAATTTACCGACGAGATTCTTATACCTGAAATTGAGCGCCGTGTTCTGAATTTTTCGTGTGCTGTACATCCTGATGATGCGCTTGATCTCATCCTGCAACTTGAAAGGGGGAATCCTCGTGATGGCCGAAAAGTATTGATCGTATTCGATCCTCAACTGGTTGATTTTCATGTCCAGTTGCAGTATGTCTTCCTCGTGTCCCATTTAGGCAATTTACCAGATTTGTATGATAAAGTAAAGTTGGTTTGTTTCAGGTGTCGAGCAGCCGTTTTATCTCTTTAATATCATCCCATACCTGGCGTTTCGCCGAAGGGTTTCTGAGGAGAAAGGCGGGGTGGTAAGTCGGCATGAGAGGCGTTCCCTTGAAATCGTGGAACTGCCCACGAAGCGTCGAAATGGGGGCTTCTTTTTTTAAGAGCGTTTGAGCGGCAAACTTGCCGAGTGCGCAGACGACCTTCGGACTGATCGCCTCGATCTGCTTCGATAGAAAGGGTTCGCAGGTCTCTATCTCATCGGGTAGAGGGTTCCTGTTTTCCGGTGGGCGGCATTTAATTACGTTGCAAATATAGACCTCTTCACGCTTCAGTCCCATCGCTTCGATTATTTTAGTTAACAATTGACCCGCCTTTCCGACGAAGGGTTCGCCTGTACGGTCCTCTTCGAAGCCGGGGGCTTCCCCGATAAAGAGAAGGTCAGCATCCGGGTTCCCGACGCCGAAGACGAGGGTTTTTCTATTCTCATGAAGTCTGCAACGTTGGCAGTTCGAGAGTTCTGAATTGAGGACGTCGAGTTTGTTGGAGTGGGTCTCTTCTGGCTTCGATGTTGGAACTGAGGTCTGCTCAGCTGGAGTACTAACTAAAGGGTCGCCTGCTACCTCCTTTTGAGCCGGAAGGTAGGTGACTCCTGCGTTTTTCAGGAAATGGAGGTAGTTGCTTACTTCATTATGCAGAGTGGCGCGAGTTGTGCCCTCTTTTTGTTCAGATGTACTGTTCTTCATGACCAGTATTCTAGCATCTGGCGGTGAAGATGAAAAGAGAGATTGTCAATAATCTCGTCGGCTTTCTACCTTCCAGTAGTAGTTGATTAGTGTCATTTCTTAAAAAGGTGTTAAAGACATACGCCGACAATCAATGCGATGCCGACTACGATGCCCAGTAATTTCGTTACCAATATCATTTCTCTAGTCATTTTGTTTTCTCCCTTCTTGTTTTTTTGAATTTTACATAATATACAAAGCATTTTTTGTGCCAAGGCGAAAATAGACAACAATATGCTAATGATTACAATGCCTTAGATTGAATTAAGGTGGCGGCAGCAATGTCTTTGAACGTTTCAAAGATGGAACCTGTTGTTCTTGTGCTCTTGTAAGTTGTTGAAAATGGCAGTAATTACACCATGTTATGCGACGTTTCAGCTATGAAACGGTTATGCGCCCTGTAACAACTTTTTTGGCATCGCCCGATCCGAGTTGAGCGATCTTAGTTTTTTTGCACCCCCAGGCGAGAGGAATCATCAAATATAAGGAGGATGACTGTTGGAATCAGAAAAAATCAGGAGGTCTACCATGAGAAATAGACTGTTTAGCACGCTTAGCATCGTTGTTTCATTCTTTATTGTTTCTTCTTTTACCCTATCGTCTGCCGAGGCGGCGCATTTCAAGATTAGTAAAGACGCCTCCTATGCGGAATTTTTCATTAGCAAATTCGGCCCCGATAAACTGGTGGGACGGCTTAACGATTTTTCGGGCGCTTTTGTGCATTGGAAGGAGAAATCGATAGCGAACAGCTACACTTTTGTCATTGGTTTTTCAAGGGCAGATAAAGAAGGTACGGAAGAGGTAGATGGAACGGTATTAGAGAATATCTTCGATGCCGACACCTTTCCTGAAATACGGTTCACCAGCAAAAAATACGAGGGAACTTACCAGAGGGGACGACTGGAAGGGGTGCTTGCCCTTCATGGCGTAAAGCAGCCGGTTATAGTCGATCTTAAGTTAGAGAAGAAGGAAGTCGGGGCGAACGGTAAATCGAATCTGACTCTTTCCGGTGAAACAGTTGTTAATTTAAGCCGGTTCGGCGTGAAGCATGATCTCGGTTCGGCGGCAGAGGAGATGATCCTCAGGTTTCTGATCAAAGGGGTCAAGCAATAGATCGATTTTTATCAGACGGCCTCAGGGTCAGCCTGCAATCTTTGCAGGCCCCGATTCAACGGGGCTGTCATTCTTATTTCCTCTTTCATGGAGTGATATTCTAGCCTTAACGGCAGTCTCTTTCCGGCAGGCCTCACAGAGATATCCCCACCGTTCCACAAACTCCATCGCGCCTTTCCGCGGTCTTCGTTGGTTGCAGACGCGGCAGTGGATCTCGGTGACCCGGCCTAGATAATCGTCGTTATCGATTGAGAGGCTCTTCCCACGGAAGTTTACCCAGATCAGGTTTGAGGCGGAGGGGCTGTAGCGGTTTTTTTCTGTCATCGGTCTATCGTCTATTCCTGTGCTGTGATATGCCCTCATTATACACGATTTATCGTTTTCTTTCGACCGGTTTTTGGCTTTCACCTGCCAGTTTTGTTTATAGGCAGGGAAGCAAATGAAGGTAGCGGAAATAAGCAAATCTTGGTAAAATAGGACAAAAATAGAGAGGAAAAGGTGGAGAGCGAAGGAAAAGAGAATTTGCTGAAGGAGGAACTGCTCCGGATATTGACGGCCTTTCCTCTTGGCCTCTCTGAATACGACCTTATCTCGGAATTGAGGAGTTCTACCTCTCTCATCCCCGACAGGTTCGGTGCAGACAATCTTCTCCTCTTCCGTACCCACTTTATCCTCTTCAACGGGCTCTACCGGCTGAAGGAAGAGTTAGAGGAAGGTGGGGAGCTTACGCTGGAGATCACGCCCCTCAGTATCCGCCTCCGCAACATCGAGAGGTATGAAGGGAAGGACGCCATCGTAGAGAGGCGCGGGAAAAAACTGAGCGATTATTATCTCGATATGGAAAATCTCGAAGGGACGACGAAGCAGGACGTGGACAAAATGCTCGACAGCTTCTGGACGCGCTATCTCGCCCGCGACGACAGGAAGGAGGCCCTCGATCTGCTCGACCTGGCCGATCCCGTCGATCATAAAACAATCCGGAAACGCTACCGTTCTCTGGCACGGGAGTTTCATCCCGACCGGGGGGGCGACAAGGTGCGCCTGCAGGAGATCAATGCCGCCATGGACCTGCTGGAAAAAGGCTTTAACCGGTGACGGGACGTTTCTATAAAATTGCCCTTTCCTGTTTTTCGGTGCTTGTTGTTTCACTTTTAATGCCGGAAATTTCTTTTGCCTGGGGACCGGCCACCCACCTGAACCTTGCCTCCGCAGTGCTCGGCAACCTCAATGTCCTTCCCGATGCGTTGCACCACCTGCTGAAGGCCTATCCCCATGATTTTATCTACGGCAGCATCAGCGCCGACATCGTTCACGGGAAGAAATTTATCGAATATGCAAAACACTGCCACAACTGGAATGTAGGGATGCGCGTTCTCGATAAGGCGGAGAGCGATTCTCAAAAGGCCTTTGCCTACGGCTACCTGAGTCATCTCGCCGCCGACGTGGTGGCCCACAACTACTACGTTCCCAACCAGATCATCGCCACTTTTCCCACGAGGCTCCTGAAGCATACCTATTGGGAACTCCGGTTCGATGTGCATGCCGACAAGTCGGTCTGGAAGCTCGCCAAAGAGGTGGCAAAGAAGGTCCACGAGGACAACGACCCGCTTCTTCGGGCGAACATCGACAATACGCTCTTTTCTTTCGGCACCAACAAGCGGATATTCAACAGCGTGCTTATGCTGAGCCGACTGACGCGGTGGCATGTGGCGATGGATATTCTTTCGGCGAAATCGCAGTGGCGGCTCGACCCTCATGACGTGGAGGACTATAAGAAACTCGCCCTCGATTCCACCCTCGCTTTTCTTATTGACGGGAAAAAGGCGATCTGCTGCAAGGCGGACCCGGCGGGTATGAAGAGCCTGGAGACGGCGCACAGGATTCGGAAGAAGTTGAAGGAATTGAAGGCGAAGGGGAAGATTGCGCCGAGGGATTATCCTGAGATTTTCGAGAATCTAAAACCGCATTTCAAACAGGCTACTGTGGGCCAGTTCAACCACCTCGATCTTAGCCAGTTCCTGCCGGGGTAAGAAATGGAAGAGGAATTAGAATAAGTCTTTTCCCTTTTTTTAAGGGGTTGCGTTTCCTTGTTTTCCTGGATTCTTTGCTATATATGATATTGCAAGACCCAAATTATCCAACGACCTAAAACCCTGACTCTCTAATCATAACCGCCTATTTATAAATCAGCCCAGTTGGCGTTTCTCGAGTATAACTCCATAACTTTATCATTCCTGATAACAAATAAAGATTCAGTCTTCTCTCCAGTGGTATCATCTTCACGGCCGTAATCAAATTTAATTATATCTGCCAGTCCGTCTTTATCAAAATCATAAAAGGTCTCGATATAAGAGTAAGATCTTGAACCATTGAAAAATGTAGAATTATCGTAAGTGGATTTTTTGTAAATAATAATTCCAGATTTCGTAATGTCCATGATGAAATTAAGCATTACGTTTGCATTATCCCGATAGAAGAAGTCTAGTTTGTTTTCTGAAGAATTTTTAATGAAATCATCGTCGAGTTTCAACTCAACACTATCACCGGTCCAGTATTTACCTGCCTCTTTCAATACACTCGAAATTTCTTCCTTGCTTCCGGCCAACATAAAATCGGCAAAGACTCGACTCCTCTCTTCCCCTTTAATTTTGCCCTGGCCCAAACTTTTAATGGAAGAGAGTTCAATTTTCAGGCCCAATGCCCGACTAAAACCAGGTAAAAAATATTTGTTGATGTGATCTTCAACATAAGGAGGCATATTGTCCTCTAACTTCATGTTCGTCGCTTTGTCAAGCTTACCTGAGAAGTCAATAAGCAAAATGCAGCACTCACTCTTTGCAGGAATATGGGTATTAAGGTGATGGACGTAAGCAACCCTTTTCCCTTTTGTTGACTTTATATCGAACCCCGCTTTATAAAGCTCTATTGGCCTGATTTTTCCGTTCTCATAGATTATGTATGATTTGCCTTTCTTCAAATCCGCCTTAAAAGGGAGTTCAAAAGGGTAGTCCAATTCGTCTATTTGACCCATTGATATATAAATGCCGGGGGGCAGGATTTCATGGTGCTTAAGAGTCAGGTTGACATGCCTCCTGTTTGTTCTGTAATTTGATCTTCTGGCCGGGGCAACATTCGCACCTTTTTCAATCAACATTCGACAAATCTCTTCATTGTCCCATGCGCTTTCAAGCAGACTGTTGCCGTTTCTGTCATTGATGTTTACCTTCGCACCATTTTCAAGCAGGAGTCCGACCATAGGGGCACTTTTTTTCCAAATTGCCTGCTGGAGGGGGAAAGAGCCCCTGCTCCATTTGTCAACGCTTTTCATGTTTACATTGGCGCCATTTTCTATGAGCAGTCTGGCTGTTTCGAATTGGCCGTTTACTATTGCGACGGAAAGAATAGTCCTTCCGAATATATTTGTCGAGTTGGCATTCATGCCTTTTTTCAGCATATCGGCAGTCTCTTCAATGTTGCCTTTTCTTACCGCCTCTAAGAACCAAGGATCAAATTCCTCACGTTTTGTTAGCGATCTTTCATGAGAAGAGCCGGGCAGACCTGTATTGCCATTCTTTTTAAGCCACGTAATTGCATCTGCAACGCCTGCATTGGCTGCCGTCTTTATCCATTTAAGAGCCTCATCTTTTGCCTTCGGCTCTTTTAAAAGCAAAAGGCCGAGTTCATACTGACCACGGCGGTGACCCTTTTCAGCTGCTTTTTTCATCCATTTTATTGCGTCTTCCTTGCTTTTATTAACGCCCTTACCCTCTGTAAAGATTCCTGAAAGTTCAAAAGCGGCATTCCTGGCGATAGCCTTATTTCTTTTTTTTGCGTCGTAAAGGAGATTAATTAGTTTTTCGTTAGGAAGGTGCCTTGTTATTTGCTTTAGGGTCCGATACTTTAATGTCTCCCTCTCCCCTTTAGATAGCTTTCTAGTTGCAGGCGTTAATATAAGAATACCTCTATCCCGGTCGTGTTCGGCGATAGTCGTGAGGCCTATTACTCGATCTATACGACGCCCATAGAAGGTTTTCGTGACAGCGTAGATTTCTATCTTGTTTTCTTTGTTTCTCTTCCAAATAATCGGCATTGGGTGCCCGGATAGATAACGATTGCCGGTAAAATCACTTTCCAGTGTAAGGACGGTAGCCGCATGTTCGGAATACCATAGCCCTGTTACTTCATCGCCACTTTGTCCAAAGGCGGGGGCGGTGAAAAACAGGATCAGAATAAGGATAGAAATTTTTTTCATCATTTTAATGAGACTATTCATTGGAATGGATTAAACTGCGACAAATTACATTGATTTATGATACATCAATCTGATGAAGATACATAATTTATATTCAAGTTTTGAGTCGAGATACGGAATACGGGGGATACGGAATACGGGGTTGGACCAGGGAAAGTAGTTGATATGTTGGGATAATGTCCTAAGAAATCCGTTTTTTTTGCCCTTAGATGCCTCTTTTTATGGGTGAAATGGGTGGTTTAAGAACGGCCGGATTCTCCCGTCAACAACGGGACAGGCTTCTCAAGTGCGGAATAATGCCATTAGAGATTGTTTGATTTCTAAGAGGGCAGGGAGAGGGGCGGTTGAGTTCCGTAGCGTCAGGTGAGCTTTTCTTTTACTGTTTCGAGGATGATACCTGCAATCTCGCTTTTGGGGAGCGCTTTTGTTTTCTTCACGATCCCCTTTTTATCGATGAGGGTGACGCGGTTGGTCTCCACGTCGAAGCCTGCCCCTTTCTCAGTCACGTCGTTGGCGACGATAAGGTCTAGGTTTTTCTCTTTTAGTTTTTTTTCGGCATGCTTGACCAGGTTATCCGTTTCTGCCGCGAAGCCGACGAGGAGAGCCCCCTTTTTTTTCTTGCCCAGCTCGGCGAGGATATCATCCGTTTTTTCCAGTTCAAGGGAGGCCTTTGCCTCTTTCTTCTTTATCTTTTTTGACGATACCTTTGACGGCTTGTAGTCGGCCACGGCGGCGGCCATGATGACGGCATCCATCCCTTTCGCCTTTTTCATGACCGCTTTTTTCATCTCTTCGGCCGTGGTAACCTGGATAATTTCCGCTCCCTTCGGCGGTTCGATGGCCGTCGGGCCGGAAATGAGCGTTACCTTAGCGCCCCTTCTTACCGCCTCTCTCGCGACGGCATAGCCCATCTTCCCCGATGAACGGTTGCTGATGAACCGCACCGGGTCGATCTCTTCTCTTGTGGGCCCCGCTGTAACGAGTATCGTTTTTCCCGAAAGGTCCCCTTTGCCGATGATGGAAACCACCTCTTTGGAAATCGCATCCGGCTCGCTCATGCGGCCCATGTCTTCATAGCCGCAGGCGAGATCGCCCGATTCGGGGCCGATGAAATTAAAGCCGAGAGTTTTAAGTTTATCCAGGTTGTCCTGTACGATTTCATTTCGGTACATCTTCGAATTCATGGCCGGTGCAATCAGGAAATCGCCGTCGAAGGCGATGGCCATGGTGGAGAGGGCGTCGTCGCCCATGCCGCCCGCCAGCTTGCCGATGCAGTTTGCCGTTGCCGGGGCGATGATGAAGAGGTTCGCCCAGTCGGTGAGAGTGATGTGGTCGATCCCTCCGTCCAGATCTTCCGAAAAGAGTGTGGTGACAACCGGATGGCCCGAAAGGGTGTGGAAGGTGAGGGGGGCGATGAATTTTGTTGCCGACCCGGTCATAACCACCCGCACCTCGGCTCCCGCCTTCACGAGAAGACGAAGCAGCTCGGCAGATTTATAGGCGGCAATGCCGCCGGTGATGCCGAGTAAAATTTTTTTCCCGTCAAGGGGTTGATCTTTGGGGGATTGAGACATTATGCGAGGCTATTTAAAAAAGGGGTTGTTTTTCTTTTCACTTCCGATGGTGCTGGAGGGGCCGTGGCCGGGGTAGATTTTCACCGATTCGCCGAGTTTGAAGAGTTTCGTCGTCACCGCTTCAAGGAGTTGTTCGTGGGAGCCGCCCACGAGGTCTGTCCGCCCGATGGAACCGGCAAATAAGGTGTCTCCCGTGAAGAGGGAATGGTCGTATAAAAGCGAGATGCCGCCCGGCGAGTGGCCCGGCGTATGGATCACCTCCAGCGTGAAGCCGCCCGCTTTCACCGTGTCTCCCTCCTTCAACTGAATGTCCGGGTCGGGGGCAGGTTCCGCCTCGATGCCGAAGGCCGATGCGGCCATGTCGGCATGCTGAAGATACTCCACGTCGTCGCTATGCACCATGAGCTTTGCGCCCGTTTTTTCCTTTAAAAAGCGGTTGGCGCCGATATGGTCGAAGTGGCCGTGGGTATTCACCACCGCTTTGAGTGTGAGGCCGAGTTCTTCCAGCTTCGCCAGGATATCCGCACCGTCGTCACCGGGATCGATAATGATCGCCTCTTTCGTTTCGTCGTAGAGGATGTAACAGTTGACTTCCAGAGGTCCGACCACCATAGTTTCAATATTCATGGGGGAAATGATAGCAGAAACGGGCGGTTTGGACAAGGGAAAGAGGGGGGTGGTTGTTTGTTTTATACTACTTGCTAGTTTTGCATTTAACACACTTCTTCCTGTAATGCTCAAAATTATCTTTCCCGAAAATAAGTATATTTCTATTGATAATCACCAAGATTTGCTAATGGTATTTTTGTTTGCTATTATCTAGAAAACTATAAATCAACAAAGAAATTAAAGGGAAAGATGAAATCATTTTATGAAATAGGCTGGCATGATTTTCAACAATTGTGGAACGCCAAGATAGAAGAGGAAATTAGAACTAAAAGCAAAGAGTATATTCTTAATGTTGACGAAAATGAATTCTGCAAATATCTCCATGAAAAATACACGCTAGAGCCTCTCAAAATAATAGATGAATCAGAACATATCAATAAGCCTGTATCTCGTACAGAAATGGTTTCAGATGGGTGGGGAGGACGCTGTCAAGCGGATTATAATGATTTTAAAATTGAGTATAATTTTGAGGGGTCAGCAATTTTATTTCAAGTGAAACCAACTCCATGCACAGTGTGCTGCTTAGATATTGAAGTTAATGAGAGATCACAAACAGTTTCCTTCGAGTGTAGTGTAAGGGGGTTAGATAAAGACAAATTCATAAGTCAGAAAAACAGCTGTTACAGCGATGCGTTCACCAATATAAATAACGTGAATAATAATATCAAACCTCTCAATGATAACCTTGATAGCCTTTGTCATGATACATTTCATCGTTATAAAGAAAGTTACGTTAAAGAAAATAGCTTCTTTGAAGCTATAAATGTTAAAGTCAACAAAGACACAAAATCAGTTTTTACAGCACCAACAGTCGAGAAAAAAACAATCCCCCAACCTAAAGCCACTAATCATAAGACATTTGTTTCCGAACCAACAATGAATGAAGACATGTATAAAGATGTCTTGAAGGTTATTTACGACTCAGGAAAAAGTATGGAGAAAAAACCATCTTTGTACAAAAACAAAGATGAAGAAGCATTGCGGGACCAGTTTTTATTTGTATTAGAAACACGCTATGAGGGAACGACTGCTACAGGAGAGACCTTCAACAAGTGCGGGAAAACAGACATAATACTGAAATATGCAGCAGATTCTTCAAACCTTTTTGTTGCAGAATGTAAGTTTTGGCATGGTGCATCAGAATTTTCTAAAGCAATTAATCAACTTTTCGACCGTTATTTAACGTGGAGTGATTCTAAGGTTTCAGTAATATTGTTCGTAAATAATAAAGATTTCTCTAGTGTTATAACTACCATTAAAAATGAAACGCCAAAACACACATACTTTTTGAAAGAAAAAGGGCAAAGGGGGGAAACTTCATTTTCTTATGAGTTTCATCTCCCAGGGGATAAAGATAAAATTGTTTTACTCGAAGTCATGGCATTTCACTACATATAATTGCTAACTAATTACACGGGCGACTTAAAGCTGCCGGTGAACTCAACAGTTAATTTCAACCAGTAATCCTCAAATTACCCAAGCTTCAACATCGTTTAGTAGTAGGTGAAAGGCTCAGGGGGCAAGGCTTACTTCCTGTAATCCTTAATATAGCAGTACCCCGTAAAATAGCAGTTTTCAACCGGTAATCATCAAAAACTTACTCCGCACAATAAATCGGCACGGCCCATTGCTTCCTGTTAAGGATTAGCACAAATTCGTGCTAGCTAACTCATTAAAAATAAACGCTGTTTCCCGTTTTAAGTGTTGACATCTGACACGTTATTTGACAATATATATTCCTGATTTTGCCAATTAGTTTAATAAAAAATCATAGCTTTTGATTGAGTAAGTTTCTGCTATGCATTAAAGGTGGGGTGGGATGTGCTAATAAAACCGAGTTGTGAATATTACATATAGAGTAGAAACCTCAGAGCATTATCTTAATCGTGGTGAAAGTAATGGGTGACCAATCTAAAAAAACAATCTCACGTCGCAAGTTTATAGAAAGAATGACTGCTATTGGCGTTGCCACAGCAGTAATGCCTATCTACGCTTGCGGTAGCGGTAAGGGTAAACCAATTACTGGTACTGCATCTGGTACTGTATATAGATTGCAAACAAGAAAAACAAGATGTTGCAATGCGTGTCAGATGCACCAGCGTTACAAAGTTTTTTTGAACTATGATGCAGCAGATAATAACCGGGCTCACCCGGGATGTAATTGCCCCATAGTCAAACAACAGATTCCTAAAGATCATCTTCAAGATATCAAACGGTTTGAATTTGAGGGTAGTGGAGTAATTGATCTAAGATTTGTGTGATTTAAGAAGGGCTTAAGAAGGGGACTGCATTTTTTTCCAGAACTGAATTTTTCCCGCAAGGGGAACTTTTAGGCGCTTGGATTTTTCCCGCAAGGGGAACTTTTGGGCATAAGGGAATTTTTTGCTAAGCAGAGGTCAGGATAAGAACTGACCGAGCGGTTAGGTTATCAGAAATGATAGCCTAGCTCCCCTCCTTAAACCCTTTCTTTATTCAAGAAGAATACCTCGCCCGACGTTGTTTGTGTCACTCCTTGGTCAAAAAACTTTTCTTCATTTCCCGTGAAGCGGCCAAAAAACTTATGATCTCAGTCAATACTTTCAACCCGTAATCCTTAGGTTTTCTAACCTTAGTAACTGTAAATTAATAACATGGCTGTTCAGCTTCCTATGGGCATGATTG
>CBDVDA010000019.1:0-34528 GCA_965372635.1 uncultured bacterium | reverse complement strand
AAAATCATAATTATGATGGTAGTACATTGTTCAAGGCATTTAAGATAACACCTCTTAGAATGTTTCTTGGCATGTCTGAGTATTTAACTCTTAATGCATTCCAATAAGTTGTAACAATTGTTTCTGTTTCATCCAGTATTGGTTCTTTGTCAGAAATGTTAGGGTCAATAGCTACCAAAGAATATGGGGGTAGAAGAGAATAGTCTTCCTCAAACCTTTTTTGTAATTCTGCAATAGATTGTTGAAGCCATGTCAGCCTATCATCGTTATCACCAATATCAAAGAGGCTTGTTTTTAAGAATTCTTCTAAAAATTTATCGTCCATCTTTATTCTACTAATTTCTTAATAAGTTTATTCTAACAAAAAAAACGGGTTCAGGTCTTTACTCTTGCTGTTTTCACCCAGCCCTATATCCTTAAAGAGGTAAAGGGGGTCAATTCTTTATCGTTGACAAGCATCCTTAAAATAAATAGAGGGTCGCGTCTCAACATATGACATTTAAGTACTCGATCGTTTTTTAAACAGCTTTCCATGTTTGTCATGTTTGTCATGTTTGTCATGTTTGTCATGTTTGTCATAGGTTGAGACCTGACCCTCAATTCTTTTCCAAAGTACCTTTTCCCGGTCAGTTCTAAATTGTTTTAGGGCAGGCTCCCACTTAAAAAATTCTTAACACCTTTATCTGAAAAATACTTAATATGAGGTCTGTCAAAATTCGTATCATGCCCATCTTTGCCGGGCCTTACGTCGCTTTGTTCAATACTTCCAACCACCCAATCATTTCTTCTGCCGAGAAACAGGTTGGCAGTAAGCTTAAATGGAGAATAGCGATACCTGCCCCACCTTAACCTGTAATCACCAACAGCCCTGAAGTATTCCGGCTCAACGTCATGCCTTTGAGCATCTTCATTATCTCTGTTGGCTGTTGGAATTAATACTTCATTAAGATCAGGGTGGCCTGGTGTCATAGCTTTAAAGCCCGGCTGATTTGCCAACCATCTGGCTGAATATTGAGCTGCACTGGATATGATCGTAGCGTGAGATGAACCAGGGGCAACCATATTTTTCAACACGTTCAGTAAAATATTGACCCCCTTACTCTGGTAGGCAAATCCTCTCAAGGCCTTTAGGTAACCAACCCCGTTAGCACCGCCTACCATGACGCCTTTATGCACAGTAAACTCCCCGATATAATGGCTTATGTATTTGCCGAGTAAGACTCCTCTGCTATGGGCAATTATATCCACATCAGCTCTAAAATTATCAGGTAGCGCATTAATTAGTACATCCGTATTATCCTTAAGTCCTTCAGTAACAGTATGATGGTTAAAAGCTATAACGCCATCATACTTACTTGTATTTTTTGCAATCCAAGATTTATCACCACGGTTAATTAATTCTTTGAATGCACCTTTGGTAGATGAAAATGTGCCGTGAATTAGAAAAAGAAGCTTTTTGCCATTTAGGCTTTCTAATTCACCAGCCTTTGCCTTTCTGAATTTATATTTTTGTTTATCCCAAACCTTAAGCCCTTCTCTATCTAATAACTTTTTACTAGCTTGTTTAAGCAAGCTATTCGGCAAAACCGTGCTGTTCGCCGCAGCTCCAACACTCTTGGCATCATTTACGGGGAAAGCCCTCTCCCCAGTGAGAATCTTTATGTTAGGAAGCTTAATATTTCGATAAATATCACTTAAATTTAGGTCAATATCCTCAGTATAAAATGCTTCAAAAGGAATTACAGGTATCTTGTAAGTAAGTCTGTTGCGGCTGGTGCAGTTGAATGTTTCTTCTTCATCGGTAGACTTTGGCGCTGTTGGCTCGGGCATAATGTAAAACACATCGTCCATCTCAGCAAGGTCATTTCCATACTGATAAAAAACAGTGGCCGCTTCGTCTTTCTTTAAATACAAAGTAAGACGGATCATTGGGACTAATTTAAGCAACCCTTCGATGTCGTCTTCCGTAAGGTCTCTTTTATTCATTAAATGATGCCACGCACCGTAAAGCCTTGACCAAAACTTTTCATCCAGATTAAAGTCAACCTCTTCCAGACTTATGCACCTTTCCCGTACATTCTTAAACTCTCTATTTGCCTCTTCGTCCCTGAATTGTCCTTTCCTGAAATACCCTATTTCCCTTATTGTTTCAGCACCTGAATTGAGTTCATCAGATTCCGTGCTCCCTACATTTGAAAAGCTTATAATTCCACCAAAGCCAAAGTCTCTTTTTTCACTCCTTCCGTAATAATTGTTATCAAGACCAAGGGTTCCCCAAAAAGGGAGTTCGTCATCTTTCCCATCATCTCTTTTAAGTATGCGAGCCGCTATATCTTCGCTAATATCTTCTCTATTTAATGATCCAAACTCTCTATAATTACCGAGCAACATAAATGGTGCTCGCTGTCTTTCAGGCTCAAAAAGCTCCCTGTTAAAAATGTAGTTTTCCCAATTAGGTCCTTCTTCTATCATTACCTCATGCATAATAACCCCCTTATACTTTTATTGAAATGTTTTCACTATGTATTTTGACTCAATCACTTCTATCCCTCCACCACTTTTATCTCATCCTCCGTCAGCCTATAAAGCGCATAAACCAGCCTGTCGATCTGGTTATCGGTAATCTTGATCTGGCGTTCGATGAGTTCCTTGTCCTGGGCGATTTTGGCGGTTTGGAGTTTTTTGTTCAGGTCGAGCATCTGCTCCACCAGCGCCACCATCTGGTCGTGCTTTTCCTTTTCGGCGGGGTTGTTGAAGTCGATGGTGGGGATGGGGAGGTTTTCAATATATTGTCTGTTTGCGGAGAAAAAACCACCCCTAAAAGGCACGGCTATATTTTTGAAATAAGTATCTAATAGTTTACTGTTCAGGAGCCCCATTAAAAAATCTGGTGAAATAGTACAGTCTGCTTTAATTAAAATACCCCCAACATCTACATTATCTAGACAATACTCTCCTTCAATGTCGTATGCACAACAGAGCTTAGACACTAATCTAGGAACAGCAATTTTGGGAAACGCTTGAAGGCCAATATTTTGAGTTCTTATATATTTATACCACTCCGTTCCTTTTGCAGAACCTTTGTCACGGGCATCAAGTAATGTACGAGTTTCATTAAAGTAGTTGAATGTTAATTTATACTTCTCTTGCAACTCCCGGTTGGGTATTAATTTGTAACTACCATCATCACTTGCATAATATGGGTATATTACCCGTGAGTTGTTAGCGTGCAAGTGGTATGGCTTAACATGCATTCCACTGACTATTTTCCGTAACAACAAGGTATCTAATTCAACTTCACAATTAAGTGCACGTGAAAAACAAACGGCAGTTTTTTCGTCTTTTTCGTAAAGCAAATCTAAAGCGTATACTTTATCAGCACCAGGAATAATGCCCTGGAATATCCTAGCTGCCACATCGCCCAATTTAACGGGCATCTTTGAAAGCCTGTCAAAAAGCTTCGCCCCTTTACCAACAACGAAATTCCACGGTTCGGCAGTAACCTTTTCTGCCGGGATTGTGCCGCATTGCATGAATTCCTCTTGGGCAGGTTTGGAACCTGCCCCTACATGATCTTCCCATGTCTTGAGATCACTTACTTTTGTATAGGCCACCTCTTTTGCACCGCCCTTTCCGAGGAAGAGGAGGCAGGTGTAGGTTGTTGCGCCGTCAAATACCTGCTTGTCGCCAAAGTCGATGACCTCCGACAGGTGGTTGCCTTCAGAGATGATCTGCCGGACTGGTGCGCCATACTGGGACTGGAAGAACTTGTGTGGAAGGATGTAACCAAGAAGACCCTTGCTGTTCAGCAGCGAAAGGCCCTTCTCAACAAAAACAACGTATATATCATAGTTCCCCTTCGAGGCAGCCTTATAACTCTGTTTGTATTCCTCCACCTCAAGCGGTGCCCACTCCTTCATTGCCTGAATACGAATATAGGGCGGGTTCCCAACCACCGCATCAAAACCATTTTCACCCCCACCCTGGCCCTCCCCCCTCAATGGGGAGGGGAATATTTTGGGGAATTCCTTTTCCCAGTCAAAAACATTAATCCGGCGCATGTCATCGTCGTTCAATTTGTAAGGATCAAATCCCCCCTTGCCCCCCTTTTCTAAAGTGGGGAATAAATCCTGCTGGTCGTAAAAGTCCGGGCCGATGAGGGAGTTACCGCACTTGATGTTGTCGTCAAGGTTGGGGAGGACTCGCTCATTCTTCTGCATGAAAGTAAAAGAGAGGTTGAGCGTCTCTTGGTTTTCATCCTCCAAAACCTTGAGGAGCAGGGAAAGCTTGGTCACTTCCACGGCCTGCCTGTCGATATCTACGCCGTAAATATTGTTTAAGAGGATGCGCTTCTTCTCCTTCGTGGTGAGCTTCCATTCGGCCCCTGCGCCTTTGTAGATGGCTGGCTCTTTTCCCCTGGCGTGCTTTTCGGGGTCGTTCTCCTCGTACCATTTGAGATGCCAATCGAGCAGGTATTGGTAGGCGCCGATGAGGAAAGAACCGGAGCCGCAGGCGGGGTCGAGGATGCGGAGGGTTGAGGCTTGTTTTGGGGTTATTGATTTTTGTAGGGGCGCACCCATGTGTGCGCCCTTCTCTTTGCCTTCATCAGGGCAGACACGCGGGTCTGCCCCTACACTACCCTGAGCACCTAATAGCTTCCCCACCGTATTCTGCACGATATACTCAACGATATACTGAGGCGTGTAATAAACGCCGCCCGCCTTCTTAACTTCGGGTTTCTCCTCCACCTTCGCCTGATGCCCTGCCGTGAGACGGATTACCTTGCCTAAGAACTGCTCGTACACATTGCCGAGGATATCCGCGCCGAGAACGGAGAACTCGTAGGGCGACTTTGGGTAGTAGAGGTTTTCGATGATCCCCTGCAAAACCTTATCGTCTATATTCAGGGTATGGCTTAAGGTGTCGGCCTTGAAATCGAAGAGGCCGCTGTTGTAACGGGCGTCGGCCTCGGTGAAGAGTTGGAGCAGACGTGGGTAGGCGTTGGCCCCGTTGGTGAGCGCCTGCAATCTGCCGTAGTTCTCTATCCCACGATCTTCGCAGATGCGGAGGAAGATGATCCTGTCTATCGTGTGCTGGACGGCAAAGTTAAGCTCATGAACAGTGAGGGATCTGTTCCTGATGGCGAGGTTTCTTGCAAGCGCATCGCGCCACGTCTCTATCTCTTTTAGAAACTCCCTGTCAACCTCCCCCGTGCCGCGCTTCCCCTTCGACGACACTGCATAGCGGTCAAAACTCCCCTTTAATACAGCCTCTTTGGAGAATGTCCCCCATAGCTCGTCGAATTTATCGATGTACTGGTCGTAGGTATAATAAGCGACACGGCCCGTGCTCACCTTGTCCTTCGTGGTTGGCTTGGTCCTGCAATCATAAACGGCGAGTTCTTCAAAATCGGTGAGAATGGAAAGGGGGAGTTTTGCGCTCCAGCCGTAGCGCCGGAGCTGAAAGGCGGGAGGGACTTCCTCTTTGATCCTGACGGAGGGTTTCTTTGCCTCCAGGAAGAACTTGCGCTGGCCGCCGATGCGGAAGGAGTAATCGGGGGCCTTAAGAGATATGCCGACCTTGACGCTGTCCTCATGAACCACGTCTTTATACTGCTCGGCATAACCGGCTTTGTTGGCAACATCCCACCCGAGCGCGTCGAAGAAAGGGTCGATGAATTCGCGCCTGACCTGCGTCTCGTTATACTTGCCGTTCTTGTAAACGTCTATGTTCCGTTGGAAGCGTTCAACCAAATCTTCCGTCTGTTTTCTCGCTTCTTCCATTGCTCACCCCTTTTTGAACAGATGGCTATTTATACCACACCCCTGCCATCAATCAAATAAAAATTACTTCAAGAATGAAAGGCAAACTATGTGTGGAATGGAGGTGATTATAGAAGATCAGAAATTGTAACGGAGCCGCGTATAGAGGTTGTCATTTCTCTTAAGCTGACCGAAAAAGGTCTGCTCATGCTTCCCACCGAATATATTCCCCCCCAAAGTGAGGCTTAAGGCATCTGTGAATTTATAACTCACCTTGGGCCGCATATAATAATCCTTATCCGAGGGGGAATAGAAACCGAAAAAGCTTAAGACGAAATTCTGGTTCATGGCGAGCTTCGTAAGGCGTAGCGAAAAAAGGTGGCGATTTTCGTCCTTATAGGTCGAGCCGCCTGCGGCGAGGAAAGCGTCGTAATCGAGCATTTTTTCAAGCTGATACTGGAGGCCCGCCTTAAAATCACTGCCCAGGTCCCGCTCATACCCGGCAAGGAACTTGAAGGCCGGGTTCTCAACCAAGGGATCGTCCCCGTCTCTATCGTTCCTCGAATCGTAATAACCGGCCTCCATATTGCCGATGCCGCCGCCAAAGGGACCGCGAACACTCGCACCATAGACGTTCAATTCAGGGTAAAAAAACTCCCGGTTGACTGGGTCCGTAACACCGAGAGGTTCCTTGTAAAAACCATCGAAGAGATAAATCGCCGTCTCATAACGCCCGAAATTCCTGTAAAACCGCGCCGTCTTTTCCATATTTTCAACGCTTCTTTCCGGTTCTATGAAACTGCCGCCACCGGCAACCCCAACAATAGAACCGTTCAAACCGTCATAGTAGGAAAACCGCCTGCCCGTGAGGCTGTTATTCGGCTCAAAGCGTGGGATGAGTACGACGTCGATACTCCATTCATCGAGAAAGAGGGAACTCTTCAGCGCATCGGAGGGGAGTTTCAGGTATTCATCGTCCCGTCCTGAGAAAAAGGAGACGTAGTCCTTTGGAAAGAGATCGTTGATAAAGAGGAAGTCCCCCGTCCCCCAGGTGAGTATCTGCCTTCCGAACTTAATGTCCAGGCTGTCATGAGGGGTAAAAGTGAGTGACGCTTCCCGGACCAACCCTTTGGTCGTCTCTTCAAAGGCATCGTGAAGAACATCCCCTTTGAATCTGAATTCCGGTTCCCAGTCTTCGAGCACGTCCGGCGAATGACTCCCCCGAATCTGGAAACGTCCCTCGGCGAGATTATAATCATCCCTTTTGGTAACATCGTCATTGAAACGCATACCGTAGGCGCCTTCCAGAAAACCGTTCAGGGAGAGTGAATACCCTGGTGCAGGCGAGAGGAGGAATAAAGCGGTAAAAGAAAGGAGGCAAATAGTCTTTTTCACCAGATTAATTTTGTCTAAAAAAATAGTCATTCAGATTCCCGGTTAATAAGCCTCGGCAAAGGATGTGGGCTTAAAGGTCTTGATTTTAATTCCCTTTAAAACGCAGCCGACTGAAGCTGTTGCCTGAGGATGAAGGTCACAAACTGTTTGAGCGAAGTGAGTTTTTGTGACCGCCTCAGGCAACTGCGTAACGAGGGGAGCCGAAGGCCAAGTTTAGCAACTTAGAAATAATCTTCTGGTTATTTTAGAAGATTGTTTCGTGAAGTTACTTATCCGGTTTATCCGGGCAAGGGCGGCCTTTCTTTTGCTTCTCTTTCTTTGGCCGTCAAAGAAAAGAAGAATTCTTATGGCATAGCCTTTTAACTATGCCCCCGCCCTAAGAACGGGGATTTGTATATCTAATTTAAAAAGCATTGTCCCCAATGCATTACTTCTTAACTTCCTTAGGCGCTTTCCTGAGGTAACGTTCCTTGAAAATTTTATCCTTGAGGCCGAGGTTGTACTTCACATCCACAAAATCTATGGTGGTCACCAGTCCCGTTTCCAGGTTTTTAGCCGTCCCGCGAATCGCCGTCGGGTAGCCGTCGATGACAGCCGTTTTTTCCACCTCGATGGTCCTGTAGAGTTTTCCTTTCCTGTCGAAATACTCCCCCTTGATCGGCAGGAACGTCTTCTTGTCTATCCAGGAAATATAGTAGGAGAACTCTACAACACCGGCGTCTTTAGGAACGTTTTTTATCACATAGCTCTCCTTCCCGGCAATTTTCTCTTCCCTCAGGAGTTCGTGCGTATCGTCGCCCGTTCGTCTTCCAGACACGTCCTCGTATGTAAAGACGCCGCCGGCAAAGCTGGAGCGCTTATCACTCGTGGCGATCCTCTTTACAAGATCGATGGCAGGCAGATAGAGCCAGCGGTCGTCGTCACCCGACGCCTGTTTCCAGACCATTAAGACCATCTTGCTCACATCGGCGGGTTCATGGAAATAGACATAGTAATTCTGGCGACCGCCGTCCTCAATATCTTTCCTCAGGATGGTAATCTCGCGGTAGCGCTCGCGGCCCCTGGCGTCGTTGATATGCATCCTCGCTGTCGCCTTTCCATCATCGGCGGCGTAGTAGTAAGCGATGTTCGATTTTTCTATGATCTCATCGGCGGTAAGCGCCCACGAGAAAGCAGGAATCATCATCAGTCCAAGAAAAACCGGCACTATTCTTTTCATATTCAACCTCCCTGTATGTAGTTTCTAAACCTTTAACCGTCCTTTAAATATCGTCATAAGCGACGGGATAACGAGCAGCGTGGTGGCGCCGCTTATGGCCATAATAAGGGCCATGAAAAGTCCCACCGTCTGA
Organism: uncultured bacterium; assembly: GCA_965372635.1. Taxonomy (GTDB): domain Bacteria; phylum Desulfobacterota; class JADFVX01; order JADFVX01; family JADFVX01; genus CBDVDA01. Next base: position 26,019 of record CBDVDA010000019.1, on the reverse strand, counting down.
TAGGGAACAAGCGACGCAGCCAGGAGCGGCGTAAAACCGACGGCAATGACCACGGCATTTCTCACAATCGCCCGCACAGGTTCGTCAAAGAGGCGGTCAATCGTCCTCTCCCAATCCTGCTCTTCAGCAAAAACCTGCCTCGCCCTCTGGACGAGGTGAATGGCAAAGTCAACGGAGAGGCCGAGCGTGAGCGACGACAGGACGGCGATAGGCATGTCATAGTCCTTCCCCATAAAACCGACGAGGCCATAAATGAGAGTGATGGTCACCATAAGCGGGACCATGGAAATAACCCCCCAGAGGAGCGACCTGAAGAGGAAGGTCATAATTAAAAGAACCATGACGAAACTTCCCATAAGGGCATTCAGCATTCCCTTCACCATCCGTTCCTGCCAGACCACGTTGATATAGGTAAGACCAGCCCAACTCGTAACAATGGAGTCCGGCAGAGGGCGTTCCTCCAGGTAGCGGTCAACGGCCTCAATCACCCCCTTCATGTCCTTGTTGTCGCCCTTTTTCAAGTGAACCCAGATAGCCGCTTTTTTATAGTTCGGGTCCACGAGGTGAAAGAGGTCATCCGGGTTGCCGCTCATCTCGTAAAGGAAGAGATACTGGGCGACCGCTTCAGGGGTCGCCGGGATTACATCGGACCCTTTCTTTTTATCTCTCAACTCAAAGCCGATCTTCTTGATCACATCGACGAGGGTCGTCGTTTTCCCCACCACAGGGAGGCTCGAAATATGCTCCTGCAACCCTTCTATGTAAGCAAGCACAGCAGGCGACTTCATGGTATCGGCAACCTTTCCTTCGAGAACGAGGTAGGCCATATAACTCCCGCCGAAGTGCGAATTGAGGACGCGGTCCGCCACCCGGATTTTGTGGTCCTTCTTGAACCAGTAGACGGGGTTGTCGTTAACGACGGTAAAGGTAATTCCCCAGGCAGAGACCAGGAAGAGAACAAGCGTCACCAAAACCACCCATTTGCTCCGCTTCGTGCTGAAATGTCCCACCGCTTCCTGGATCATAACCATCCGTTTGCTCTCTCCACCCGCAGCGGCCCCAAAATTTTTCATAATACGTTCGGGAAGGACCATGACGAAGGCGGGAATAAAGGTGATGGTGATAAACCAGGCGCTCATAATACCGAAGGCGACATGAAGGCCGAAAATACGGACGGGCGGGATCGGCGTCAACGCCAGTGAGGCAAAACCGATAGCCGAAGTAACGGAGGTGTAGAACATGGGGGTCATGAGGTTGTCCATTACATTTGCAAAGGTATGCTTTCTATCATGCGTCTTTTGATAATCGTCATAAAATTCGCTCATTATATGGATACTGTCCACCACGGCAATAGGCATGAGAAAGATGGGGATCATGGAACTCATGATATGCACCGTATGGCCCGAACCGATGAGCAGTCCCATGGTCCAGATGATGGAGATGACCGCCACCAGCATGGGGGCAACAATAAGCGAAAAACTCCTGAAGAAGAAGTACATGAGGAGGAAGATAATGAGTCCGGCCAGAGGCGCAGAAAGGGCCATCTGTTTGAACATTTCCACGCCGAAGGTGTCCTCCGCCACGGGGAGGCCCGTAATGTGATACTCCTCCGTTCCTCTATGCTTCTCTATTATCCTTTCGATCTCAGTGGCGATACGGTAGCTCTCGTGCTTTTCTTTGATCGGCACGCCGATGGCAATTGCCTTGCCGTCGGCGCTCACCAGCATGTCTTTCAGTACAGGATTCTGAAGCGCCGCATCCCGCACCCGCATGGCCGACGCATGATCGAGTTTTCCCTTCGGCATAAGCGGTTCGATAAGAAGCGTCCCGCCCCCGCCCTGTATGTCGTCTGTAGTAATGGGGCTTATGAGGTCCTTTGCAATCACCCCTTCTATATCCATAATCTCTTCCGAGATGGCGGCAATATTTTCGAGCGTTTCAGGCGTAAAGACGCCCTCCGGGTTCGAGTCATCCACCACGCCGACCATGATGGCGTCGTGGAGGGCAAACTCCGCCTTAAATTCCCTGTGGGTCACCCTCGCCGGATCGTCATGGGGAAGCATGTTTTCCGGGTCAGTGTCAATCTCGACCTTAAAAAACTGGGTAAAGAAAAGGATCGAAATAATGAGATAAACAGCCAGGACTGTCTTCGGACGGTCAAGCGTTATTCCAACGATTTTATGCAGCATCTTTTGACCTCAATCACTTTTTAATTTCATCTTTATAATCTACCAGATTGCACGTTAATTGCAAATCCGGCCTTCTTCAGGTCATCTGCTTCGAGAGCCTTCCTTGTAATTCGAGCATTTCAACCATAATTTCCTTCATGAGTGCGCAGGCCTTCAGTACCTTCGGGTTGGCAACCCTGTAATAGATATGCACACCTTCGCGCCGGGACGTGAGGATACCCTTCGACTTCATGACCGACAGGTGTTGTGAAAGATTGGCCAATTTCACATCCATCTTCTCGGCGAGTGCGCCGACGGACAACTCCCCTTTGCCGAGGAGGTTGATAATTTCCAATCGTTTCGCATTGGCCATAGTCTGGCAAATGCTCGCCTGAAGTTCGTATATCTCTTTGCTCATTTCATTACTTTCATATTTACGCAATTATTAAATTAATATATGTCACGTTAGATGCCTCGACAATGAAAAAGTTTCACTATCTTCAATTTTCTTGAACCCCTGTTGTCAAAAAACTCTAAAAAAGGCAGTTTCTTCATCTTTACCTTTGACAAAAACATGACTAAAAAGTAAACTTTACGGCTAAAGGAGATCAATGAAAAAAGCACTTGTAATAGACGACAGTCCTGCCAACCTGAAGCTGGCCCAAGTTACCCTGGAAAATGCCGGGTTCGAGGTCATCGCAGCGGAGAGCGGTTTCGATGGACTGAAACTGGCGATGCAGCACAGACCGAAAGTGATCTTCCTCGACATCCAGATGGAGAACATGGACGGAATCGAGGTGATGAAAAAGATCAAGGATACGCCCGCCCTTTCGGGCACGCCCGTCATTGCCGTAACAGCAAGAAACATGGCTGGCGACAAGGAGAGCTTTCTGGCCGAGGGATTCGACGACTATATCTCGAAACCGATTTCCATCCACGAACTGGTCGAAAAAGCCAAGATAAGCTGCCGGAGTTAATGAGAGTTCCTGAATCGAAAAACAAGCACCACCCCTTCACAAACATCGCTAATCAAATCTAATCATTTTCGTTTTTCTTACCTGTTTCTCTTGTTACCTATTGCACTCTCCCCCCGTTAAGAACTATAATTTTCCACATAGAGCTTTTCAAAAAAAGGAAATGCCACACCACGATCTATAAGGTAAGAATGCAGAAGACCAATAACAATCGACTACCGAGGCGCGCCATCTCATTTGGATTACTCCTCTTTATATCCCTCGCCCTGTTCGTCACATACATGTCATTAAAGAGCATGCTGAACGATGCCATAGGGAGGGAGACGAGGCTGATCAATAACTTCTACTACGCCTATGAAGCCTATGAGGCGGATGAGATCGACTCCATCATAAAACTCATTATGCAAAAAGATGAGATCAAAAAAGCCTTTATCAAAAAAGACCGGGAGGAAATGCTACGTCTCGCCGAACCGATCTACGAAGACTTGCGGGCAAACAGAAACATCAGCCATTTCTACCTGACCGGACAGGACCGGGTAAATATTCTGAGGCTGCACAACCCGAACCGCTACGGCGACACTATAGACCGGGCAACCCAACTGGCCGCCGAAAAGACGAAAAAGGGAACCTGGGGGCTGGAACTAGGCCCCTTCGGCACCTTCACCCTCAGGGTGGTCTCCCCCTGGTACGACGGCGGCGAACTTGTGGGGTACATCGAACTCGGCAAAGAGATCGAACACTTTGTTGGATCCCTGAAGCAACTCTTCGGCATCAGGGCCTATGTTTTTATCTACAAAGACCATATTAAGCGCGGGAAGTGGGAGGACGGCCTCGAAATGCTGGACAGGCAGGCAGCATGGGACCGTTTCCGTTCCTCCGTTAACATCGGCGAAAATATCGAGGGATTGCCGACAAAGGTGGTACGGTTTATGGCTGAAGAAAAAACGTCAAACTTTCAAAATTTCGATTGGAAGGGAAGACGCTACCAGGCCCGTTTCATCCCGCTCCTTGACGTCAGGAACCTGGAGGTAGGTCGTATCTCCGTCCTTTTCGACATTACCGGTTTCTATGCCGATTATCGCCGGAACATCATCCTGCTCTCTGCCATCATAATATCCACCGGCATGCTCCTGATTATGGTTTTCAATCATTACCTCAAAAGGCTTCACTCCTAGAAATGCGCCCACCGCATCCCTTCACCTCCTGACAAAACACTCTTTCCTTCCATTTCTCCATTATATCCTTTTATTTACGCCTTTTTTTTGGTATAAACTGTAGCAACATGCATGTGAGGTGAACCTGTGAAAAAGATCATACTCCCCTTCATATTTATTTTAATCCTGTCCGGCAGTGCTTTTGCCGCCACCCCCTCACTTTCCGGGGGATCCGGTCTTCTGGTGATGAAGACAGCCGACCTCACCGAAAAGGGAGGCCACTCAATCAGCTTATTTGCCGGAGAAGAACGATTTCTAAACGCAAATACCAAGAGCTACGATACGATTATCTCACCGGGATACCTCTTTTCCGTAACAGACACCATCGAATTCGGAGTGACGGCCACCTATCTCTTCGATGATTCCACCGAAAGTCGGCTGAGCGGGGCCGTCGGGACGGGGAAATACCGGGTTGCAGGAAACGGAGAGGATGGCTTCGCACTCGCCATCAGCGCCTACGGCTCGCTCTATACGCGTGAAGATGAAGGAGACGCCTTCAGCAGCGGCGAGGGGACCTACGGCGGCGAAATCCATCTCAGCCATTTTGGCCGAATCACCAACCTGCACCTCTCAGCAGGCGGTGGACGAGGCGACGTGAAGGTCTTCAGCCCTGATGAGGGATTCATTTCAGACAAGGTGGTTACGGTGAATGCCGGCGTTGAGTTGAAGGCGCTACCGGAGTTGACCATTTCACTGGAGATGCTCGGTTCAAGATACCAGGACCTTGAACGAGACAACCTGATCATAATGCCTTCGGTAAAATATACCTCCGGCGGACAGCTGACCTTCATGTGCGGCATCGGGTATGGCGTCAGGACAACGAAATCTCAGCCGGAATCAAGAATACTGGCCGGTTTCAGCTACGGATTAAATCCTCCCAAAAAGATAACACCCCACGTTTCGGCACGCATCAACAGACTGGCGTCCGAAACAAAAACCCTGCGCGAAGAAGTAGACGCCCTTAAAGAGGGGGCCGGAACGGCTGGAAGTAGCAACACTCTCGACACTCTTCGCCGGGAGATCAGTTCTCTGGTAAACAAACAGGCAATCCTCCAGGAAGAGATATCAAGACTGACGGGCAAACAGCCGGCAAAACCGCTGTCGAAGGATGCCAGGCCCGACAGGGCCAGTCTCCGGGTGGAGATCTTCAATGCCTCAGCCATCCCCGGACTCGCTATGAAGGTGGCGAACATCCTGAAGAAGAAGGGCTACAACGTCATCCGAATCAAGGCCCTCAAAGGGTCGAGGGAAGCGAAAACAGTCATCTGGCATCGCAAGGAGGTCATGTATCTCGCCGTCGATCTCGGCCACAAAATCCCCGCCACACAATGGGTCAAGCCAGGCATCGGTCTGCCCGACAACATCGACGTAAGAATCATCGTAGGAAGAGATCTTAAATTCCTGAAAAAATAAGGGCCTGCGCTACAACAACGATTATCGCTGCCCCCTCTAGCGGCCTCCATGCCGTCGAAGAAACATCCTTTTCTCCCCTTGAAAAATGTTTAATATATAGGCGATCACCCCGAAAACCAGGTAACTTGTCACGGCAAGCGTTTGAATCCAGAGTTCTTTCATTCTATCTCTCCTTTTGTCCTGCTTCTGCTGTTACGATTATTCCCAGCCAAAAAGGATGCAAGCATCAAAGCCGGGCAGGCACTCACCAAAGGAATTTGAACAGAACAGGAGGAAGTAGAGAGAGTAAAATGTGGATGGGCAGGAACTGTTTAGCCTGCCTTTTTATTTCAACCGTCGGTAATGCTGCGGCAGCGGGTCCTGAAACGACCCGGCGATTCACCCACAACCCGTGTAAAGAGACGGCTGAAATAGTTGGCGTCGGGGATACCGACAGCCGAAGCGACATCCTGAATCATGAGGGTTGGTTCTCTTTCAAGGAGTTCCCGCCCCTTTTCGATCTTGTAACGGGTCACATAGGCCTTCATCGGCATTCCGCATTCGGCATGAAAGCGGCGGGCAAGGTACGTCGTGGAGCGGTTAAAACGTGATGCGATTTCCTGTTGGGTCGAACTCTCCTTACAGTTATCATGGATATAATCGACCACTTCCGTGATGAAAGGACTCGCCTTCTCCATCCTCAATTCCTGTTGTTGCAGCCAGGAACCCTTCGAAGAACTTCCCTCACCGAGAACATCCTTCATCCGCGCCACAAGATCGTCAATCTCGAAAGGTTTTTCAATATATCCCTGCACATTTAAATTGGCGCAACTCTTTGCCCAGCCATGCGTACTTCTTCCCGTCATTACGATGACCTTTGCATCATCCGTCCCGGCCCTCAGCCGTTCAAGCATCTCAACACCGTTCATAACAGGCATATCGAGATCGAGAAGGGTCAACGACACCGGGGCGGATTCAAACAAGGTCAGTCCTTCCTGACCATCGGCCGCCGTTAAAACCGTATAATTATCCTCCAGCAATTTAGCCAGGCTCAACCGAAACCTCGGTTCATCGTCTACAAGGAGAATGACAGGCCTTTCTTGCTCTTTCACTTCTTCACACTCTTTCATTTTCATACCCCCTTTTTCATAAGAAATTGTTTCATCTCGTAACGCGTTTTTTCATTCAATTCATCCAAAAACCGAGTGGGCGGCAACACCTTCATGAGCGCTTTCAGTCCCCTGATTCCCCTTGTTTTGATGTCAAGTTTTTTCTCCAATTGAGCGAGGACAATAACCTCGTCCATAAGCGGCCTGATCTCTCCATCACGGGTCGTCTTACCCATCATTAAAGTAACCGATCCTTTCAGCTTATATCCATAGGGGGGCACTCCGCCGTCAGCGGAGATTGCTTCATAGATGAAGGAAATGTCAAGAAACGCAACGACATCGATGTCGGTCTTCTTCCAATCCGGCAGTTCTATCTCTTCCAGATAGGGACTCCTCTTCATCGTGGGAGGAGTAAAATCAGACGACGTGCGTATCCTTCCGCCATCCACCCTGGCCCTGAGAACGTCCGCCACCGTCGATTCAACTTCATTGAATTTCTCCGGCAACTCCACCCTTCCAACGATCTCGCCACCGGCCATATCGGCAACATAGAGGGCAACCTCTTTCTTCCCGGTCATGACGTAGATATCCGGCTCTCCACCGAGGGCGCCCCTGACACTCTGCATCCCTCCACAACCGAGGCCGAAGAAGGCTGAACAAACAACGATCAGGACAAGGGACTTCTCAACTGAAAGAGAATATAGCGTAGAAAAACCCATCAGCCCGAGCCCACCAGGTCATTGACTAGGCTGCTCAATTCGGGAGAAATTTCCTTAAAAAGGATTCCCATGCCGGATTCTTTGTCATAGCTGTTCACCGATCCGTTGGACACGAGGCGAACTACCTCGCCACGCACCTTAAAGTCGCCGACCTTCCCGGCGATATTAAGCAAAAAGGTGGCCTCACCTCCGAGGGGAAGTTTGTCTTCAACCTGTAAAAACATCCCGCTACAGCTCAGATCGAGCACCTTCCCGTCGCAGATATCACCGTTACATTCATAGGTCACATCAAAACTGACGGGCACACGTTTATCCTTCCTGCAGATGATGTTAATATATTTCTTGACCTCCTCGATGATGTCTCCTTTACTGTAGGGTTTGCTGAGAAGGCCGTCGCATCCTGCTTCCAGGCCCTTCTCCTGGTTCTCCGGGTTATTCGCAGCCGTCAAAATAATAACGGGAATACTCTTTGTTTCAGGATCCGTCTTTATCTCACGGCAAAGATCATCCCCGTTCATCCCCGGCATGAAGAGGTCTGTCAAAACAATGTCCGGTCGCTCCCTCCGGGCCACCTCAAGCGCTTCCGCTCCATTAAAGGCGGAGAGAAGTTCACATCCCGTACTCTCAAGAAAAGATTTCCCGATTTCCACGGAGAATTTCACGTCATCAACAATCAGAATTTTCATAGTTTGATCCTCAAGAAAGAGTATTTCCAAGCAGTGCTAATGTTCCGCTATATTATTAGCACAAAACCATATCGCTTGTCGCGGCATATATTGCTCTTTTTGCGACATATATTGCTCTTTTGCATTTTTATTTAGCTAAATGGGGGATCTGACAGACATCTGCTTCAAAAAACAGGTGAATGCCGGAGAGGCTCGGAGTTGAATCTGATAAATATGAAAAAGAGGAAGTTAGCTTCCGGCAACCTCTTCCCGCTCGAATAAAGTTTCAAGCGAGTAACCCGCCGCCTCGATATTCTCACGTCCCCCCTCGCAGCGGTCCACCAGAGTGAGTATGCCCTGAACAACGAGACCGGAGGCCTCGGCCCGCTCGACCGCCTTCAGTGACGACCCCCCCGTAGTGACCACATCTTCGACGATGACCACCTTGGCGCCCGGTTTCAGATTCTTTGTCCCTTCGAGCCACTGCCCCGTACCGTGCCCCTTCGGTTCCTTCCTGATGATGAATGCAGGGATCGGCTCTCCCGCGTCGAAGCTTGCAATGGAAACGGCCGTGGCGATGGGATCGGCGCCGAGGGTAAGGCCGCCCGCCCCTTCAATAGGTCCGTCCATGGCGGCGATCCGCTCAAGCATGAGACGCCCAACCAGGAAAGCTCCTTCGGCATCGAGAGTGGTCTGCTTGCAATCAATATAAAAATCACTCTTCCTCCCCGATGCGAGCGTCACCTCCCGCTGTTCGTACGATTTCTCCCTGACGATCTCTAAAAGCCGTGCCCTTTCATCCATAGTCGCCTAATCCTCGTTTTCTTTATTCGCCTTTTCAAAAAGCGGAATCTGCGGATCCTTTTCTTCCCTGTCGAACTCGATGGGGTATTCCCCCGAAAAACAGGCGTCGCAACATACAATCGCCTCCCCGGCCGCCTTTCTCATCCCGGAAAAGCTGAGGTAGCCGAGAGTATCGGAGGTAATGTGTTTACTGATTTCCTCCGCCCCGTGCGAGGAAGCGATCAATTCCTTCCGGGTGGGCGTATCGATCCCGTAATAGCAGGGGTAGGACGTGGGGGGGGAACTGATCCTTACATGCACCTCCGTCGCCCCCGCTTCCCTCACCATTTTAACGATCTTCCTGCTCGTCGTCCCCCTCACGATGGAATCGTCAACGACAACGACCCGTTTCCCTTTAAGCACCGCCTTGACGGCATTCAGTTTGATCTTGACGCCAAAATGGCGGATCGACTGCTCCGGTTCGATAAATGTCCGTCCCACATAGTGATTCCGGATGATCCCCATGGCAAAAGGGATGCCCGACTCCTCGGCATAACCGATGGCCGCCGTCACACCCGAATCGGGTACGGGAATCACCACGTCGGCTTCCACCGGATGTTCACGGGCCAGGCACCGGCCGAATTCCGTCCTCACTTCGGTGACGCTTGCGCCGAAGATGCTGCTGTCGGGCCGTGCAAAGTAGATGAATTCAAAGACGCAATGAGACGGTTTCTCTTCCGGAAGAGGTTTTAACGAAGTCATACCGTTGTCATCGAAAACAACGATCTCGCCCGGCGCCACGTCTCTCAGATAGGTGGCGCCCATCAGGTCGAGAGCGCAGGTTTCCGAAGCGACCACATACCCCTCATCGAGCCGTCCGATGCAGAGCGGCCTGAAGCCCTTCGGGTCTCTCGCCGCGATCATCCGCGTCTCCGTAAGGAAGAGGAGCGAATAGGCCCCCTTGATCTTGCTCAGAGCATCGGTAATCCTGTCTACGAGAGAATTGACCTTCGACGTGGCGAGAAGATGGACAATCACCTCCGAGTCGGTAGTGGACTGGAAGATGGAACCGTAGGCCTCCAGTTCGCTCCGAAGTATTCCCGCATTAACGAGGTTGCCGTTATGGGAGAGCGCAATTTCACCGCGCGAATAATCGACGACAATGGGCTGGGTATTTTTCAGTTCGCTCGAACCTGAGGTGGAGTAGCGCACATGCCCAATGGCGGCGCGCCCCGGCAGCCGGGAAAGCACCTCTTCACCGAATATGTCGGCCACCAGCCCCATGGCCCGTTCAGAATAGAGTCTTTTGCCGTCCGACGAAGCGATCCCCGCCGCTTCCTGCCCCCGGTGCTGGAGGGCGTAAAGACCGAGGTAGGTGAGATTGGACGCCTCGGGGGAGTTGAAGACCCCGAAAACACCGCACTCTTCTTTCAGCTTATCGAACATCAGGCAATCCTTCTCTCTATGCCCTTCTCCCAGGCATCCTTTAACTCACTCACACTGAGGCTGATCGATTCATCGATGAGAAGGAATTCGCCTCCCACCTCGCCCATCACCTCGAGAGGCGCATCGTGCGTGCAGGCGATCTCCTCGAGCCGCTCCATGTGAGATTTTTTCACCGTAAGGATAATGCGCGACTGGCTCTCGCCGAAGAGGAGCGCATCAATCCGGTTCCCGGAAGAATCGAGTTCGATGGTAGCGCCGAGCGGCTGATCTCCCGAAATGCAACACTCGGCGAGCGCCACGGCGAGCCCCCCTTCTGCGCAGTCGTGCGCCGAAACAACGATACCTGCGCCGATGGCGTCGAGGCAGGTCGCCTGCACCGCCTTTTCAAGGTCGAGATCGAGTTCGGGCGGCGGCCCTTTTACAAGGCCGTGTACCATTTTTAGATATTCGCTTCCGCCGAGTTCTTTCTTGTTTTCACCGAGGAGAACGATCATGTCCCCATCCTGTTTAAACCACTGGGTCGCGTGGAGGTTTACGTTATCCAAAAGCCCCACCATGCCGACGCCGGGGGTGGGATAAATCGCCTCCCCCTTCGTTTCGTTGTAGAGGCTCACGTTTCCGCTGACGACGGGCGTATCGAAGGCGAGGCAGCCATCAATAAGGCCCCTCACCGATTCGGCAAACTGCCACATGATCTCCGGCTTTTCAGGATTCCCGAAATTGAGGCAATCCGTTACTGCCAACGGTTTTGCGCCGGAGCAAACGAGATTACGTGCATTTTCGGCAATGGCGATCATCGATCCGAGGTAAGGATCGAGGTAGCAATATCGTGAATTGCAATTAACCGTCATGGCCACCCCCTTGCCCGTCTCCTTTACGCGGATCACCGCCGCATCGGAACCGGGGAGGACTACCGAATCGGTACGGACCATATGGTCATACTGACGGTAGATCCATCGCTTGGAGGCGATATTCGGCATATCGAGAAGGTGGAGCAAGATCTTATTCAGATCGGAAGGAACTTTAAGCTCCTCCAAGTTGAGATTATTCACCTCGTCCAGGTAGGCGGGACGCTTAGTTGGTCGGTCGTAAAGGGGCGCCCCTTCGGCGAGGGGATCGATGGGAAGTTCGGCCACCGTCTCGCCTGAAAAGGTGAGGCGCATAATCCCGTCATCCGTCACTTTACCAACAACGGCACAGTCAAGGTCCCATTTGTCGAAGATGGCCTTCACCTTCTCCTCGCACCCCTTATTCACCACCATAAGCATCCGCTCCTGCGATTCGGAAAGCATCATCTCGTAGGGGGTCATCCCCTCTTCCCGCTGAGGGATCTTTTCCAGGTTCATCTCGATCCCCGTCCCGGCCCTGCTCGCCATCTCAAAGGAGGAGGAGGTGAGTCCCGCCGCACCCATATCCTGAATACCGACGATATAGTCGGTCTTCATCAACTCCAGGCAGGCTTCGAGGAGGAGCTTTTCCGTGAAAGGATCGCCCACCTGGACGGTCGGCCTTTTTTCCTCCGAACCCTCGCCGAATTCCTCCGACGCCATGGTAGCGCCGTGGATGCCGTCGCGCCCCGTTTTGGACCCCACGTAGATGACCGGGTTTCCCGTACCCGAGGCGTAACCTTTAAAAATCTTGTCGCTCCTCACGATGCCGAGGGTGAAGGCGTTGACGAGGATATTGCCGTTGTAGCATTCGTCGAAATAGGTCTCCCCTCCCACGGTGGGGACGCCCATGCAGTTGCCGTACCCGGCAATCCCGGCGACGACCCCTTTGAGAAGATATTTATGTTTCGGAAGATCGAGACTGCCGAAGCGGAGAGAGTTCAAATTTGCCACGGGCCTGGCCCCCATGGTGAAGACGTCCCGCATGATCCCCCCCACTCCCGTAGCCGCCCCCTGGTAGGGTTCTATGAATGAGGGGTGATTGTGAGACTCCATCTTGAAGGCGACGGCGAGACCGTCGCCGATATCGACCACGCCCGCATTCTCTCCCGGCCCCTGGATCACCTGCGGACCTTCGGTGGGAAAATTTTTAAGATGGATGCGGGAGGACTTATAGGAGCAGTGCTCGCTCCACATGACGGAAAAGATGCCGAGTTCGAGCAGGTTAGGCTCACGACCGAGGATGTCGAGTATTTTACGATACTCTTCATCGGAGAGGCCGTGGCTTTTAATCACATCGTCCGTAATAGCGCTCAGTTCAGTCTTCATGACGCCACGCTCTTTAAGATGGATTGGAAGAGTTTTTTTCCGTCCTCGTTGCCGAGCGCCTTTTCGGCGCACCGCTCGGGGTGAGGCATGAGGCCGAGAACGTTCCTCTTCTCGTTACATATACCAGCGATATTCAGAAGCGAACCGTTGGGGTTCGCCTCTACCGTCGTCTCCCCTTCGAGCGTAGCATAACTGAAAACGATCTGCCCATTCGCCTTCAGGCGCGCAAGAGTTTCGTCGTCGCAAAAGTAATTGCCGTCGTGATGGGCAATGGGGACACGGACAACATGGTTGGGAGAATACTCCAAGGTAAAGGGGGTATCGCTGTTTTCAACTTTCAGGAAGACGTCGCGGCAGATGAACTTGAGCGTCCGGTTTCGCATGAGCACGCCGGGGAGGAGACCCACCTCGGTGAGCACCTGAAATCCATTACAGATACCGACCACAAGACCGCCGGAGTCGGCATAGGCGACGATCTTACGCATGACTGGGGAATGAGTTGCGATAGCGCCGGGCCTCAGGTAATCGCCGTAGGAGAAGCCGCCCGGCACGATGATGCAGTCAAAACGGTCGAGGTCGGCATCGTCCTTGTGCCATATGAATTCGGCCTCCTGCCCCATGACATGTTTCGCCACGTGGTAGCAGTCATGATCGCAGTTGGAACCGGGGAAAACGACGACGCCGAATCTCATTCGATTTCGACCCTGAAGTTTTCCATCACCGTATTGGCGAACAGCTTTTCAGCCATCTCGGAAACACGTTTTTCGGCCTCATCCTTCGACATCTCGTCGTCGAGGGTCACGTCGAAGACCTTCCCCTGACGAACATCGAGGACCTCGTCATAACCGATAGCATCGAGAGAGTGCTGCACCGCCTTCCCCTGAGGATCGAGGATACCTGTTTTAAGGGTCACATATACCTTTGCCTTCATGACGCCGCCTTTCCGATAGGTGTTATTTTGAGGAGGTGTAGTCTACCACAGGAAACCGATTTTTAAAAGCTGTCAAAGACAGTTTTTTTTATAATATGAAAGTAGTGGGCCGAAGACCCTCTTATTCATAAATGGAGGTCTTCGAGTAGAAAAAGGGTTTTAGAATCTTCAGCGCCAGCACGTCCGTCACCGGCTTGGTGAGCCATGTAAAAAAGCTCCGGCTGCCGAGACACTTCCTGCAATGGGGATGAACGAGTTTCATCTTTTTGAAACCATCAATAATCCTGCCGAGTTCGTCGGAAGAGAGCACCTCCTCCAGCGATGACTCAACAACATTCCCCACCTTCGTCCTGCCGTCGTAGTCGATGCAGCAAAGCGTCACATCGCCGTTTTGGAGGATGGCGAAGTGGTCCCGCATTCCGTAACAGTACCCCGCCCAGGCGTCGCGTATCTCGTTATAATCGAAGGCATGTCCCCATTCGCTAAGTACATAGGTTTCGAACTCAACATTGGGGTAAATCTCTACGATGTTCCATTTGTAGGAGACGAGGTTTCCTATCTTTGCCAAGGCCCGTTCACGCTTCTCTCCCTCGTAGCCGAGGATGTCATACATCTTCCCGATCCAGGTCTTGAAGGTCTCCCGAAGCTCCTCCGTGGTGGACATCATTTTGACCGGTCCCCGGCTCTCTTCGAGCCCCTTCTTGGAGAAGCGCGTATTCATGAAACGGAACTTGATCTTCGTCTTCCTGTTCTGCTTCATATAGGCCTCGAAGAATTCGAGGATGCCGTCGATATACTCCTTGTACGGGAGCTTGCCCGCTTTCCTCAAGGGGTAGGATTTTTCGTCGGGCGTCTGGATGGAAACGTCGATCTGGTAGAGGTCGTACTGGGCCAGTTTTTTTCCCACCTTTTTTCCGAGCCCTCCACCATTGGTGGTGAGCCCCACATTAGCGCCCACCTCTTTTGCGTGGTCGAGGATGGAGAAGAAGTCGGGGTGGAGCGTGGGCTCCCCCATGACGTGGAAGGTTATCTTTTCCGCCACCTCCTTCTCCGTCAGTTCCGTAATGAGCGATTTGGCGAGGTCCGTCTTCATGTAGCCGTAGGAGCGTTCCATCTCTGATTTCGGACAGAAGACGCAGTTAAAATCACAAACGTTCGTCAGTTCGATATGAACACGTTGGAGCGGCAACTCCACATGCCCGAGTTTTCTTTTCTTAGCAGTCATTACTTTCCTTTTCAACCTTTAGGTAATTGCATATTATAGCATTGCCCGCATCGTTAAACCACCCAAAAGACCAGAAAAAGGGTTGTAACTTAGGCTAGCATTGTTTACTATCTGGTGACTTGAGAACAGAAAAACGTGTGACCCGACCTGTCTCTCATCCGTTAAACAACGACTGTCTCACAGGAAACCATGTTCAACTCACTGACGCTAGCAAATCTCCCCGAAATACAGATTGCCATCCTCCGGGAGGCGACGAGCACCCGCCCCGTCATCTGGGTCGTCGAGGAGGATGGAAAGAAGGCGATTGTGAAAGATTTCTCCGTCAACGGTTTTTTCTACCGCAATCTCGTCGGCCGTTTTCTCATCCGGCGGGAAAGCAGCATCTACAACCAACTTTCAGGGATACCCGGCGTACCGGCCTGTTACCGTACTATCAACGGATTGGCCATCGTCATTGAAAAGATAGAGGGAACCGATGCGGACATACTCCAGAAGAGGATTTGGAAGATGGAGAGAGAGGGAGAAGCGCCGGAATCAATCGAGGTGGAAAAAGCCAAATTCAGCCGACAATTCTTCGAGGCCTTCGAAAAACTGGTAAAGGCCATTCACGCGAGGGGGATCGTCCATTGCGATCTCAAGCGGACGCCAAACATCCTCGTGAGCGACGAGGGCCTCCCCTACCTCGTCGATTGGGCGTCAGCCTTCTCGAAATCGACGCCCTTCATCCCATTGAGATTCCTCTATAACAGGTTCGTTAAAGATGACTGCCTCGCCGTCATGAAGCTGAAAGCCCACTCGCGCCCCGAATGGTGCACGAAAGAGGATTGGGCGAGTTTCAAGAACAAAGGGCCGGTGGAGCGCTTCGTCCGGGCCATCCGCGACCGCCTCCGTAACATACTCCAGAAGATGGCTTGACGGCATTCTTTCCATCGATCATCTACCCTGAAAACCCCATTTTATTTTTTGATCTTGACAGCCGACCGGATAGTCGCGTATATTTAGCTACAAGTCAGTTAGTACTTACTAACAATAAACTAAGAAGAGGGATCTAATGAAAAGAGAATTAATCGCAACTGTATGTTTCTGTCTTTTTACGGCAACGGGAGCAGGGGCAATGGAACATCGCCATGAAATGTCAAAAGGCTCGGCAACAGACGAACGGACGGAACTTAAGCTTCCAGACAAAATGAAGGTGATGCAGAAGAAAATGATGATAAAACATCTGGCCACGGTGAGCGAGATTACGGCCGCCCTCGCCTCGAAAGACCTGAAGAAAGCGGCGAGCCTATCGCGCGGGCGGCTCGGCTGGAACGCCGCAGAGGAGAAGAAGTGCAGCAACGTGAGCGATCTCTCGGGCGAGCCAGACTTTCTCGATTTCGGTATGGCGCTGCACAAACAGGCAGACGCCCTGGCCGATGCAGCAGACGCCGAAGACCGTGACAAGGCGCTTCGGGAACTTTCCGAGCTAATCACACGCTGCAACGCCTGCCACGAACGATTCCGCCACTGAAGAGAGAAGCGTAGTAATAGATTTAGTTTAGCCCTAAAAGAGCTCGGGTTTCCTCCCTTTAAAACGCAGTCGAATGTAGCCGTTGACTGAGGGAAAAGGGCACAAGCTGTCTGAGCGAAGCGAGTTCTTGTGCCCGCCGAAGACAACGGTGGAAGGAGGGAAGCCGAAGGCCAAGTTTTGGGGCGGCCTTTCTTTTGTTACTTTTCTTTGTCCGCAAAAGAAAAGTAAAAACTCTCACGGCAAAGCTTTTCAACTCTGGCACCACCCATAGAACGGCGATTTCAAAGATTAATTAAGCGGAGGGGGGGCTATCCCTCTTCTCGCCACAAGGGACAATTTCCGGCATATTGTCGGGAGGATAGACGATCATCTTAATAGTGACCCCTTCCTCCCCGGCAATCACCTCCGCCAGCCGGTAGCGCTCCGGTTCCGGCCCAGCTCCCTTGCCGAGATAGGCGCGAAGGGCCTCTCTCACGGCCCGCCATTCAAGATAGAGGAGGAACTCCTCCTCCCCGCTCCCGGCTCCGCAGACCTTGAGCACAGCCGGAAAGTCGATCTCCGACAGTTCATCGACCACCTTCCCTTTGGCGAAATCGAGGAAGGGACCGCCAAGGCCGACCTCCTTGCCACAGGTCATCTTCTCGTAGCGATAGCCGGTGAGCCGTTCCCTCCCGTCTACGATGACGACAATCTCTGAGGCGGTTTCTTCACAGGGCATTGTTTTGAGTTATCCTAAAAGATTGAATCCACAGATTACACAGATTTGCACAGATTTTTAAATAGACCCAAATGGGGCGGCTTATTATTCTAACGCCCCCTACTCCCCTCTTACTCTAAGAGGGGGAATCTAGGCCCCTCCTCTTAAGATAAGGGCCTATGGCTCGGAGCCAACGGCTCATAGAGGAGGTTGAGTGGGGTTATGACAAACTGTAAAGCCTCTCTATATTAAGTGCAGGGTTAATAGTCAGGGTTTGTCCGTGTCGCTTGGAAGCGCCTACTTTTGGTCATCTGTAGCCACCCGAGGTTTTAGGATTATTAATCTTCCGGCGTGTCGTGAACGCCGAGCAGCTTGATGTCGTAATAGGCCGTCTTTCCAGCTAAAGGATGGTTGAAATCGAGAACGATCTTGTCTCCTTTGATTTCCGCCACGAAGGGATGAACGGGCCTCCCTTTCGAATCGGTACTCTGCAGCTTCGCCCCCACCTTCCGCGCCTCGTGGGGGACCATCTCCTTGTCCACCTCTTTCATCATTTCAGGATTGTGCTGACCGTAGCCGTCTTCGGGCTTCACCTCCACGGTCTTCTCCTCGCCTATTTTCATCTCTTCAATCGCCTTTTCGAGAACGGGAAACATCTGGTTAGTCCCATGAATATAGGTAAGAGGCGCCTGCTCTATGTTGCTGTCTATGACGATATCGCCCTCCAGAATTATCGTATACTGGATGGAGACCTGTTTTCCTGCCATATCCTTCATTCTGCATCTTCCTTTCAGTGCTACTGTTATTGTGTTTGCCATTTTAACCTCTCAGGCCGAAAATGTGAAGAAAATAGGACTCAAGAGTCTCTCCTTTGTGTGAAACTCTCCACCGACAAGGCGGGGCATCAATCTCATTGTTACTATCTCCTCCCCCTTGAGATGATGTGGCTTAATGATTTTGGACACCAATTAAGGTGGTAAACTACCACCAACTACAGGAGGTGTTCAAATATGGCAAGGAGAACGTTTACAACACAATTCAAAATTCAAAAGCGATGCCGGCTGGCCTGGTTTTAGACCAAGGTTACACCGTGCCACAAGCCTGTGAGGCAATGAATATTGGTGATACCGCCATGCGCAAGTGGGTAGAGCAGTTAAAGCAGGAACGCGGCGGCTTCACTCCCACACGATCCAAGGCGATGACGCCAGAGCAGCAGAGGATACAGGAGCTTGAAGGGCAGTTGCTCAAGGTAGAGAGGGAGAAAGAAATCCTAAAAAAGGCTACAGCTCTCTTAATGTCGGACTCGCTGGGACGGTACAGTTGATCAACGACTTAAGAGCGCAGTATGAAGTCAAAGAATTATGTGAGGTATACAAGATATACCGCAGCAGCTATTACTACCAGATGTGTCAGTCAAATCGGACAGTTGTGACAAATCTAGCACGATTGTGACATCGGGCTGTTTAAGGGAGTGATTTACTGAGAAATATTGCAGGCGTGTTTTTTCCTGAATTCTCCCGGAGAGATGCCGGTCTGCTTTTTGAAGAGACGTCCGAAGTAGTTCACATCGGGGATGCCGACCGATGCGGCAACGTTGGCAATGCTGATATGGGGCCTGTTTGCCAGGTACTCCAGCCCCTGCTCTATCTTACATTGGTTTGTATATTCCTTAAGCCCCATCCCGCACTCTTTGCAAAAGAGTCTGCTCAGATATTCGGGTGAGACATCGAGGTAGGCTGCGACTTCATCCCTCGTGACATTCGACCTGATGTTTCGGCTCACGTAACGGATCACCTCCCGGAAAGTAGAACCCGTCGTGCTCATCTTCGCATCGAAGGAGGCGCCCCAGAGTTTTCTCAAAAGAGTAAAGTCCTCCGAACCTACCAGGTTTTTAAGCCTCTTGATCAGAAGCGGTGGGTCAAAGGGCTTCTGCACATATCCCTGAACATTGAGATCGGCACACTCCACTGCCCAGTCGTGACGGCTTCTGCCGGTCATTATGAGTAACCTTCGTCCTTTCACACTTCTCCCGCATATGCTTCAGCGTCTCCACACCATTCATGACGGGCATATCAAGATCGAGAAGGACAATAGAGAGTGGTGTGTCGTTGAAGATAAAAAGGGCCTCTTCGCCGTTCCCGGCAGTAAGAATATGGAAATCATCGCTAAGAAGAACAGACATGCTCTCAAGCATTCGAACTTCATCGTCAAGAACCAGTACGGAGTATTTCTTCACTATTTCAACCCTTATTATAATGAGTTATTAAGGCCACCTCTAAAAATTAACATTTTGTCATTCCCGCAAAAACGGGAATCCAGTTAAATCAGCCCCCTGGATACCGGATCAAGTCCGGCATGACAGATTAATAGAGGTTCTCTAAAGTCATTACAAACAACTGCCGTCAAAAGGGGTGTCCCGCAACACCGATCTGTGCACGCTTTGTTTTTGATTGATAATTGATATTGTAATAATCGTATCCATAATCGAACCTTCCATAGAGGTTCAGGCTTTCAAAGCAGGGCGGCTTATAAAAGAATTCCATTCTATACTGAAAATTATCTTTCCTTTTTGCATCCACGCCCGGTGAAATGTAGTCACGACCGAACTTATAGCCTATTGTTGTTTGAAGAAAGACATCTCCCCCCAGGTTCTTTTTCCCGGAAAGTTCCACCAGTGCCTTTTCGTAGTAGTTCGTCTGTTCCTCCTCCCAGGTCAAGCCTGTTAAATAAGCCCTCAGGTTCAGTTTTTTCCAACTAAAAAATTCATCATCAGTAAATTCGTACACAGAGAACTCAAAATAATCAGCTGAAAAGCTTCCGTCTTCCGTATTAATCAACCCTGTTGCAGGATCATAATGAGGACCGCGCTGGCCGTTTGAGTAATGATGAAAACCAAAAGAATAATAACTGAATGCCTCAGCATCTTCTTCTACGCCTTCATCCCAGAAATAAAGCCTGATGCCGGGATTATAGCTCGGTGTTTTCACGGGGTCAGAAGTCGATCTGGATTGCCGGAGCTGGATGCGGACAGGAGCATAGAGGCGAAAGTTTTCTTTAAAACACCTCATCGTCATGTTTACGTGTGCATAGACCTGCCCCTCGTAATAAATATCATTAAACTTTATTTTATCCTGAAAATCATAACCACCCCCCGCAGTCACATAGCTTGTCTCAAATGCACTCTTAATTTTGGCGGCAATCGGCCTCAACTCTTCTCCATTGTGACCTTCGTGCGCCAATGCAGGGGAGCAAAGGCATAGGATCAGAACAAATGATAAAACCCTCAAGCTCTCAGCGGCATAAATAATTTTCATAGACTTGCCTCCTTTACCAGAATTGCAAGACACTATAATAAAGGGACAAACTCACTTTTTACCAGCAAAAAATGACGGCAAATATTGGCCGCCAGGCAGAATTGATTTAGTTAAGCCTGAGCCGTATTCCTTGATTCTTCCTGCGATTTGCATCTTTCACCCCATTGCGCCGCCACTTTTCCCTTTCATAAATTGAGGAACTATTTTCTCTGCGGACCTTCCCACCACGTAACCGCCAAGGCCTATTTGCAAAAGTGTCCACGCTTCATCTTTTAAGCGGAAAGTCAACAAACCAAAGCTGTCGCACACCACAAGCACGAGAAAAGTGAGCATTGTAATAGGCCTCCAGTTACGCTGTATCCAGGACTGGCCCGTGGCCTCGGCTTTGATAACTGAAGACTGCGCATCCATGAGCTTCGTTTCATATTCGATGATCTTTGCCTGCAAATTATTTTGAACCATCATGATTTCTTTTTTTAATGTAAGTTTCTCCTCGTCGCTCGTATGAATATTGTCAATCAGGTCTGCCGCTGGTTTGAAGATACTGCTTATAAATCCAAAGATTTCCATGTTTACCTCCTGTAAATTTTATGAAACGGTTAAATTCTGAAATGCATCGTAATGGTCCTGTATCCATCCGCCATACTTTTCCTTTTGACCGGAACCATTATAGTATCCCGCAAATCTCACGAAATCTCTCTTTTTTAGCGCCTCTATCATGCCGTCGCTGAAAAAATCGAAGAACCCCTGAATCTGACACCTGATACCCAGGCTGAACTTTTCAAACATTTCCGGGACCCTGTCATATCCGATTTTTTTGTGATTAAAGCCCATGATCTGGGGCGCCCCCATACTAATCGACAAGAGGGCGGCGCCCTCATCGAGGGTGCGGGCAAACTCCAGAACGTCCCACTCTTTTGCCTGGTTGCCGTGAAATGATTGCCACTCACCGTCGTACCCGGAGCGCCATAAGTGGCCGAGCCAAACCTTTATAGAGCCGCCGTCTTTTTTCCCGTATTGAAAATGCCTGTGAAATGCCGCCGTATTGTACTTGCCCCAATACTTCCAGAAAAGATGATTTTCAAAGCGAATTATCATTCGCCCCCCATTGCTCCGGTCGAACCCCTTCCCCGAACTTTCCACACAAAGCACAGCGACTGCGCATGCCGGATCAATTTGATATGCGCCGCACAGGTCTTCGAGCAGCCCTCCGAAACTGTTCCATGTTCGGGCAACCTTTTTCTCCGTACTGCTTCCCGAAAGGGGCAACCTTGTTTGCGGCTCAAGCTCACCTTCTTCAGACGCGCTTCCGGCCCCATTCTCCTGTTCGACAATCCCGGTCGGAGCGGTTGCACCTTTCTCCCTGACTTCAAGGAAATCAGCATGGACAAAAGCGGTTGAGTCATTAAACCTGATTTCATACCAGTTCCCGACCCGCGACAGCAGCTTTATTTCCGTTCCACCCTTTAAGGAGCCCACAACCTCGCCGGAAAGCTCCGGCGACCTGCGAACATTCAGCAGATCAGCGCGGACTGAACCGACCTTTTCGGGATCCGCTTCAATCAGTTCGACATAGTCCCGGTGAACAAAGGCGCTTCTGTCATTAAAGCCTATTTCAAGCCATTCGCCATCTTCTTCAACAACATCGACAATGCTGTTTTTTGCAAGTTCACCAACTCTTTCGCCTGATATTCCAGGGCGGTCGCGGACATTGAGTCTCGTTGCTAAAACACGGCCTTTAAATATTTTTTCATCTTCTACAGGCTCGATATAATCGCCGTAAACAAACCCGGCCCGGCCATTGAACCTTATTTCATGCCAGTTATTGACGCAACTCAACGTATTAACAACCGTCTTACCTGTCAATACGCCCACAATGGAGCCGACAGAACCGGGCATACTGCGAACATTCAACCTCTCTGCCAGAACTCTCCCCTTCATACGATTCACCTCCCGACCAAACGACTGCCGTAATAATTAATAAGGGTCTACATAAACCTTCTTACCCTCATTGTTTCTCCGCTTAAGAAATTGCGGCAACTATTCAATTGCTTTTTCGCTATAAGTACATGCCTTAGCATCAAATTCAAATTGACCGCAGGCATCCAGATGACCTTTGATTTTATCCGCCAGCCCTTCACACCATTCAGACTTCATGCGTGACCTGCAAGCGGTTTTTTTGCACTCTTCCATTTCTTTATCTGAAAGTCCCTCTTGGCGGCAAAGAGCAGAGACACTCTTATCTTTTTCCCCGCTTAAAACAAGGTTAACGGTATTGATGCAGTTATTCAACCTGACTTCAGCATCATCTTCTTCGGCAATGCTTTTGTTCATTTTTTTTAACTTCTTTACAGCCTTAGGAGACAAAGAATAGTCGTTCGGTCTAATCTTCTCATAAGCGTCACCACATGCAACAGGTACCGGCCTTTTGGTGCAGAACGTGCTACATCCTGTTAAAAGCGAAATAAGAATTAAGGCCATCATCATTTTTATTACATTGTTTCGTTTCATTCTCAAACCTCCTGATCATTCAATTTTTGAAATAATTTAAAAGCAGCCGCTCTCACATTAAGAACATGAAAATCAAATACTTTCATCACGATTTAACTTCTGATTACATTCCCTTTACTGGAAAGCCCCATCCAGTCGCCGATGATTGCGTCATTCAGCCAGAGGTTCAGTTGTTCCATATTCATAAGTTGTGCACGACTATTTCCATTTGGAATCTGCGTTGAGGGATGAACAAAATATCTTTCAGCAATGCTCCAAAACTGTTCTTTCCCGGGTGATTCTTTTGCAAAATGCATCATAAGAAGTTCCGTCGTAGCCTCCACGGCAAAGAGCGTCGATAGCCTGAACCTCAACATGTCTCTCAGTGTTCCCGGCATATAGTCTTTATGAAGAAGACTGTGGTGCGGCAAAATCAGTGAATCGGTCGTCTGGCTGAGCAGAGGGGTGGACATCTCTTTTTGCAGGGTATAAGCAACATACTTTAATCTCCCTGCCTTGGCCCATTCCTTGGCCTCCGCACTGTTGTAGTTTTCCACTATCATGGCAGAAGCTTCCATTATTTCCCTGGTAGCGGGGTCCATCGTTTTCCCTATCTCCCGCAGACTGTTGACAAGAAAACCGCGCACCATCTTCCCTATACCACTTAAGACGCCTGCGAACTTCTCATAAACATTAAAGAACTTGAGAGCAACGTCCTGTCCCGGTATGTTAAAAATAGACATGGCCATATCCAGGGTATCATTGTCCAAGGGCTTGCTTCCCACCCGTTCGAGGTGCATGGCATACATCATGAGGAGACTGTAGGTCGTATCCTTGAAAAGAAAGAGGCACGGAGTGAGCGGCGTTGTTTCCGGCTTTTCGCCGTACCAGAGTATCCTTATCAGGTTATCTTCCTCACTTGTGGCCAACAGTTTTTCCCTGTTATCATCTTTTGTGGGGAGCGGGCAATAGGGTCGGATTTTATCGCAATGAAACGGGAATTTTCCCTTGCTGTTAAATTCCTGGATAATATTCTCTTTCAGAAGGCCCTCATCTGCCAAGCCCCAGAGAAGAAGCTCCACATAATTGCTGTGAGCGTAGAAATCGCCCACGGTGTGAAGCGATTTGCCAAGAGCAATGACCGAATCCCGCGAAAGGCGATCTTCGGCATCTTCCTCGAAGGAGGAAAAGGTAAAAGTATTTTTCATATATTTGAAGGTTTGCACGATTGATTCAGAAACATGGGCATTGGGGTTGCTCTGCCATGACTTATTCTCTTCTTCCTTGTGCGCTTCGAGAAGGTCCAGGTGGTCAAAACGGCAGTATTGTCCGAAAAGTGCTGTCGCATTATCATGTTCAGACGTGGCCTGCGGGAAAAGCGCCTCAAACTGGCTGGAAGCTGAACGTGCGATGGCAGAGCCCTTACCCATCCTGCGCAGGTCTTCTTTCAATTCAACCAGCCACATTGTTTCAAAGAGGTTCTCTATCTCCCCGTCAACGGAGAAACGACTGTTAGCCGCATCCTTATCTTTATTCCCGATAAAGTCCGTAAATATGGTCGACTGGTTGTTGTCGTTCACCCAGCTTCCACAGTTAATATAGGGATAATAGGCCGTCGGGTTGCCTATTTTATTGTCTCCGAGCCTTCTTTCTGCTTCTTTACATGCATACCAGAGCACCTGACTATGAACGTTAAGATCCATTTTTCCCTCCTATTTCTCCTATTTGTTTTTCATTGCGTTTTTCATTCCGAGAAGCGCCGTAAGGACATTGTTCCAAAAAGGCGCCCCAAAGGTGACCAGGAACGTGGTCAGTAAAAGGCCGAAGATTTTATTGAAAATCTCTGACAACTTTTCCGGGTCTTCCAAAGTAGCTGTTTTTTTGAAGAATTCGCCCCAGCCACCGAGAGGCAAATCTAAAGACGCCATGTTTCCTGCAAAATAATCTATAGAAGCTTTTTGCAGTACAACATAAAGCCCTACAACTTCTTCTTCTTTTCTTATCAATAACTCTTTAGCATTTTGTTGGGTCAGAACAATTTCTTGCAATTCATTTCTCATCTTGTTTGTTTCTTCTCGCTCTTTCGAGCGATTTAATTTTTTAAAGTCTCTCTCTAATTTGTTTGAAATTTCACTAATTTCCTCCCTTATTTTACTTAAATCATCTCCTGTCTCAATCAGCGAGTGCAGGCCGTTAATATCAACGGCCTTTGTTTCGATGGAGCGCTCCATTGTATCTGTCGCATTTTGAATCAATGCTTGTTGGATTTTAGGGTCAGCACTCAGATGTTTATATACGGCAAATGAGTCTGCATTTGTAGCAAGCACCATTAAAGCACCTGTAATCACCGTCCATTTGAGCATATGTCTTTTATATTCTCCATTTAGCTGAGCAAGCCAGGCATCGAGTTTGTTTCCGATCTGCACTCTGAAAGCTAAAATTTTGTCTTCAACCTCTAACATACCATCCAGCAATGACTGACACTGTTTCTGAAAGGTTACTATTGAGTCGTAACTGAAGGCGCCGCTTTCTTTTGTTAAAACCCTTAAAGCTGCTGGAAAACTTTCAACTACTTTAGAAAAATCTTTCACTGCGTTGGAATTAAACTTGTCGAAAGTAGTTAATAACGATTCGATCTTTAATCCTGTCAGTTCGGAAATACTTTTTGATAATTTCTCAATCTTACTCAGCATCAGTTGAGGTGCATAAGGATTGCTGGGAGATATTTCGACAATGTCCAACAGATCTTTTTTCAACTCTTTCAGCAGATCGTCAACTTTAATAATAATTTGACTGGCGCGTTCCAGTCGTGACTTGAAATCACCAACGAATTCGCTACCTCCGATCAATTTCGCCTTGGCATCATTATTTGCGTTTGTAAGACCGAACTCCTTTTTATAAAGATTAATAAAAAAACGCTCCCAAACGCCTCCCTTTAGACTCAAACAATTTTTCATCGCCTCCTGCACAGCCTGAACCATCATGGAGAATCCGATTAGAAACCCGACAAATGCGGTCAAAGCCGACAGCGTGTCATTCATAATTGCCTCCTATATAAAAGTTTGCAGGGAAATTGGTCGCCCTGCTGTTAATCAATAAAATTATGGGTTCCATACCTTTTCAAATCTATGACGCATCCGAAAATCTGTTTCTAAATTCTCCAACA
>CBDVDA010000018.1:0-34647 GCA_965372635.1 uncultured bacterium | reverse complement strand
GCGACATATATTGCTCTTTTTGGGGGAAAGCGACATATATTGCTCTTTTGTCTTTTTTGCAGTACTGTTGATTACAACTTAAATCCGCTAAATTTCGAGGAAGGTAATTTCAGCAATGTTTTAAGAACGCACCTCCCCTCCCTCACGTCCCTTGAAATATAACCCCCTTTATTGTACTATTACAAAACTTCACCAAAGGACACCCTCAAGTGGAACATCTCATAAAACCCCACGGCGGAAAGCTCTGTAACCTGCTTGTAAATGAAGAGCGGGTGGAAGAGTTGAAAAAGGATTCCATCGGTTTCAAATCGTGGAACCTGCCCCCGCACCAGCTTTGCGACCTCGAACTGCTGCTTTGCGGCGCTTTCTCCCCCCTCACCGGCTTCCTCGGAGAAGAGGACTACAACGCCGTCACAGAAGGGTTGCACCTCGCTGACGGCACCCTCTGGCCCGTCCCGGTAACACTCGACATTTCAGCCGAATTTGCCGAAACTCTTTCTCAGGGCGACTCAGTCGCCCTAAGGGACCCCGAGGGGTTCGTGATTGCCATTATAACAGTGGAGAGCCTCTGGCGGCCAGGCAGCCGGGAGGAGATGGAACGCATCTCAGGCACCACTTTCAGGGAGCAGGTGAGCGCAGACCACCTTTTCAGAGAGAAAGAAGAATTCTGCATCGGCGGATCCGTGGAGGGGCTCCGCCTTCCGAGGCACCACGATTTCACCGAACGCCGTCTCACCCCGTTTGAGCTTCGCCGAGTATTCGCCGAAAAAGGCTGGCGGCGCATCATTGCCTGCCAGACGAAAGAAACGGTTCACCGGGCCTACAAGGAGATGACCCAGAGGCTCGCCGAAACCCACGACGCCAACCTGCTCATCCAGGCCGTGGCCACCCTGCCGGATCATGCCGGAATAGACCACTACAGTTGGGTCCGATGCTGCCGCGCATTAACAAACCACTACCCTCCCAACATGGCCATGCTGAACCTGCTGCCGCTCGTCATGCATTCCGGCAGTCCCGAGGAGATCCTCTGGCACGCCATTATTTCCAAAAATTTCGGATGTACACATTTTATGGTTGATGAAGAAAAAGTGCTAAGTGTGGAGAACCTTTTTAAAGAGCACGAAGCCGACCTCGGCATTGAAATGATTGCCGCCCAACCTGTCGTTTACGTGGCAGAAAAGAAAGACTTTTATCCGGCAGAAGGGATACCGGTTGGATGCACGGCAAAGAAACTCTCTCAGGAAGAGTTGGCCCGTTCTCTTGAAGAGGGCCGCGAGATACCGGATTGGTTCACCTACCCCGAAGTGGCGGAGGAACTCGGAAAAACCAGGAAACCGAGGTCCAGGCAGGGGTTCACCCTCTTCTTCACCGGTCTTTCAGGCTCCGGGAAATCGTCTGCGGCAAACATCGTCCGCTCGAAACTGCTTGAGATGGGTGGACGGAACGTGACCCTGCTCGATGGCGACCTGGTGAGGAAGAACCTCTCCAGCGAACTGAACTTTTCGAAGGAACACCGGGACATCAATATCTTGAGGATCGGCTTTGTGGCCAACGAAATCACCAAGAACGGCGGCATCGCCGTCTGCTGCCCCATCGCCCCCTATGCGAAGATGCGCGACTACAACCGTAAACTGATCTCCAAAAGCGGCGGCTATATCGAAATATTCATCGACACCCCCATAGACGAGTGCGAACGGCGCGACACGAAAGGGCTCTACGCCAAGGCAAGGGCGGGAATCCTCAAGGGGATGACAGGGATCGACGACCCCTACGAAACGCCGGAGTCGCCCGAAATCAGACTTAATACGATGGAAATGACCCCCGAAGAGGCGGCCAACGAGGTACTTCTCTACCTGGAGCGGGAAGGTTATCTAACTTAATCTTGACGAGGTGCTTGCAGCATGCCGCGCTTTGCAGGCGGGAAGCATCACTTATCCGGCGGAAGCCTTTTCCACCACCCTGAAAAGCGCCGCCGATTCGGCCATCATCTCACCAAAGGCCTTCTGCATATCGATGATCTCCCAGACCTCCGTGGGAGGTGCGCTTTCGAACCCCTTGAAAGTGACCGCACCGGCATAATGGAAAAGCTGGCTAATCTGCCTGTTGGCGTTAACCCCCACCACCAGCCGGATCGCCTGCTTGAAAAAGGCGAATTGACCTCGAATCGTCTCTTCCAGCTCCCGGATGGGGAGGTTGACGTCAACGAATTTGATGTTTGCATACGCCTCCCGGTAGGCGTCGAGCGCCTCGCCCGTCAGACCGTCTCCGGCATTATAGATCGCCATTCCCCCCTGCAGGTATCGCCTGATGCCGGGACGCCCCCCGGCGAGGGTTTTCTTGATATGGACCTGTGCCGACTGGACGTAGAGTTTATAGGCTTCTTGCGCCTTGCCGCCGGCAAAAGCATGTCTTAAAGCGAGTCCCACCTCGGGCGCGAGGGGCAATCCGATTGAATTCCCCACATAGAGTTCGAAAGGGAGCTTCAACTCCGGTCGTTGAAGACGCCTTTTTTCAATCTCCAGCAGTTGGTTAATGGCGGCAATGATCGAGTTGGGGCGCGACGTTCCCCTGGCTGACTCGTTGATCTTCTCACAGATGGAGACCTTCATGTCCCCCCAGAGGGTATCGTTGAAAGTAATCACGTTCGCCGCAGCGCCGAAGGAGATAAAACTGCCCGATATGAGGTGTTGGCCCGTCAGTTGATCCAGTTCAATTTCCATGTCTCCCTTAAGCGCACTCATCCTCGCATTGAGTTCGAGGAGCTTGTCTCCCGCCTGCCCGCCTGCGGTCTGCAGCGCCTCAAGCTTGGCACTCGTATCTTTCATCTGAAGGCCGTAGCGTCCCTTGATCTCCTCGGCCCGTTCGGCGAGGTCTTCCCTTGTCTGGCGCTTCTCCAGCAACATGGCATACTGCTCCAGGTGCCGCCGGATCTGCCGGGTCATCTCTACAATGGCAACGACGCTTCCCGATATGGAAACGGCATCGCCGAGGAGGTTGTTCAGGTAGATCCCTCCCCGGTCCTCCATGTGGGAGAGTCCCTGAAATTTGGATTTTGCGATCCTTAAGATCGGCTCATAAAACTCCTCCCGGATGAAGTGGCCCATCACCTCCTCCTTGAAGAGCGCCGTTCGTTCCGTATAGTCTTTGAGGTCGATAAAATAGTGCGCCAGGTTGATCTTGGGGACCGCCTTTTTTAAGATAGGTTCGCTGCCGAAACGGTAGAGCTGCCCCGCGTCGTACTGAACCGCCAGGTCGCGGTCCGACTCCGATCCACTTTTGGGACGGAAACGGTTCAACACCTCTTTAATGATGGTGGAAAGGTAGGTGTCCCCGAGATCTGCGGCTATGTCGGCCCTGATCTCCTTTAGCGCATCTTCGGGCTTCATTTGCACCGTTTTGAGGGGCCGGAAATTGCTGTACCGCTTAAAAAGAGTGGCCAGTTCATCCAGCTTTTTGGCGAGAGGAACATTATCTTTCTTCTCTTTGGCCATCGCCTTCATGAGCGAAACAACCTCTTTCGTTACCTTTCCCGCCTTGAGCGTCTCTTCCAGGCTTTCAGGCTTAAGGAACCACCCCTCGATGAGAGTGAAAAGTTTCGAATCCAGCGGCAGACCGGCACCCAGCACCTCCAGCATGGTCCGCCTGTAAGCGGCCGTCTGGTAGAGGCGGAAGGCCTCCTTCTTTAATTTCCCGCTCCCCTCGAAGATCTCATCGATGCCCTTTTCAAAAGCGGAGAAATCGGCCCCTCCCAGCTTTTTCATCAACTCTACCCGCTTTTCACCGAGCAGAGAGGCGGGCACATTGTAGAAGGTGCAGAGATCGTACAGATTCGGAGCGGCGAGAAAGGCCGTCTGTGGATTTAGAAGCGAATCGAGGCAAACGGGAAGACGGGATCCGGCAGGTATCTGGGCTGTTTTGAGTGTCATCAACTGGCTCTTTACAAAGTGATGAACAAGATGAAGACCGAGAAGCAGCACCGTTGCCGTCAGCTTTTTCGTTTGCGCCTCTACGGGGAGTTCTTCGGCAACCTTTGCTGCACCGGAGCAGGCATTGATCAGTGCAAAGGAAAGAAAATAGGGGGTCTCCTCGCCTCCCCCATCTTTCAACATCTCATCGGCCGCCTCGCTGTAAAAGCGGCTCCAGGCCTCCATGAGATAGCGCCCCCGTCCGTTGCCGCCGAGCCAGCTCTCCATAATGCCGCAATCGAGTAGGAACATATGTCTTGGGGCGTCGAGCAGGAGTGTGCGAAGGGCCTGATTTTTGAGGGTGGGAGGCGGACTGTAGGAGCGCGGACGAAGATCCGCCGTCATACCGTGGTCCATCATGAGGAAGGCGTCGCTCTCTTCGCCGAGGGCCTTCTGGTTTCGGTAGATGAAGAGGTAGGCCAACTCCTTCATGGCGCGGTCGATGATGGCGGCGAGATCGGGGTGGAGCACGTAGGGGAGGGAATAATCGGCAACAGAGGTGCCGAGCCGCACCCTCGCATTTTCCAGGTCGGGACGGAGAAAATCACGGGCCGACTGGTTTGAGGTGCGGGCCAGGTCGAAGAGCCGACGGTAGGCTGCAACCTGCTCACGGGCATTCATAAAGACCTCCTTGGGCATGAAAGCGGCAGTTCTCCCTACAGGGGAAGAAGACTGCCTTTGAAAAGAGTCTTAGGCTACCATTGATAAGCGATTGAATCAACACTTTCGTTGATGAGCGTTGACTTTAGGTGGCGCACTTGGGTAAAGTTAAACAACCTCATGGAAGACAACAATAATAAACTAAGAGAAAAATTTGCAAGCGAGGCCGGACCCGCCGACTGGAAGGCGCTTCGCGCCCACTATGAGAGGGGGGCGGTCTTCATTGCAACAGCCGATATCGACCTCATCGACGTGGCGCTGCGGATCGCAGAGGATGACATCGCCAGTGTAGAAAAATGGGTCAGAGACGGGAAGCTGGTCAGGCCGACACCCAAGGACGCCAAAAGATGGGAAGAGAAAGGGCCGGAACTGACCGCCCTCATCGTCTCCCCCTTCGTCCTTGTCCAGGAAATTCTTCCGCATTAACATCTCTTCCTTATAATGCCCCAGCCCCTTCGGTTGTTGAAGGGGCAAACGGTTGACTTTATCTGCCGGGAAAGTATAATGGAATTAGGACGTTCGCTCTCACCTGACCTTTAACCTGCCTAAAGGAGGCCAAAATGCCGAAAGCAGATAAAGATAAAAAAATCGACGTCATCGTCGGTATCCCATCCTACAACGAAGCGGCTACCATCGGCTTTGTGGCGGAGCAGGCATCGGAAGGGCTCGCCCACTATTTTCCCGACAAAAAGAGCATCATTGTCAACGTGGACAATCACAGTTCGGACAAGACAAAAGAGGCCTTCCTTAATTCAAAGACATCGGTAAAGAAGAAATATATCAGCACGCCGAAAGATGTGCGGGGGAAGGGGCATAATTTTCTCAATCTCTTCAAATACGCCGTCGAAGTCGATGCCGATATTATCATCGTCGTCGATGCCGACCTGAAATCGATCAACAAAGACTGGATGGATCTTCTCGGAAGGCCGGTAAAGGACGGTTACGATTTTGTGACACCGCTCTATACACGGCACCAGTTCGACGGTTCAATCACGAACCATATCTGCTACCCCACCGTCTTCGGCCTTCTAAACCACGACATACGCCAGCCGATCGGGGGAGACTTCGCCATGTCTTCAAAACTGGTAAAACATCTGCTGGAGCAGAAATGGACGGGTTGCATCAAACAGTACGGCATCGACATCTTCCTCACAATGAACGCCATCCTCGGCGATTTCAAGATATGCCAGACGTCGCTCGGCAGAAAGGTCCATAACGCAAGCGCGCCCAAGCTGGGCGTCATGTTCGAGCAGGTGATCGAGTCGCTCCTAGATATACTCGTGGCCAACAAGGAGAAATGGATGACCGGGGGGAACATTGAAGACATCATAAAACCGAAGATATACGGCGACGCCTCCATGCCCGAACCGCAGGGGCTTGAAATCGATGTGCACGACCTGAAGGAGAAGTGCAGCGCCTCATACAAGGAATACCTCCCCTATATCCAGGAAGTCCTCGGCCCATACGCCGTATCGAGAATCGGAAACATGTTCAGGATGGATTTCTTCAACCTCGACGTGCTGCTCTGGACGCAGATATTTTACAACCTCGTCTACCGCTATGACAACATAAGAGATGAGAGCGACAAGAAAAAGATTATCAATACGCTAAAGCCGCTCTACTTCGCCAGAAGCCTCACCTTCAACTATCATACATGGAAATTTAACATCCGATATGCCGAGGAGGAAGTGAGAGAGCAGGCACTCGGCTTCGCCACCCAGCGGTATTACCTCTGGGGGCTTTACGGTTGTGATGGGAAACTGAAGAAGAAATAAGTTTCGTTGAGTTAGCGATTTTATCGCGTAACCCAACTGCGGGCTTTGCTTGCATAACGCCGTGATAAAGGGCGCGCGCCTTTTGCGCGTCCCAGCCCCGTAGGGGCGGCCTTAATTAACTGGTTATACGTGACTGTTTTCAATTAAGCACCCAAACAATAGCTAGTATACGGGGTCAGGCTTGCATTATTTTATTTTCTGGCTTTCCGCGAGTATGCAAGAGTGCAAGCCTGACCCCGGCATTTTTTCGGCGCAATGCCTTTCAGTTATTGCGCCCTACGCGCTGTGATTCATTCACTACGCCAAACTTCCGTTCCAAATACTTTTGATGCTCAACATCAGTTTTTGTTGTTAATTCAAAACGTTTACATTCCAAGCGACCAACACAAAATTGAACTCTGTTATCAGTAAAGGAACCGAACCTAATGCTATCGGCATACGATTCTAATTGACTTAACTTTATTACCCCCTGAGGAATCTCTGTTTTAAACTCTGCATCACCCGTAAAAACAACTAAACTTTGTATCTGTTCTTTTGGGACGAAGTCCAATAACTGCTGTACTGCCTGAACATGCTTTTTATTTTGAAAAATTGGGCTCTGGAATTTGTTCTTTACCTTAAATATTACTTGAGTCCATTGCTTTTGTTTTTCATTTGCGAATAACCATCCTGAATAGTGCTTAGCTTCAATAACAATAATGCCATTTTGTGTGATAAGAATATGATCAATCTGAGTAGTTCCATCCCCATATTTTAGTGTTATATTGTTCAAAACGTGTGCCGTAGACTTCCTGCAGTGATTCGTAAGCACTTTTCTTACAGCCGATTCACCTTGATTTTCTTCCTTATCTTTTCTTTTTCTCCCTAGTATAAAACCAAACCCAAGTGAAATTATGATAGTTAAACCAAGTGAAACTATGATAGTTAAAATTATCTCCATATACAATTCTTCAATCTAACAAGTTATTGTACAGTTTCTGGATAACACCCTATTATCAATTTCTGATAGAAATCTACACTTTTGAAGATAGCATGTCAAATATTGACGGCAGGAAGCACTTCTCATCGCAAACCTGCCAAGTGTAAGCCTTGGCAATAACATCCGTATTTAAGGCTGGTGTTCCGGCCTCAACAGATCAAGGACGGTCTTGACGGGGTTAAAGGTGATGATGGGGACTTCGACGAAGACCGTGTTCCAGTCGGCCATGGCGCCGTTCCAAAGGCCCGGAAGTTCGAGCGCTTTCAGTTGCCTCCCCTCGAAGGATTTTGTGGAGATGAACCCCGTCTCGGGGTCGGTAAACTCCGTCAGATTGAACGGTTCGCCCCGGTAATCGCGAAGACCGCAGACGAGATCGACAGGGTTGAAATGGGTGGCCGATTCGAGGATGGCCCGTTGAGTTTCCGAGTCGGGATCGACTTGCGATTTCTCCACGATCTGGAGAGAGACCGTGCCATCCCTCCCTTTCACCCAGAAGGGTCCGCCTCCCGGCTCCCCTTCGTTTTTCACCATGCCGCAGACCCGGATGGGCCGGTTTAACTTTTCACGAACGAGTCCGATCTTCTCCTCCAATGTCGCGCCTTCGACGGAGGACGGCAGATCGACAAAAAGTTTCTCTTCTGCAAATTGGAGCGCCCCGCTGACAAAGGATTCGTCAAAGACCTCTCTGTCGAGCGTTTTGAGAATACTGAAAATTTCCTCCTGCAAATCAGCAAGATACCCTCCGAGCATCTTCTTGCAGCGGACGGTCTCCCCTCTCAGGCGGTCCGGTACGACGTTGTCTATATTCTTGATAAAAACAATGTCTCCCTCCAGTTCTTGAAGGTTTTTGAGAAGTGCGCCGTGTCCCCCGGGACGGAAGAGGAGTTGGCCATCGTGACTACGAAAAGGGCTGTCTTCCATGTCAACTGCAAGGGTATCCGTTGCCGGGGACTGTGCGGAAAAGGTGACCTCGAAACGGAGGCCCTCTTTTTCGCGCTTTTTTAAAACCTCGCTCATATGTTTTTGCACAAGCGCCTCGTGCTCCGGTGAGAGGGTAAAATGAATGCGGCAGAGGCCGTTGCCGTCTTTCGTATAGGCCGCCGCCTCGGCGAGGTGTTCCTCGATAGGGGTACGGGCATAAGCATCATATCTGTGAAATTTAATGAGCGCCTTCGGAAGGAAAGAGTAATTAAGACCTTTATCTGTAAGAAGATACTCAACCACTGGCCCGTAATCCTCTTTTGAAACAAAGATGTCGAGATCGATCCCCGCCTCCGCTATTACCGACTTCAGGTCATCATAAAAAGCGAGGTTTTTTAGCCCTTTCCCAAATTCAATGAATTCGCCCGAAAGATTTTCTTCCCCGGAGCCGCCGTCGAAAACCTGGAGCAGCTTGAACATCCGGCTCGCCGCACCGGAGGCCGGGGTAAACTTCATGACATGGCCCGAGGCAGCCACTCCATCAAAATTTTTGACCAGTCGATCTGCCTTCTCCCCGGAGAAACGCACGATCCCGTCGCCGACGGTGCAGGGACGGTCGAGCGTCACAAAGGGGATCCCCCGCATGAAGGTCTCAATCTCGGCGACAAGCTCTTCCAACGTCCTTCCCCGCGATTCAATCTGGCGGAGGTCTTCTTCTGAGAATGGAACGGTTGACAACATAATGATTAGAGTAAAAGTATCCTTTCGACCATCTTCATGGAAACCGTTTTTTAACACAAAGGCTGCATTAACTCAAGAGAATAGAGGGTCAGCCCCCTATTCGAGGCCATAGAAGATAGAGATGAGTGCCACCCCTGCGATGAATGAGCTATTCCTCTTAACGAGGGGGCTATCGTTAAATACGGCGCCCGAGAGGTTGTCGTAGCGGACAAAGGCGCCGTACCAGAGTTTTTTATGACGCCTGCCGCTGGAAAGGCTGGTGCGAAA
Source organism: uncultured bacterium (assembly GCA_965372635.1). GTDB lineage: Bacteria > Desulfobacterota > JADFVX01 > JADFVX01 > JADFVX01 > CBDVDA01. The sequence continues at coordinate 25,339 of CBDVDA010000018.1, read as the reverse complement.
ACCGCTGTAACCGCCGGGAGCATTATAGGCGGGACGGCCCGCCCGGGCGTAGGCGGGGGCCACCTCGTAGAAATAGTCGTGAAAAGCCTCGCTCGTCCAGACAGGCCCGAGGGTAAGGCGCGCATCCCACTGGTGATTTAAATAGAGTTGAATATTGGGGGAGAAGACCCAGCCGATGCTCTTCGTATGGGTGAACGTGGTGGCGAAGGCCTGCCTGAAGGGAAAGGCGAGGCGGACCCGAAAAGATTCGTCCTCCGCCTGGTAGAGGACGATCTCGGCACGGGGACCCAGTTCAAAAACAGGGTCGAGGTCGGGCATCCCCTTCCGCGCCCGGTTGTCCTCGCTATTGACGGGCGGCGCAAGTGCGGCGCTTAAGTTAAGTCTGAAACGGGGGTTGTCGAAAAGATAGAACTGGCTTCCCTCTCGGTTCACTTTCAACCGGTCCCCCTCGTACCAGACGTAGGGGATGGGGACAACGTAAGTCTTACTCTGGTCAGCGCCCCGGTAATGGGGTATACGGGCGGCGGCAACGCCGAAGCCGAGTTCTAAACGCTCCTTCTCTTCTTCGGCAGCGCCCGCATCGGTACCGGGAAGCAGCATAACAACGAGCAGGAGCATCACGAGAAGTATCGCCTTCATTTTATGGCGCCTCTTTCCCTCAGCAGGTTGGCCAACGCGTCCGCCATAACCCGGTAACCTTTCCTGTTCGGATGAATATAGTCAGCCTTGAATGAACCGTCGGAGAGTACCTTTTTCAGAACCTTTCCCTCATAGGGGATACCGAACTCGGTGGCGATATCTGCATAGAGGTCCGGCACGGTGAGCGAGATGCCCAATTTAGGCACACCGACAAGCACCACATCAATTCCCCGTTCTTTTGCAAGGCGGACCATAGCCCGGAGGTTTTCAGCCGCCTGGCCGTCGCCGAGTTTTCGGATAAAATCGTTTCCCCCTTCGCAGAGAATAAGCAGTGCAGGTCTGTGTCGGTCGAGATCGCTCCCGAGCCGCAGTAGTCCCCCGGCCGTCACCTCGCCGGGGATGCCGGAGCGGATGACGCGCCGCGAAATCAGTTGTTCGAGCAGGGCGGGATAGTCCTCCCCCTTTCCAGCCCCCATGCCATAGGTAATGCTGTCGCCGAAGGCGAGAACCACCGCCCCCTCGGGGAGCGGCGAAAGGGATGGCGGGCGGGCACAGGACGTAAAAAAGAGGAGGATAAAGAGGAGAGCAGTCCTTTGGATAGGGCGCATCATCTCACTCCTCCTTCAGCAATCCTTCGAGGGTGAGATCGTAGATGCCGAAAATGGAAGTGAATGCCTCACCGGCAGGTCTCTTTTTCGCCAGGAGGTGGAGCCATTCCGCCACTCTGTAGATGCCGAAATTGTCAGCCAGCTTTTTCACGAGGGCATAGCTCCGCTCGTAGGCGAAATGGACCTCGCTATCCTCCTTCGAGGCGAAAAGTCCGTTCAAGCTGCTTGACGAAGAAAAGACGGGCAGCTTGACCTCTTCTTGTGAATGGGGGCTGAAGGGGACGAAACGGCTCTCTTCAAAAACAGCGATCCCTTCGTTTAGCCAGCGGGGGCAGCGTCCTCCCGTGAGCGACCGGATGGCGGCGTGGGTATATTCATGATAAATGAGGCTTTTCAGGCTCTCCGAATCGGGGTTGATGCCGCCGAGCGGCACCCGAATCTTGCCGTCGTAAAGCCCCCCCGACCAGTCGGGAGCACCGGTCACCGCCTTGAATTCCTTCTTCGTATAGAGGATAACCGTAATGTCTTCTTTCGGGTAGTAGTCGAGATCGACCCCCACGTCGTTGTACGCCTCACCAAGTATATCGAGAACCGTCTCGCCGACCTCCTCGTCGCGCTCCCCGTCGTACTGGAGGACGAACTTCCCCGTATAGACCTGATCGAGCCTCTCCTCTACGGTCATCTCCTTTTTCGCCTTTGCAAGGAGTTCCTCCACTTCGTGGTCGTCATTCTTTATTTCAAGCACCCTCTCCCATGCCTCGACGGCCGATCTCAATTCGCCTCGTTTGTAGTAAATCCGTCCGAGGAGTTTCAGCGCCTCTCCTTCTCCCTCCCCTTCATGGGCCACAGAAAAGAGTTCCGCCTCCGCCTCATAGTAACGTTTCTGAAGGAAATAGATGAGCCCCCTGTGATAAGCGACGCCCGCTTTGTAGGTAATATAGTTCTCCCCCTTTTCGAAGGCGGCGAGCGCCTCTTCCAGCCTCTTCTCCCTGAGATTAAGCTTGCCGAGGTTGTAATAATAGATACCGAGTTGCTCGTCCCTCTTTTCGGAAGGCGGCATCGCTTCCGCCACCTTACCGAAGTCCTCCAACTCCTTCCGGAAAGCGGACGCATGGTGTCCCTCTTCCGCACCGGCAGAATAAAGAGGCCATGCGAAAAGCAGGAGGGCAAATAGTGACAGAATGATCATCGGGGGTTTAAAGAAGCGCATGAGTACCTTTATACCACAGTTTAGGGTCTTCGAAAAAGGGGGGTTGTTTTTTTAGATGGGGATGTGGCGGGATTAAAGGGTTGAGGCTTACACCTACAAAGCAACAAAGAATAAAGAATAAAGAATGAAAAATCAACGATTACTGAGAGAAAGCGATATAAAAGTTAACTCAAGAGGCCCCACTCGTTACAGGCGAGGCCCTTGAGTTATGCGCTACAATTAACTTTTGCCTTTCTTATTTCTCCCAAGTGATGATGGACGCCCACTCGGGCCTCTTCTTTAGGCTTTTGCAGGGGACATTCATAGTCGCTTGGGTCCTCGTGAAGTAGCAAAGTTGTGCAATAGTATCTACCATATATCGCCCGTTGTTAAACACATCGGCTGCATAGATACCGCTTTTTCTGATTTCTTTAACTTCTGGTATCTTGTCAAATGCACCAGCTAGCGATGCTGCTGAAAATATCAGTATTGCAATTGAAGCGATCATCATTTTTTTCATCTTCTTTTCTCCTTTTTTTATTTATTTAATCTCCAAATGGCTTATAAATATCGCAAAAAATACCTGATTGCAAGTATTCTTTTGACGATTACCATATGTAACATTCATATTTTTAGACATTGACAAAATCACACTTTCAGGAAGAAACAAAGCAAACCAAACTCGCCGGAAATAAATCACCGTCCCCCACCCCCAACAATCGCTCCTACCTGCTGCCGGAACTTCCCCGCCCCGCCGTTTGCCGGGTGTCTCACTTCGAGGCAATCGATACCGAGGGCTTTCAGCCCCTTTTCGGCCACCTTGCCGACAGCGATGACAGTTGATTCTGGAAAGAGCGAGAGGAAGGCCTTTAACAGAGGCAGCCCCGCCGCCAACTCCTCATCGGTGGGACGCCGGTTACTGAGTATCCCCTTGCCCGGGTTGAAGGGGTGCCAGGCGAAGGTGTTCCAGATGACAAAGGAACGAGGATCGACGCCCAATTTAAGCAGGCACTCCCAAACGATGGTGGCCGTCGGCTCGGAAAAACCGGTCTCGCGGACTTCGGGACGGCTCGTCCGCCTCGGAGCGAGGGAGGAAAAAACGTCCTCCGGCTCAATCCCCTTTGCCCGATGATGGCCGAGAAGTATCCGCTCGGAGGTCATGGCGATGCCGCTGAAATGCCCCCCCTGGTAGCCGAGCGCCTCGCCCATCAGGACGTAGCGGACCTTGCCGATTCGCTCGGAGAGATAGGCGGCAAGCTGCGCCCGCCGGATGCCCGGCGCTTCGGGGCCGAGGTCGTGCTCTTCATCCGGATCGTACCAAGGATTGAAGAGCTTGCCCTTCGGCGAGGCTTCCAGCATTTCAATAAATTCTTCAATGGGCTTTTGCATAGTTTAACCAGAGCCAACTTTTATATCACAAAACCTTTCATTTTGCTTGCAATAATCTGCCGCTCGGCTATCATTAAAGGTATGAAAGAGGCGCTTCTCTACGAAAAGCTGGACGGTGAAAAGGTCCACTGCACCCTCTGCCGCTTCGACTGCATCATCGCACCGGGAAAGCGGGGCGTCTGCGGCGTCCGGGAAAACCGGAGCGGCACGCTCTACTCCCTCGTCTACGACCGGGTTATCTCCACCGCCGTCGATCCCATCGAGAAGAAGCCGCTCTTCAATTTTCTTCCCGGCTCGAAATCCTTCTCCGTCGCCACCATGGGGTGCAACTTCCGCTGCCTCCACTGCCAGAACTACGAAATATCCCAGATGCCGAGAGAGGAAAAGAGAATTTATGGCGAGGCGATCCCGCCCGAAAAAATCGTCGAGATGGCAATGCGAAGCAACTGCAAATCGATCTCCTACACCTACACGGAACCGACCATCTTCTTCGAACTCGTCTTAGAAACGGCAAAACTGGCAGACGAGCGGGGGATCAAAAACATCTTCGTCTCCAACGGCTACATGACGCGTGAAATGCTGGACGAAATGAAAGGACTCCTCCACGGCATCAATGTAGACTTGAAAGGCTTTACTGAAGCGCATTATAAAAAGATCTGCGGCGCGAAACTGGAGGGCGTGCTCGATTCGCTCCGCTATATTAAAAAACTCGGCATCTGGCTGGAAGTAACCACCCTCGTCATCCCCGGCTACAACGATGACGATGAGACCTTCGAAGGGATCGCCGCCTTCATCAGGGACGACCTCGGCGTCGATACCCCCTGGCATGTGAGCGCCTTCTACCCCACCTTCAAACTCCTCGACGCACCCCGCACCCCGGCATCCACGCTGAGACGTGCGCGGGAGATCGGCCTGAAGGCAGGCCTCCGGTACGTTTACGAGGGAAACGTACCGGGCGAAGGAGGAGAAAACAGTTTCTGCTGGAACTGCGGCGAACTCCTCATCGAGCGCAACGGCTATCGAATCCTGAAAAACAGCATTTCCAATGCCGCCTGCCCCACCTGCGGTTCACCCATCGACGGGATCGGCCTCGGCTAGGGGGGGATTCTCCCCTTTTTTTCATTACAAAAAACCTGCCAATGTTTTGACACGCACCATCGAAAAAAGGTACACTTTTAATCGTGGACGCCATAAGAATCATAGACAAACAGATCGAACTGGAGCTTTCCGCCTCGGCACTCTACCAAAAGCTGGAAGAAAACACGAAGGAGGGCGAACTGAAGCGCCTCTGGAGCACTCTCGCCATGCATGAGCAGTACCACGCCACTTCGCTGGAGAGTTTAAAGGCGAGCCTGAGTCCGGAAGAGTTGGAAAATGAGGCTTCCACACTGGACGAGAAAAACATTGAAGAGTTGCTTGAAAAGCATGAAGAATTCATGAAGACGATCAAAGGGAAGGTCTCGGCGAGCCGGGCCTTCGAGATCGCCATGTTCCTCGAATTCTCCGAACTCAACTCCCTCTTCTTCAACGACATGCGAACCGATGAAGAGGACAGGGCGCCCTACCTCCACAGCCTCGCCGAAGGAACAAAGAGCCACCTCATGACACTCTACAAGGGGATAAAAAAGCATCTCGGCAAAAAAGAGCAGGCCCCTTATCTCAAAATGTTCACCGAACTCGGCCTCGTCAAGGCGGAGTAACTCCGCCACCTTTCAAGACAGATATCCACTGGGAAATCGCATCGAGAGCCCGCTTTGATTGGGCGGCCCTCTTGTCCGCTTTTTTGATTTTCTTTCCTCCCTTATGTTCGGGCAGCGGCAGGAGACCAAAGTTAATGTTCGACGGCTGGAACCGCTTCGGATCGGAGGTGGTAATATGGTTCACCAACCCTCCCATAGCGGTCGTCGATGGCGGCACGGCGGGCGGTTTCCCCTGAACGAGACAAGCAGCATTAATCCCCGCCAGTATTCCCATGGCGGCCGATTCGATGTAGCCCTCCACCCCTGTGATCTGCCCCGCGAAGAGAAGACGGGGATGTCCCTTCATCTGGAGCGATGGCAACAGGTGAAGAGGCGAATTAATGTAGGTATTCCGGTGCATGCTGCCGAGGCGGAGGAACCGGGCCTTCTCGAGCCCCGGAATCAGACTGAATATCCGTTTCTGCTCCGGGTATTTGAGCCGCGTCTGAAAGCCGACCATGTTGTAGGCCGTCGCCGCCCTGTTCTCCTGCCGGAGCTGAACGATGGCGTAAGGACGCTCTCCCGTCTTCGGATCGACAAACCCGACGGGCTTCATGGGGCCGAAGGAGAGTGTCTCCGGGCCACGCCCGGCCATCACCTCAATCGGCATGCACCCTTCAAAGAATATCTCTTTGTCCACCTCATTTACGCCCACCTTTTCTCCCCCCAGAAGTTCCTCCACAAAGCGGCGGTAGGCCGCCTCATCCATGGGGCAGTTGATGTAGTCATCTTCCCCCTTGCCGTAGCGCGATCCTTTGAAGGCAACACCGAAATCGATGGATTCCACGTCGATAATGGGGGAGATGGCATCGTAGAAATAGAGATATTCATCCCCCACAAGTTGGCCGATGGAGCGGGCGAGACCGTCTGAAGTGAGCGGCCCCGTGGCAATGATCGTTATCCCGCCTTCGACGTCCGACGGGATGTCATCAATCTCGCATCTTACGATCTCTATATTCGGATGATTTCCGATTGTCTCCGTAATGAAACCGGAAAATGCCGCCCTGTCCACAGCAAGTGCCGATCCGGCGGGCACGCTGTTCTCATCGGCCGCCCGCATAAGAAGCGATCCGAGCCGTCGCATTTCCTCTTTGAGAAGTCCCGGGGCACTCCCCGGATCATTCGACCGGAGCGAATTGCTGCAAACCAGTTCGGCAAGACCTTCACTCTTGTGAGCGGAAGAAAAGCGTTTTGGCTTCATCTCAAAGAGGCGGACCCTGATTCCTCGCTCGGCTGCCTGCCATGCCGCTTCACATCCGGCCAGTCCGCCACCGAGGATTGTAATATTCTTTGACATGGCGGTCATTTTAGCACAGATGAAGATGAACCTTAATCCCATTCTTCTGCAAAGCTTGAAAGTGGACTGAAAAAATGGTACATTACTTGACCTTAAAAAAATTAAAGACGAAAGAAAGGATCAAATGTAATGAGAAAAAATATCGGGTTTTCACTCCTTTTGGCAACGGCTGTCATCTTTTCCGCCTGCCAGGACAAACCGGCGAAAAAAGCGACCGAACAACAAATGTCAAATATCGCCTATGAAGGGAAGGTCGTCTCCACCATGGATGTTGGAAACTATACCTACGTGGAACTGGAAAACAATGGTCAGAAATCATGGGCGGCGGGTCCCGTTACCAGCGTTAAGCCGGGTGACATGATTGTTCTCGGAGACGGTGCAATAATGACCGATTTCCACAGCAAGGGCCTCGACAGGACCTTCAAATCAATCCTCTTTACCGGTAAAATCCGCGTGGAAGGAAGCACTGCCGGAAGCGCCGCCGAATCATCACATGCAGGGACGCCGGATGCACCCCATGCCAATCTCGACGCGCCGAAAAAAGGGTCTGTTGAAAAAGCGAAGGGAGGCTACACCGTTGAAGAATTGTACGCCAAGAAGGCGGACTTAAGCGGCAAGGCCATCGAAGTCCGCGGCAAGGTGATGAAGGCAAATGCCAACATTATGGGGACCAACTGGTACCATCTCCAGGACGGCACCGGAGAGGGCGCAACAAGCGACCTCATGGTGACGTCACAAGACCAGGCGGTCGTGGGAGACATTGTCGTTGTAAAAGGGAATTTGATCCTCGATAAAGACTTCGGTGCGGGCTACAAGTACGACGTCATCATAGATGGCGCAGAACTGAAGGCAGAATAAAAAGAGGGGTAAAATAAACAACCCTACAGCAAGCTGACGGGGTATTTAGTGGATATAGCAATTTGTATTTCGCAGCGAGTTGCGGAGAATTGCACCCGCCAGGGATTAAATAATCTCGGCGGCGGATCGCTTGATCCAGCCGCCCTGTCCACCGGGTGCCGAGATTTTGAGCCATCTTTTTTCAACCTCGTCAACCCGAACCTTCATCCCTTCTCTGAGGAAGAGGCCGGGAACATCACTATCAAGCGGGACTTCATGAAGTCCCGCTTTTTTTACGACTACAACAGCGTTTTCTGCCCTCTCCTGACCATAGAGTTTAGATAATGCCGTCACCCCCGTAAAGAGCGTCAGAGCGGCAAAGAGATATCCGGCTGTCCGGACCTTCTTCTTCCCCCCTTCCGAAGCAAAGATCCCCGCGATGAAAAGGGAAAAGGTTATCCCATAGAATAGAAGGGCCAGGTCTGCGCTCCCCTTAAAGGAAAAGAACCGTCCCGCCTTCTCGATAAGAGACGCGGCATCAACCCGCTCTTCCGGCAATGCCAACACCTCCTTTGCCAGGGCCATATTGTATTTTATGTCGTCATCACCTCCTGAGAGTTCCAGAGATTTTTCATAGTAGAGAAGCGCCTTCCCTGTCTCTCCTGTCTTCAGGTAGGCGTTGCCGAGATTATAATAGACGTCGGGGTTGACCATTCCTCTTTCGATGATATCCAGGTAGCCCAAAACAGCCTCATCGTGCCTCCCATCGACGAAGGCGAGGTTTGCCAGTGAAAAGCCTTCCTTGATAGACGCTCCTCTTTCCTGGCCGAAGGCCGCCGGAGAAAAGAGAAAAAAGAAGGCGGTCATTAGAATAATCTTCTTCATCACTTCGAGCCCTCCCAGAAACGATTTTCCTCCAAAACCTTGATAATAGCCTCTACCTCGCTCAGGAAAGCGGTCATTTCTTCCTCTCCGTATCGGGTCGGCGAAAACCTTCCGAGATCAGCCTTATTAAAGGCCTTTTCTATCCGCTCTCTAAGCTCCCGAGGGCAGGAGGACGCGGCAAGAACAGTGACTATCTCATCCTTGGGCGAAGAGGCAGCCGGAAGAGCGAAGGCGTCCGCCAGGTAGTCGTTCAGCGCACTATCAGCGGAGGAAAAGAAGGCCTTGTAATCGCCGTCATTAATCCTCCCTTCCGCTTCCTTTACAAGCGCCATGGCCTGTTTATATCCCCGGCCCGCCTTTTCCTGCCGTGCAGACAATTTCCGTTGCACGACCAGTAAAAGGAGGAGGAGAGGGGGGAGAAAATAGAATGCCAGGTAGGTTCTCCGGCGATAATTCCGGGGGTTCCAGTTGGCCAGTTTGCTCTTCGTCCTGATCGGTCTCAAGCTCTTTTTTATGAGCCGGTCGCTCTCCATGAAAGAAGAAGGGGAGACTCCGCCTGCCGCCTTGAAGCCTTCCGTCTTTTCGATCCGAAGGCTGATCTCTTTCGTGCTGAGCGTCCTGTATTGATTATCGGAGGTATCGAAAAAAGTAAAAGAGAAGGAGGGGAGGTTGACCTCTCCAGCAGCAAGGGGGATGAAGAGAAATTCGAAGGTTTTTGTCCCGCTGATCATATCGTTCAGCGTAGAGATATCCATGCTGTCCTTCGGCTCGTAGCCCCTGAAAAATTCGCTCTCTTCATAGCTCGGCGGTGCGAGGGCCTTGATATTTCCGATGCCGGCAAGGGCCACCTTGACAGAGATCGGTTCCCCTTCTTTTCCCTTCAGGTGGTCCGCTTCCGCTGTAATAGTATAGTTACCCACTGCCCCGGAGAACCCTCCCGGCGCTTCCGGCAGAGGAAGCACCTCCATTTTGAGAGGTTTTGTCGTCAAGGTGACGGGCCTTGCGAAAGGGTCTATCTGGGCGCTGATGCTCGTAGAGCCGATTTTGAGCGTCCCCTCCCGTGTCGGGAAAAGGACCTTTTTTATATCGTGGCGGAGGTATTTCTGCCCCTTTACGATCACTTCGCGTTCCTTTTGTCTCACAGGCAGATCTTCGGACCAGAAATCGGTAAAGTTAGGGGGGGAGTAGTTGGGCGTTTCCCACAAGCGAACCTTTCTGAAGAAGCTGAAGGTGTAGACCACCCCTTCGCCGAGATAAACCTCATTTTTACTAAGCTTCGCCGAAACCATGATTCTGCCGTAAGGGTCCGCCGACATCCTGGAGAGGTCTCCCGCCTCCCCTTCCGCACCGGCGGTCGGTTTGGGCAAGCCATCGACGGTGACCTGAACCGGTTCTGAACGGTACTCCTGCCCGTTATATCGAATAAGTGACTCACCTATACTGAAGGTCCCCTCCACATGGGGAACGAGGGTATAGTTGATGGTCTTCGATGAACTGACCCGTCCGTTGATCCAGGAAAAACTGGACGACTGCATGGGCGCGCCTGCAATGTTGAAGCCGTCATGGCTCGGCGCTGACGGGGAAGGGAGCGAGCCCGCTATCTCCCCGGAAACCTTGATGGAGAGGGTAAGCACCTCCCCCATGGAAAGCCGCGTCTTGTCTGTCGTCGCCTCGATGTTCAAAGGCGCTGCACTCACCTCCGCCACGAAGGCGGCGATCAACACCGGCAAAATCATGAAAGCGGCCAAAGGCCGCCTTTTTATCTTTCTCCTCACCAATCCTTCTCCACCCTTACCGGGTTCGCCTTTTGTACCATATCGGTCAGGTTTTGTAAATCCATATTCCGGTCGCCAAGATTTTCAAGAAGCCGTTCGGCTTCTTCTTTTGTCATCTCATTTCCGCTTTTTTTCTCCTTTTTCCCTTCACCATCCTCCGGTTTGGGTTTCTTTTCCTCCCCCTCACCCCCCTTCTCGTCTTACCCTTTTTTATCATCTCCTTGATTTCCCTCTTTATCTTACCCCTCTTTCCCCTTTTGTTTATTCTCTCCTCCCCCGCCCTTCTTTTTTTCGTCGTCCTTTTCGCCGCCACCCTTATCCTGCTTCTGTTCCTCTTCCATCCGGCGAAGCGCCATCTCCAGGTTCACTTTCGCGTCCTTGTCGGCGGGATCACTCTTCAATGCCTCCTTAAAGGCCCCAGCCGCCTCGCCATATTTCTCCGCCTCGTAGAGGGCATTGCCCATATTATAGAGGCTCTTTGCCCTCACATCGCTTCCACCGTTAGCGATCCCCTCACTATATGCTTTGAGCGCCCCCTCCATATCTCCCTTTTTCATGAGGGTGTTGGCCCGGTTATATTCGATGGCCGGTTTGTTCTTGGCGAGGGAAAGCGCCCGATCATAGCTACCCAACGCCTCGTCATATTTTTCCTTTCCGAAAAGGGTATTCCCCTCCGCCACAATCCCTTTTGGCGAATCGAAGGGGGCGAAGGCAACTAGAAGAGGGATGACTATAAAAAAACACCTCATCGTTTCTCCCTCACGACGACAAACCCCTCCAGCAGGAAACAGAGAAAGGCAAAAAAGAGAGGATACTGGAAACGCTCTTCGAGAAGCGTAAAGAGCTTCGATGAGATGAGGCTTTTGTCCCGTTTCTCAATCTCCGCCGCCAGCCTGGAAACGGCGGAAGCGCCCACAAAACTCGCGCCCCCTCCTGCCGAGGCGATCCTTTCGAGGGAGGCGGCGTCAAATCGGGAGATCACCGTTTTTCCCGACCTGTCCCTCCGGTAATCTTTCACTTTTCCTGTCTTGTCGTAGACCGGGATGGGACCTCCGTTTTTCGTCCCAAACCCGATAGTGAAAATATTAACCCCTTTTTCCGCTGCCTCTTTCGCCGCCCCGGCGGGATCACCGAGGGTATCCTCACCGTCGGTAAGAATGACCACCACTTTTTCACGCCCCCCATACCCCTTCATGAGGTTCATGGAAACTTCTATTGCGCCGGAGAGGTTGGTGCCGCCTGCCGGGATCATCCCCGCCGACAAGCCCCGGAGAAAATTCTTCGCCGCGCCGTAATCCATAGTGAGCGGACAGGCGACAACGGCCCTCCCGGCGAAGGCGACGATCCCGATGCGGTCCCCCCGTCTCGAATCGATGAAATCGGAGAGTTCCAGCTTGGCCCGTTCCAGGCGATTCGGCGTAATGTCCGCCGTCTGCATGCTTTTTGAAAGGTCGAGGGCGACGACGATGTCGATGCCCCGCCTTTCGATCACCTGTTCCGTTGTCCCCCACCTCGGCCCTGCCAGGGCAAACACGATAAAGAGCAGACCGAAAAGGGCAGCCCCGTACCTGAGCATTCTCCTCCCCGCGCCCCGGCGGTACGCATGTGCGATGAGCGATTCTTCACCTCCCGCGCTTCCGGGAAAACGCTGCCCCCGTCTCTCGGAAAATAAGAAAAGAAGACCGAGGGGCAAAATGAGCCAAAACAGATGCAAACTTTCAGACAAACTGAAATTCATTCTATTTCAAAACCTCCGTCACGGGTAGACCCGGAGCCAGGTCGTCCTGAGCAGTGTGGAGAGGATAAAAAAACCAAGGGCGGCGAAGAGGAAATAGCGGTAAATTTCGATATAACTGTAGAATTCCTTTACCTTGATGTCCGTTTTTTCAAGCCCGTCTATCTCGCCATAAATCTTGATGAGGCTCGCCTTGTCGGTAGCACGGTAATATTTAGCGTCCGTAATATTCGCCACCTCTTTCAGCACCTCTTCGTTGATCTCGGTGAGAATCACGTTCCCGCTGGCGTCCCTCGCATAAGTCTTTCCGAAGATACGGCTCATAATGGGGATGGGCGCCCCCCCCTCTCTTCCGACGCCGATGGTATATATCTTGATGCCGAGTGCTTTCGCCATCCGGGCCGCCGTTACGGGATCGATATTGCCGCTGTTGTTGACGCCGTCGGTGAGGAGGATGACGATTTTCGTCTCCGCCTCGGAATCCTTCAGCCGTTTCGAACTCTCGGCGATGGCCATGCCGATGGCCGTCCCGTCCTGAAATCGCCCGATCTCCAGATCGCCGATGAGGGTAATCAGTATCCCGTAATCGAGGGTGAGGGGGGACTGGGTGAAGGCCTCCCCGGCGAAGGCAACGAGCCCTATCCGGTCGCTCTTTCGCCCTTCGATAAACCCTTTCAGCACCTCTTTCGCCACATGGAGGCGGTTCTTCGGCTTAAAATCCTCGGCCTGCATGCTCCCCGAAATATCGAGGGTGAGGAGGATGTCCGTTCCCTTGGTAGTCACCTCTTTTTCCCGGTTCGTCAGTTGGGGCCGAGCCAAGGAGATAATGATGAGTATGAGCGCCACGTACCAAAAAACCTTTGGGAGGTGGTGAAGACGCACCCTCAAGGAAGGCCGCACCCGCTTTACCTCTCCAAGGGTTGGGAATAGGAGCGGCTTGTCCCTCCCGCCGAAGTGGTAAAGGAGCGGGAGAGTCAGGAGCAGGATGAAAAACCAGGCGTCCTCAAATCGCATCGGCTTCCGCCTCCGTCATCCCGCCTGTGGGAATGTCCCGCCGGACAAGCGCCTCGGCACGGCTCATAAGTCCGTTGATATCCATTTCCGGAGGCGCATATTTGGCAAATTTTACCCGGTCCGCCTCTTCGAGGAATCGCTTCAGTTCGTCGAGCCCTTCCACACTGCGCCTTCCGAAAAATTCCATCACCTCGCCCGTCGTCTTCTCCATGGCGTCGATGCCGTGTATCTTTCCCTTGTAGACCCTGACCACGTCGGAGACGAGGGTATAGAACTCCTTCACCCCCCCCCGTCTAAGAAGGCTCATCGACTTTATCCCTTCCAGCGTTGCGAGAGCCTCCACGTGGGGAGGTATCTCCGGGGCGACAACCTCGGGAGATGCCTCCGCTCTCTTCTTCTTTTTCAGCCAGAGGTAAAGAATGACAGCTACGGCCACGAGCAGCAGCAAGACAAGCCAGGGCCAGATCGGTCCACGCTCGGTGAGGGCAAGTTGCGGCTTTGGCCCGCGAATTTCCTTTTCATCTTCCTTGAGGAGGGAGGTAATGGAAATCTTGACAGGCGATGTGAACTGCATTCTCCCCTCCCCGTCGAGAATGGTGAGGGGAGGAATCTCGAAATCACCCGTTTTAAAAATGCTCCCTTCGAGAATGATGCGAGTGACCCCCTCCTCTTCGTCGTAAAGCTCTTCACGACTGCTCACCTCGAAAGGTTTCAGCGCCTCTTCGTCGGGAGGGGCGAGGGAATACCCTTTCCCTTTAAAGGCCATTTCGATCCTGATCGGGTCTCCAACGTGATACTGAACACCCTTGGGTATGGCGGGAACCTCGTCGTCAGCCAAAGAGAGTGAGGGCAAGATGAAAAGGAGGAAAATCAGGGGCAGCTTCTTCACCGGTCTCAGTACCTTCCGGCGCGTTTCCTGAAGAAATTCCTGAGCGGCACTATGTAGGGGCTCACCGTGTCGATGTCGATGCAATCGATCTTCCTTTTCCTCAGACAGTCCGTCCACCGCTCTTCCTTCAGACGATGGAGCTCGGCAAAGGTCTCCCGCCAGGCGACGTCTGCCGGATCGACGGTGAAGGTCTCCCCCGTCTCGGCGTCTTTCAGCGCTACGAGACCGTCGGTTGGGAGCGCTTGTTCCATTAAATCCCTCACCCGCATGAGAACGAGATCGTGCCGTTTTGAAAGGGTGCCGAGTTGCTTTTCGTACCCCTCGTCGATAAAATCGGAGAGAAGAAAGACGATGCACCGCCCCTTTTCCACGCGCCCCAGGTAGTCGATCGCCTCGGTGATAGAGGTGCCGCTGCCGTCCGGCTTCATGGTGACCAGTTCGCGGATCAGCTGCATGCCGTGGCTCCGCCCCTTCCTCGGGGGGAGGTATTTTTCCACCCGGTCGGAAAAGAGGAGCAGACCCACGCGGTCGTTATTGTTGATGGCGGAGAAGGCAAGGAGCGCGCCGAGTTCGGTGATGATTTCCTTTTTGCTTTTTTCAGCCGAACCGAATCGATTAGAGGCGCTCACATCGACGACGAGAACCACCGTCAGTTCCCGCTCCTCCACGAAGCGCTTGATGAAGGGGGTGCCTGTCCGGGCCGTCACCTTCCAGTCGATGGCGTTGATCGGGTCGCCCGGCGTGTAGTGGCGCACCTCGTCGAACTCGATCCCCCGCCCTTTGAAAACAGAATGATACTCTCCACCGACAAGGCTGTTCACAGCCCGTCGGCTCGAAATCTCGACCTTCCTGATTTTTTTGACGATCTCTTTTGTCAGCATTGGTGGCAGGGTACGCCTTAAATCAATATTAGAATTCCTCGTCCTCTGAGCGGGACCAGAGTTAAGTGGCTATGCCATAAGAATTCTTCTTTTCTTTGGCGGCCAAAGAATAAGAAGCAAAAGAAAGGCCGCCCTTGCCCGGATAAACCGGATAAGTAACTTCACGAAATAATCTTCTAAGTTACTAAACTTGACCTTCGGCTTCCCTCGTTATGCAGTTGCCTGAGGCGGTCACAAAAACTCGCTTCGCTCAGACAGCTTGTGCCCTTTTTCCTCAATCAACAGCTTCACTCGGCTGCGTTTTAAAGGGAGGAAAGACAAGCCCTTTTAGGGCGAAACCAAAGAAAGAGGGCAAGCCCCTTTTTAAAAAACGTGGATGAGATGAGGCAGGGTCAGGGGACTTCGACGGCGTCGAAGATCTTCCCGATGATCTCCTCCGAACTAATCTCCTCGGCCTCCGCCTCATAGCTGAGGATGATCCGGTGGCGGAGGATATCGAGGGCGACTCCCTTCACGTCTTCCGGCGTAACGAACCCCCGGTGCTTCATGAAGGCATTCGCCATGGCCGCCTTCGTAAGGAAGATGGAGGCCCTCGGCGACGCCCCGTATTCGACGAGGTCCTTTATCTCTTTCAGGCCGTATTCCTCGGGGTAGCGGCTGGCGGAAACGAGATCGACTACGTACTCTTTGATCTTGTCGTCCACGTAGATGCGGTTCACCACGTCCCTGGCACTCAGGATGTCGTCAGTGGTGGTCACCTTGACGACGGCCGCTGTAACACCTGCCACATTCCGCGAAATAATCTCTTTTTCCTCGGCCTTGTTCGGGTAGGTGACCTTCACCTTGAACATGAACCGGTCCACCTGCGCCTCGGGGAGAGGATAGGTCCCTTCCTGTTCGATGGGGTTCTGGGTGGCAAGCACGAGAAAGGCGTCGGCAAGCAGGAAGGTTTCGTCGCCGATGGTGACCTGCCTCTCCTGCATCGCTTCGAGGAGTGCGCTTTGCACCTTGGCGGGCGCACGGTTGATCTCGTCGGCGAGAACGATATTGGCGAAGATGGGGCCCCGTTTGACTGAAAAAGTCCCCTCCCGCTGGTTGTAGATCTCCGTCCCCACAAGATCGGCGGGGAGCAGGTCGGGCGTAAACTGGATACGGGTGAAATCGGCGTGAACCGCGTCGGACAGAGTCTTTATGGTGAGTGTTTTAGCAAGGCCGGGAATCCCCTCGACGAGGATATGGCCTCCTGTGAGGAGCCCCATGAGAAGCCGGTCGATGAAGGTGCGCTGGCCGATGATGACCTTTCCCACTTCGGAGAGGATGTCATCGATGAACCGGCTTTTTTCTACAACTTCCCTGTTCAGGAGTTCCAGGTCAACTGTTTCTGACACAGGCTGCTCCTGAGGTTTTCCTTGATTCTCACTTCGAGTTGTCTCGCCCGCTCTCTCGATACGCCGAGGTGGTCGCCCACCTCCTGCAAGGTCATCGGCTCGTCGGCCATGAGCCGTTTTTCGATGATAAAACGGTCACGTTCCTTCATGGCGGAAACGGCCTCCCCCACGTCCTTCTTGATGACCGCTTTTTCCTGCGCCTCGGCAACGATCTCCTCCTGATTCGCTTTGGTGCAGGCGATGAGATCGACAGGCGCCGCATTCCCCTCCTCGCCGATAGAGGCGTCGAGAGAATAATCGCGGGCGCCCATGCGGAGTTCCATCTCATCCACATCACCCTCTTTCACGTCGAGGCTGGCGGCAATCGATTTAGAATCAGCGCCGAGTCCGAGTTTCTCCTTCGCCTGCCTCAGCTTGTAGAAAAGCTTTTTCTGGGCCTGCGTGGTCCCGATCTTGACGATGCTCCAGTTTTTGATAATATATTCCTGGATATAGGCCTTGATCCACCAAACGGCGTAGGTGATGAGACGGTATCCCTTGTAGGGGTCGAATTTCTTTACCGCCATGAGGAGACCGATGTTCCCCTCCTGCACGAGGTCCATCATCCTGAGCCCGTAGTTGCGGTATTCGTTGGCGACCTTGACGACGAAGCGGAGATTGGAGGTGATCAGCTTTTTGGCTGCATCCCTGTCGCCCTTTTCCCGCAGCCGGACGCCGAGATCATACTCCTCCTGCTTTGAGATGAGCGGGTAACGGTCGATCTCCGCCAGGTAAAAGGAGAGATCATTTGTTTTTGTCAGTGCATACATGGTTTAAAACCCCCATTTTTAGTTTTTCCTGGCACTCTCCACACGGGAGTGCTGGAAATATAACAATTATCTCTTTAAAATGCAATAGTTAGATGTAAATTATTCTAATTTTCTCCATATGCTGTTGTAGTTTGATAATGAGCCGGGCCAAAAGTTCAAAAAAAAACCTCCTTTCCTTCATGATGTGAGAAAAAAGGTCTGGGCAGAAGCTCCAACTCAATTTACCTGTTACTTGAAGGGATGTGAAATGAAAAGCCATTGCCCTCCTCTGTGTACTCTCTGTTCTTTTATACCCGTAGGGTGCTCTGGTGAAAGGGTTTACCCCGTCAGAGATTACCTCTGTCTCTATCGGGGTTGAAAAAGTGTTTGAAAATCGGTATGGTATGGGACAAGTGTTGTTGACGAAGTAACCAAAGGGGTTTGCCCCGTTAGAGGGAGAACCCTAACGGGGGTGTTATGAAAAACAAAGGGGGAGAAAATAATTTTGAAAGCCTGAAGCAGCGAACCGCTGTGCCGGACTTTATTGTTTTAATCTGAGGATAGCGCTTTTAATAGTCGCTGAGGGCCTGTTGAAAAAGTGTCTTTGCGAGGAGCGCCAGCGACGCGGCAATCTCTAAGCACTTGATTTATATGGAATCGAGATTGCTTCGCTTTGCTCGCAACGACTGAAACAGGGGTTTTTCAACACCCCGGCTGACCCTATTTAATTGACCCTAATTACTTAATGGCTTAAAAGAAGCAAATGACTTTTTTTGAAATCATAGCAATACTGCTGACGCTGAGCGCCGTTTTCAGCTATATTAACCACCGCTACATAGGCCTGCCCGTCACCATCGGCGTCATGATTATCGCCCTGACCATGTCGGTAGTGCTGAACCTTCTCGGCTATGTGGGCATTGAACTGGAAGGGCAGGTGAGGGCCATGCTGGTGGAGGTCCACTTCGACAAGACCCTTCTCCAGGGCATGCTCAGCTTCCTCCTCTTTGCAGGCGCACTCCATGTCAACATCAACGACCTTGCCGACAGAAAATGGGCCATCGGTTCACTCGCCACGGCGGGAACGCTCATTTCTACCTTTCTCGTCGGCTTCCTCACCTGGGGCGTATCGGAAATGCTCGGTCTCGGCCTCTCCTTCATCTATGCCCTTCTCTTCGGGGCTCTAATCTCACCGACAGACCCGATTGCCGTACTCGGCATCCTGAAGACGGCGGGAGCGCCAAAAAGCCTGGAGACGAAGATCGTCGGAGAGTCGCTCTTCAACGACGGAGTTGGCATCGTCGTCTTTGCAGTCATACTGGAGATCGCAACGGGCGGTCATGCCGTCTCGGCCGGCCATGTGGGGATGCTTTTTTTCGAGGAGGCGATAGGGGGGACGCTCTTCGGCCTCGTCACCGGCTATATGGCCTATCTTATGTTAAGGAGTATAGACAACTACCAGGTGGAGATACTTATAACACTGGCGCTGGTAACAGGCGGTTATGTCCTTGCCACGGCCCTCCACCTCTCAGGACCGATAGCCGTCGTCATTGCCGGCCTCCTCATCGGGAACCATGGCCGCCGCCTCGGCATGTCTGAAGAGACGCGCCACCATCTCGACATCTTCTGGGAGCTTGTAGACGAGGTGTTGAATGCCGTCCTCTTTGTGCTTATAGGCCTTGAGGTGCTTATACTTACCTTTACAGGGAAATTTCTTCTCGCCGGGATCATAATCATTCCCCTGCTCCTTTTGTCACGCTTCATCGCCATCTGGATACCGGTGTCTATCTTAAGTTTCTTCCGCACCTTTACGCCGGGCGCGGTAAAGATCATGACCTGGGGAGGATTAAGAGGAGGGATATCGGTCGCCCTTGCCCTTTCCATCCCACCCTCTCCCGAAAGGGACGTCATACTCACCGTCACCTATATCGTTGTGATATTTTCGATTGTTGTACAGGGGCTGACCATTGAAAAACTTATCCGCCGGACTATGAACGCACAGAAAAGGGTTTAGTACCTCAGAAATAATTTTCTTCTTTTTTTAAAAAAATATTTCGTGAAGGTACTTACACCCCTCAAGGGGGTACTGAAAAGAGTCCAGTTTATCTGGGCTAAAGATGGATCAAGCAGGGGAAGGGAAAGGCAGTGTTGTTGTTGAAGCAACAAAAGGGGTTTGCCCCGTTAGAGCCTCACGCTCTGCGGGAAGGCTCTAACGGGGGAGTTATGAGAAACAGAGGGGAAGAAAATAATTTTGAAAGCCCGAAACTTGCTGGTGCAAGAGACGGGCTTTGTTGTTTAAAGTCACGGGGCGAATTTAAAAGGTCGCTGAGCATGATTACTTGACCTTGTTGCATTTAGCTTCTTTTTTCTCACCACTTTCATTTCATACACACACGAAAACAAAACAAATCTGTTGGCAAGAGTTGACAGGCTGCTTTCCATGTGGTACCTTCTTAAAACATAATTGTTGGCAACATAATTGTTGGCAGATTAATGGAGGTGAAA
This sequence comes from uncultured bacterium, assembly GCA_965372635.1. GTDB lineage: Bacteria > Desulfobacterota > JADFVX01 > JADFVX01 > JADFVX01 > CBDVDA01. Next base: position 5,784 of record CBDVDA010000018.1, on the reverse strand, counting down.
GATGGACGAAAAACTAAAGCAAGCGCATGGGAACTGGGTACAAGGCGACCGTTTTTGGAATCGCGAAAAAGATATGGAGCTATTCATTAACAGAATTGATGAAGGGGCTCACATATTACTTGTAGCGCAACGACGCATGGGGAAGACGTCACTTATGAGGGAAGCCAAACGGCGATTGGATGACCGCTATACCTGCCTTTTCGTTGATCTTCAAAAATCTTCAGACGCCTCTGACGCCATTGTTGAGTTAAGTCTTGCCATAAAACCTCATGAATCCCTCTGGAAGAAAACGAAAGATGTTTTTTCAAACGTTATCGGAAAAATCAGCGAGAAAATCGAACAACTCAGCCTGGGCGAGTTTGGCATTACATTACGGGCAGCTCTGACGGCAGGGAACTGGCAGGACAAGGGAAGTCAGATATTTTCCATTCTTGCCGAGTCTGAAAAGCCCGTATTGCTTTTAATGGACGAGGTCCCTTTGATGGTGAACCGGATGCTGAAGGGGGAAGATTTCAGAATAACGCCCGAGCGGCGTACCAGCGTGGATGAATTTATGTCCTGGCTTCGAGCCAACACCCTTAAGCACCAGGGAAAGGTGCGCGTTGTTATTTCAGGAAGTATCGGGTTTGAACCGATTCTTCATCAAGCCGGTCTTAGCGCTACCATTAATCACATCCCTCCATTAGAACTTAAGCCATGGAGTATCGATACAGCTATTGGCTGTTTGCAGGCATTAGCGAAGGAGTACGGAATTACATTTAGAAATGATGCTGAAACGGCAATGATGACACGTCTCGGATGTTGCATCCCGCACCATGTGCAGATGTTTTTTAATCATGTTCTCGACAGATGCGTAAGGAGGGGCCGAATGGAATTCTATCCTGACGAAGTAAATGATCTCTATGAGAATGAAATGCTCGGGATTCGTGGACATGCGGAACTGACGTCCTATGAGGAACGATTAAAACTTGTCCTCAACCCTGCCGTCTTTACCCTCGCCCTTGAAATCCTAACAGAAACTGCAAAAACGGGAACCCTTGGAAGAGAAGCTTTATTGGCGCTTCAAAAGGAATATCAATTTAAAGATAGAACGGTGCAGGACGTACAGAAGGAAATTCTAAGGGTACTGGAGCATGACGGATATATTAAACCGGGTAAGGATGGCTATATTTTTGAATCTCATCTTTTAAGGGACTGGTGGGAAAAAAGATACGGTTATTTTCATGTGCCTGTTTTGGAAAGAGGGCTATAGCGCATGTCCAAAAAAATAATGAAATATAACCCCGCCTTTCTTACGGATGAAGAACTGATTCAGTCCTTTGTCGTTCGTCATGCCGATCTCGATTTGGTAATCAATACAATCAGTGAAAACAGTACGGAATCAAACCAGCATGTTCTTATCATAGGGCCGCGCGGAAGCGGTAAAACCACCCTCGCCCGTCGCATAGCGTTGGAGGTGAGGCGCAGTGAGGAGTTGCAGCCTCTTTGGCATCCCTTAATATTTGCCGAAGAAAGTTATGAGGTTGTTTCGGCAGGTGAATTCTGGCTTGAAGCGCTCTTTCATATAGGTGAACAAACAGGCGATGTGAACTGGGTCAAAACTTACGAGGAGCTAAAAAACGAAAGTGATGAAAAGGTCTTAAGAGAACGGGCGCTTTCACAGTTGATGGATTTTGCCGATAGTCAGGGCAAGCGTTTGCTCCTCATCGTGGAAAACCTCAACATGCTCCTTAAGCAGATTTCCCCTGATGATGCATGGGCGCTTCGGCATGCATTGCAAAACGAGCCGAGGTTAATGCTGCTTGCCACCGCTACGCCCGGATTTGAAGAGATTGAAAATGTGGGTCACGCCATGTTCGAACTGTTCAAGACACAGGAACTAAAGGCGCTCGATGAGGAGGAATGCTCGGACATGTGGAAGATGGTTACCGGCCTAGATGCCCCCGACAATAGAATCAGACCGCTCCAGATTTTGACGGGCGGCAATCCGCGACTGCTGGCGATTATTTCTAAATTCGGGGCAAAGCTCTCCCTTAAAGAATTGATGGATGACCTCATTCATCTCGTTGATGATCATACCGACTATTTTAAAAGCCAGTTGGACAACCTCGCCACAACTGAAAGAAAGGCATACCTGGCCCTGGCGGAGATTTGGGACCCGGCAACGGCCAGGGAGATCGGAAAAGCAGCCAGGCTCGACGTAAACAAGACAAGTTCTCTTCTCAGCCGCCTCGTTAAGCGGGGATATGTGACCATTATCGAAAGCAAAGGGAAAACGAAGTGGTACCAGGTTAAAGAGCGGTTATATAACATTTACTACCTGATGCGGCGGCGTGGTGCGCCGGAGAACCGGGTCAAAGCCGTCGTTAAATTTATGATAGATTTTTACGGCCATGATGATCTTGTAAATACGGCAAAGTTGATTGCCGAAGAGGCGTGCAGGCTTTCAGCAGACGAGTCCAGAGACCATTATTTTGCTTATGAAGCAATTTTAAAAAATACGCCTGCACAGGAAATCCGGGATAAGATTATCAAGTCAACGCCATCTGATTTTTTTGAATCTTCCATGGTTCCACCTTCGATTAAGTCCTTCAAGGAAGTTAATAGTACGGTAAAAGAGGTAATGGACGCTTTTGAGAAAGGAGTTGGCCTTCTCAAAGAGGGAACCTATCCGGAAGCGTTAGATATTTTTGAGGGTATACTGAGGAAATACAAAGATCGTTCAGAGCCTGAAATTACGGAACTGGTGGCAACTGCCATGCTATTTAAAGGAGCTAGTCTCTCAGGAATTGAGAAATTGGAAGAGGGTATTAACGCATTAAACGAGATGATCCAGTTGTATAAAGATAGGCCGGGACCTCAATTTGAGGGACAAGTGGCATGGGCGATGGTTGGCAAAGGAGTTAACCTCGGCGAGCTTGGAAAATTGGAAGAGGAGGTCCAAGCATACGACGAGCTGATTAAGATCTACAAAGATAGTCCGGAACCTCATATCGTTGAAGCAGTGGCAATGGTGATGCTAAACAAAGGAGTTAGCCTCGGTGCCCTTGAAAAGCAGAAAGAGGAGTTCCAGGTATACGACGAGTTAATTGAGACCTACAAAGATCGGTCGGAGCCTCAGATCGTTGAATGGGTGGCAAAAGCTATGCTCAACAAAGGAGTTAGGTTTGACAACTGTGGGAAACGGGAAGAAGCGATTAAGGCATACGAGGTTTTGATTGAAGCCTACAAAGAGCGGCCAGATCCTCAGATCGTTGAGCTGGTGTCGGATGCTATGTTCTACAAAGGAATTAGCCTCAATGAGGCAGGGCACCACCAAGAAGAGGAAGAAATGTATCGCATGGCCGTCGAGCATAAAGAGGATTTTGTCTCTGGTTGGGAAAAATTGATAGCCCTGGCCTTGGAAAAACCTGATGGCCAAAAGGAGGCCTTGCAGTTAGCCGAGACCTGTATCGACAAAAACCCGGAAAATGCAAATTTAATGAATTTAATGGCATGGTTATTTTACGAACATGGCGATAAAGCTTTCTTTGAACATGCTGAAATCTGGGCAAAAAAATCCCTGGAACTCGCTCCTGATGAATCAAATTACCATCATACGCTTGCCTGTATACTGGCTGTTTCAAATAAAGGCGATGAGGCATTACTGCATGCCGACGAATATTTAAAGGATAGTGCACTCATTGAAGACGGGGTAGATGACGCCATTGAACTCTTTGTGGAGTTAGCGGCGGCGGGCGTTGCAAAAGAAGCGCTTGAGTTGTTGGAGAAATCTCCATCTGCACCTTTCCTTGAACCGCTGACAGCCGGTCTTAAGCTTTTTATCGGGCAGGAAGTAAAGGCAGCGGCAGAGATAATGGAAGTTGCCGGGGACATTGTTAAAAGGATAAAGGAAGGGCAGGAAAAAAGAGGTAAGCCAGCTAGGTAGGGCGCAATAACCGTAGGGCATTGCGCCGAATGTTTATAGAAAATTAGTCGCGTAGAAACTATTTCAGGGAAAAGTAGGGTCAGGCTTGATTATTGACTTTAGTAATAAATCCCCCTCATTCCTCCTTTGAAAAAGGGGGAAGTAACTGGGGACCTATTAAAATGAAACAATCAAGTCGAACGTAGGGGCAGACCTGCGGGTTTGTTTTAATGGGTTGGATGCCGATATGAAGGGCGCACACATGGGAGCGCCCCTACAGAGGTAATTGACAACGACAAATGAAGAGCTGGTGGATAACTTGAACGAAAATTATGGAGTTAAGTTGAATCTTATTGAGAGAAAAAAACTCTGGTGTCTTCTCTTCTTTTTCCAAGTCTTTTTTGCTGCGCCTTTATTACTTGAGGCGGGTTCTAATGAGAGTCAGAGTGGAGAGAAGAAAGCGCCTGTCGCCCTTGCGCACAGCTGGGAGGAATCGACGGACGTTAAAGGGTGGTGGATGAGTGAAAAACTGGATGGCGTCAGAGGATACTGGACGGGCAAAGAGATGGTGTCTCGTTCCGGAAAGCCCTTCAATATTCCCCAGTGGTTTGTCAGGAATTTTCCACCGACGGCGCTTGATGGAGAACTCTGGCTTGGAAGGCAACAATTTTCCGGGCTTGTCAGTATTGTTCGCCGCAAGGTACCGGGTGATGACTGGAAAAAAGTCCGCTATTTTATATTTGATGCGCCCGGTATTGAAGGATCTTTTGAAAAACGAATCGACTCTGCTAAAAGATGGTTTGCCCGCCATCCCAGCGCCTATGCAGAGGTTCTGAAACAGGAGGTTTGTGAAGGAGAGGAGCATCTTAAGGCAAAGCTGAAAGAGGTTGAAGACCTTGGCGGAGAAGGACTCATGTTAAGGCGACCTGAGTCTTTATATCTTGTGGGGCGGACTCATGATTTATTAAAGGTTAAAACCTACCGTGATACAGAGGCAGTTGTTGTTAAACAGAACCCCGGATCAGGAAGAAATGAGGGACGTATGGGGTCACTGCTTGTCAGGTTGCCAAGTGGTATTGAGTTTTCTATCGGCAGTGGTTTTTCCGATGATGACAGAAATAATCCACCGCCTGTTGGAAGCACTATTACCTTTAAATATTATGGCTTGACGAAAAAAGGAGTCCCCCGCTTTGCCTCTTTCTTACGAATCAGAGATAAAATATGAAGAAATCTAACGTCCATTTGTGTTGGTCCTGGCCCGTATTTCTCATGGTAATTGGGACCTATTAAAGTCTAATTTTTTAAATTCTTCACTTCTTCTCCTCTCTTTTTCGTTATGCCCATCACAAGACATTGAAACAATCCAAATATTGTAGTACAATGTAGATACATTGATCTACAAGGAGATACGATATGAAAAAAGCTATCAATATAAGAATGGATGAAGCGCTGCTTGCAGACCTCGACAACTATGCTCATGAACTTGAACGATCACGCACATATCTCATAGAAAAAGCTGTGAGCGCTTATTTTGACGCATTGGATGAGATGGTGTCTGACAAAAGAATCGATGATCTTAAAAGTGGAAAGTCAGAAGTTTTTTCCATGGAAGACATTTTTAAAGAAGCAGGCATAAGTGTATAAAGTTGCATTTGAAAAGAATGCGGGAAAGGAATTCCTGAAACTCGACAAAGACGCACAAGAACTTATTGCCGCAAAGATAATTGATCTCAAAAATGGAAACTTTTCAAAAGACAAACAGCTAAAAGGCAAATATAAAAACAGATTCAGAAAAGGCGCAGGCAATTACCGGATTGTCTATCTGAAAGAAAATGACGTCTTGTTAATAACCGTTATCCGTGTTGCCCATAGAAAAG
>CBDVDA010000017.1:0-35855 GCA_965372635.1 uncultured bacterium | reverse complement strand
TGCACATCCGTATATCAATTTTATACATATGGGCCAAATAGTTACTAAAATAATTGTAAAACAAGATGTTAGGTTGACATGACTTGAAAAATTGCAGGATATATATTACGGAAAAACGGAACCGGAAAGGGTCTAAAATAGCAGGCCCAAGATGGGTTCCACAAGATGTTTGCGGGTTGCTACATCTCGTGGACGGGTAGAATAACTTTTTTTCTTCCCCTTTTTCCAAACCGATTCCCCCCTCTTAAATAACCTTTAGGTCAAATCTCGAACTCCCACCCCTCTTTGGCGAGGTGGCTGTTTTTGAAGAGTTTTCGGGCCGGCTTTAAAATCTCCTCTTCCAGAAACTCGTCGGAATGGAGCGGGTCGTGGTGGAACATGTGGAATTCCTTCACATTCGCTTCTTTGGCGATTTTGATTCCCTCCTCGTAGGTGGAGTGGCCCCAGCCGATCCGCCTTTTGTTGGCGTATTCATCGGGGGTGAAGTTGCAATCGTAGATGAGGAGGTCGGCGTTTTTCGCGAGATCGATGAGCCGCCAGTCGGGCACGGAGTAGTGCTCCGTATCGGTAGCGTAGACGATGCTCTTACCGTATTCCTCCACGCGGTAGGCGAAGACGCCGCCGGGATGGTGGAGTTTCCGCCCCGCCACGGTGGCGATGCCGATTTTTATCGCCTCGCCGTCCCTGAAGCTCGAAAAATTGAATTTGGCCGGCATGTCGCTGAACTCGATGGGGAAGTTGAGAAAATGCTGCTGGTGGGCGAGTACGTCTTCCAGCGTGGTGCTTACGTTCGGCGAGCCGTAGAAATCGAAGGAATTTCCCTTTATGTAGGCGGGGAGGAAGAAGGGAATCCCCTGGATGTGGTCCCAGTGGACGTGGCTGAAAAAGAAACTGCACCTCCCCTTCCCCTCGAAAAATCCCTGCTGCATCAGGTCGAGTCCGAGCTGCCGGAGGCCCGATCCGGCGTCGAGGATAATCACGTCCTTTTTCGTCTGTACCATGAGGCAGGAGGTGTTGCCGCCGTACTTCACGGTCGTCGGCCCCGGCGTCGGGATGGAGCCCCTCGTTCCGTAATATTTAATCTTCATGGTTCACTCCTTTTTCGGTTCCGTCGAAATAGCGAGTTTCAAAATGCCTGCCTCCTTGGCGGCGTCCATCACCTCCACCACCCGGCCATGGGCCGCCTTTTCGTCGGCGTCGATGATGACAGTCGATTGGGCCGCCTTCCCCGCCTTGGTAAAAATTCGCTTGAGCGCCGTGATGTTTGTTTTATTCCCCTCATGATAGAGGCCCCCCTCGCGGGTGATGGCGATGGTGATCTCCTCTTTTTCCTTTTTTATCTGTTCCGCCGAAGATTTCGGCAAGGTAATCTCGATGCCGGGATTGACGATGAAGGTGGTGGAGAGCATGAAGAAGATGAGCAGGAGAAAGACGACATCGATCATAGGGGTGATGTCGGGGGGGGAATCTTTTCTCGCTTTTCGTTTGAACTGCATGGGCGCCTGCCGAAAATGGCTATCGTTCTTAAGAGGGTTCCTTTTTACCGGAGAACCGGGCCGTTATTTGTTCCCCTGCCTGAGAGAGAGTTTTTTCAATTGGCCCTTCTTCTCTCCCTTTAAAAGTTCAACGATATGGACGGAATGCTCCTCCATCTCCATGATGTAGGCGTCCGTTATGCTTAAGATGAATTTATAGGCCACGAAGGAGGGGATCGCCACGGTGAGCCCAGAGGCGGTGGTGATGAGCGCCTCGGAGATGCCTCCCGCCAGCACCGCCGGGTCTCCCACTCCGAGGGATGAGATGACATCGAAGGCCTTGATCATCCCCGAGACCGTCCCTAGAAGGCCGAGCAGCGGCGTGATGTTTGCGATGGTCCCTACGATTCCTGTATACTTGTCGAGGCGTGCTGCTTCGCGCCGACCCGCTTCTTCGAGCGCCTCCTTTACGACGGCCTTCGGTTTGTCGTGGTTTTCGAGGCCCGCCCTGACGATCCGGGCGAGGGAAGAGCCGTTCGTTTCGCAGAGCTCGTAAGCCTCGTCCAGCCGATTTTCCAGGATGCTCTCTCTTACGGCCTCGAAGAAATTCAAAGGGATCACCTTTTCGCGCTTTAAGGTGAGCAGCCTCTCGATGAAAACGGCGAGGGCCAGGACGGAGCAGAAGATGATGGGAAGCATGACGATGCCCCCCTTGGAGAGATAGGCGATAGAGTGGTATATGGATGAAAACATAGAGTCAATAACCTTCGATCTTTCAACGAAATCTGGTAAAATAGTATAAACGCTACACTATTTGTTATGCAAGCAAAAGAATATTTTTATATGCTCCCTCTCTTCTTATCCAGAATGCCGGGAGGCAAGCAGGGACAATTGAACGAGAGGGATGGTTTTAAGCACGCCGGTAATTTTCATGGTTAAAAAGTTCGAAGAAACGATTGTGAACTACGGCATGCTTAACCGTGGAAATGGGGTGGTTGTTGCCTGCTCGGGGGGGATCGATTCCATGACGCTTCTCCACCTTTTCAGCCTCTTTGCAAAAAATTGGGATTTAAGACTTGCCGTCGCCCACCTAAACCACGGCCTGAGGGGAGAGGAGGCGGACAAAGACGAGACCTTTGTCCGCCAAAGGACCGAAGCCTTGGGAGTTCCCTTCTTCTCGAAAAGGATCGATCTGAAAAGTCTCGCGGCGGAGAAAGGGCAAAACCTGCAAGAGGCGGGGAGAGAGGTGCGATACCGCTTTTTCGAGGAGGTTTCCGACAAAACCGGCGGAAACAGGATCGCCTTCGGGCATAACGCCGACGACCAGGCGGAGACAGTTATCATGAGGATCGTGAGGGGGGCGGGACTAAAGGGCCTCGGCGGCATCCCACCCGTAAGGGGGAATATCATCAGGCCGCTCATTGAGATCACGAGAGAAGAAATCGGCGTCTATGGTTTGGCGGAAAAGATCGAATTCCGGGAAGACCCTTCCAACGCGGATAAGAAATACCTGAGAAACCGGGTGAGGCATGACGTGATCCCCCTTTTGAAGGCGCTTAATCCGAACGCCTGCGTCGAGCTTTGCAACCTCTCCGGGTTTGCCCGCGACGCAAATGCCTACCTCGAAGAGGAAGCGGCACGGGCTTTCGCCCGGATCTCCCTTTCCACTGGCGGGGACGACGGAACCGTCTGCCTTAACCTGGCAAAAATAAACGGGCTCCCCTCTATTTTGAAGCGTAAGGTAATCTTCTCGGCCATTGAGGAGCTTACGGGAAGCAGATCCGGTTTTTATTCCTCTCACATCGTAAGTGTCGAGGCGTTGCTCGAAAAAGGGCAGAGCGGTTCCGCACTCCATCTGCCGAAAGGGGTCAGAGTGGTTGTGGAATACGGGAAGGCGCTCTTTTCAACGATGAGGGATGAAACGCCTCCGCCCTACCGCTATGAACTGAACTTTCCGGGAGAAACGGTCATCCCCGAAGCGGGGATGACGCTTCTGGCGGTAAAGAGAGGCGCTATCGACGAAAAAGAGGAGATCGGAGATGATCGTCTGCTGCTCGATCTTTCAAGGATTGAGCAGCCGCTTCTAGTCCGGAATTTCCGTGAGGGGGATCGAATACGGCTGCCCGGGATGAGCGGCAGGAAGAAGCTGAAATCCCTTTTTATCGACGAAAAAGTGCCGAGAGCAAAGAGGCGCCGGATTCCCCTCGTCGTTTCCGGCGATGAGATTTTGTGGGTCGTGGGGGTGAGGAAAAGCAAACTGTTTTTGGCAAGCAGCGGCAGCAAAGAGGTCGTCAGTATCGCAAAGATTTGATTTAACTTGTAAAAACAGGCGCTTTTATGTTATTTTTTAAGATCGTTTCAGTTCAAGAATTTTCAGGAGGACAGTGTGAATAATTTTTCCAAAAATCTAACCCTTTGGCTGGTGATCGGGTTGATGATGATACTGCTTTTCAACCTCTTCAGTCAACCGCAGAGGAAAGCGGAGGAGATCGTTTTCAGCGATTTTATCGGCGCCGTTGAAAAGGGCGACGTGAGCGAAGTGACCATTCAGGGACGGAACATTTCCGGAGAATTTGTGGACGGCAGGGATTTTTCGACCTACACGCCCGATGACCCCGATGTGGTGAGAACGCTCAGGGAAAAAGGGGTGAGGATCAAGGCCAAGCCTCAGGAAGATACCCCCTGGTACCTCGCTATTTTTGTCTCCTGGTTTCCCATGCTGCTTCTCATCGGCGTCTGGATATTTTTCATGCGCCAGATGCAGGGTGGCGGCGGAAAGGCGATGTCTTTCGGTAAAAGCCGGGCCAAGCTCCTGACGGAAGACCAGCAGAAGGTCACTTTTCAGGATGTAGCCGGTGTGGAAGAGGCGAAGGTCGAGCTTGAAGAGATCATCGAGTTCCTGAAAACCCCGAAAAAATTCACGAAGCTGGGAGGAAAGCTCCCCAAGGGGGTGCTCCTCGTCGGCCCTCCGGGGACGGGAAAAACGCTGCTCGCCAAGGCGATTGCCGGGGAGGCGGGCGTTCCTTTTTTCAGTATCAGCGGGTCCGATTTCGTGGAGATGTTTGTCGGTGTGGGCGCCTCCAGGGTGAGGGATCTCTTTACTCAGGGGAAGAAAAATGCCCCCTGCATCATATTTATCGACGAGATCGATGCCGTGGGACGGCATCGCGGAGCAGGTCTCGGCGGAGGGCATGATGAGCGGGAGCAGACCTTAAACCAGCTTCTCGTCGAAATGGACGGTTTCGAGTCCAACGACGGGGTCATTCTCATTTCGGCGACCAACAGGCCCGACGTGCTCGATCCGGCGCTCATGCGCCCAGGTCGGTTCGACCGGCAGGTGGTCGTCCCGAGGCCCGACGTGAAGGGGCGCGAGAAGATACTCGTCGTCCATTGCAGGGACATCCCTCTTGAAGAGAATGTCGATCTCGCCATCATAGCCCGAGGCACCCCCGGTTTTTCCGGGGCCGATCTCGCCAACCTCGTCAATGAGGCTGCCCTGCTGGCGGCAAGACGGAACCGGGAAAAGGTGAGCATGGAAGAACTGGATGAGTCGAAGGACAAGGTTCTCATGGGTGTGGAGCGCAAAAGCATGATTATCAGCGAGGAGGAGAAGAAGAGCACCGCCTACCACGAAGCGGGACATACGCTGGTAGCAAGATTAATTCCCGGCTCGGACCCGATCCACAAGGTCTCTATCATCCCGAGGGGGATGGCGCTCGGCATAACACAGCAGTTGCCCGTTGATGAACGGCATACCTGTAGCCTGGACAGCCTGCTCGGAAGAATCGCCATCCTCATGGGGGGGCGCGTGGCGGAAGAGATCGTCCTTCATCAGCTTTCTACAGGTGCAGGCAACGATATCGAAAGAGCGACGGAAATGGCGAGAAAGATGGTCTGCGAGTGGGGGATGAGTGAAAAGATGGGACCCCTCGCCTTTGGCAAAAAGGAGGAGCAGATTTTTCTCGGTCGTGAATTCGCCCAGCACAAGGATTACAGCGAAGCGACGGCCGTCAGTATCGATGAAGAGGTCAAAAGGATCGTCACCGAAAGCAATGCCCGGGCGATGCGGCTTCTAAAGAAGAATCTCAAATATCTGCACCTTCTCACGGAAGAACTTCTCGTCAAGGAAACGCTGGAAGGTAGTGAGGTGGATGTGATTATAAAAGGCGCCAAGGGGGAGCCGGAAAAAAAGAAACCTGCTTCGAGGAGCAGGGGCGGGCGTTCTGCCGGAGTACCCGACCCGGCCGGTGCAATGGCCTAGCGAACAGTCATTGGCCATAAGACGTCTTAACATCCGTGACAGGAGCGATGCAAAAGCAGTCTTGACCGGGATCGGGGCCGACCCGGCAGGGGTAGAAAGCATGGTGGCCAAGATGACCCACCTGAATATCAGAATACCCGCTGTCGAACCGAGGGAGGCCAATATTATCAAACAGGATATGCTCTCTTTAGGGGGAGATGCCGCTGTCGGCAGGGGGACCGTCGCCTGCTCTATCCCGCGCACCGATGTTATCCTCATGGGGACGGAAAAGCAGCTTCGACGGGCTGTCGATAAATTCCGAAACCAGCCTTTCAGGTTAAACGAAACGGCTGCCCGCCTCGAAACGCTTCTCGACCGTACCAACGACAGTACTCATTTCTACCTCAAATGTCGAAAAGGGGTGTTGAACCTTTCGGAACGCACCCATATTATGGGTATCCTGAATGTTACGCCCGACTCTTTTTCCGACGGCGGCAGTTTTCTCGACCCGGAAAGGGCTGTTGATTGGGCCTGCCGGATGGTCGAGGAAGGCGCCGATATTATCGACATAGGCGGAGAATCGACCCGGCCTGGCGCTACCTCAGTTCCCCTCGAAGATGAAATCGGCAGGGTCGTTCCGGTGATCGAACGGCTCGCCGCCAAAAGCAGAGTTCCGCTGTCGATCGACACCTGTAAAGCGGAAGTGGCAAAGCGGGCCATTGATGCCGGGGCCGATATAATTAACGATATTAGCGGTCTCAGGTTCGATAATAAAATGGCGGCAATTGCAGCCGGGGCCGGTTGCCCCCTTATCCTGATGCATATCAAGGGGACCCCTCAGGATATGCAGGTAAGTCCTCATTACGAGTCGCTCATAGACGAAATCATCGATTATCTCGAAGAGGGAATCGCCATGGCAATTGAAGCGGGAATAGAGCGGGATAATATTGTTGTCGATCCCGGCATCGGTTTTGGCAAACGCCTGGAAGACAACCTGTCTATCATAAACAATTTGAATGAACTTGGCGTACTCGGAAGACCTGTTCTCGCAGGCGTTTCCAGGAAGTCTTTTATAGGAAAAATTCTCGATGCCGATGTGGAAGAGAGGCTGGAGGGAACACTCGCCGCATCGGTGCTTGCCATTGAGAAGGGGGCTCACATTCTGAGGACCCACGATGTAAAGGAAGCCGTCCGGGCGGCTAAAATGGCAGACGCCATTTTGAAAACCCGGGATATCCCTACTTGTTGAGGAGAAGGCATTGCTCGTCGAACTGTTCAAGGACTTTTCGTGGTGGAGAGATACCCTTGATATCCTGATCGTCTCTTTCATTATCTACCGTATAATCCTGCTCATTAAGGGGACAAGGGCGGTCCAGATGCTGAAGGGCTTTGCCGTCATTTTCCTCTTCTACCTGCTGGCCGAAAAGGCGGAACTGGCCATCCTCCACTGGATCCTGACTAATTTCCTAAGCTCCCTCATCCTCATTATTATCGTTATCTTCCAGCATGACATCCGGCGAGCTCTCGCCCATGTGGGAACGGTCCCCTTCTTTTCTTCCGTAGAAAGGGTGGATGAAGAGGCGGTTTTCGATGAACTGCTCAAGGCAGCCACGGCCCTTGCCAACAAGAAAATCGGTGCTCTCATGGTGATAGAACGGGAAATCGGTTTGAAGAATTATATCGATGTCGGCACCAAGCTCGATGCCGCCGTCAACAAGGAGGTATTGCAGAGTATCTTCCTGCCAAACTCGCCTCTCCACGACGGCGCCGTTATTATACGCGAAGGAAGGCTCATTGCCGCCGGCGCCCTTCTGCCCTTGACGGCAAACCGTGTGGACAAGAGCCTCGGAACCCGCCACCGGGCGGCCATCGGGTTGACGGAAGAGACCGATGCCGTTGTGGTCGTCGTTTCCGAGGAGCGGGGCCGGGTATCGTTTGTGGAGGGGGGGAGGATTCTCAAAGATATGGACAGTGACGCCCTGAGAGCCAGTCTCTCCGCTCACCTGAAAAGCCGCAAAAAAGGAGCAATTCTTGCTGAGCATTAAGTTGAAATATAAGATAAAACGGGCCTATTCGGAAAACATCGGCTTGAAGCTGCTTTCCCTCTTTATCGCCGTCGTTCTCTGGACACTGGCGTCTGGTGAACGGGATACGGAATGGGCCTACCTGGTTCCTCTCAAAATAACAAACAGGCCGGATACCTTGGTAATAACCAATAATGTCCCTGAATTTCTCGACGTAAGGGTCCAGGGTGTAAAAAGCTTCATGATGAATATAGAGGCCCAAGAGTTGACAGTCGAACTGGACGCCTCCGATCTGAAGACGGGGAATAACCTTTTCCCTGTTACTCCCGGGCAAATACGGATACCGAGAGGGGCAAAGGTCACACGCATCAACCCTTCCTATATTACCCTCGATGCAGAGAAGCGATTAAATAAAACAGTAAAAATCAAAGGAGAAGTCCAGGGTGCGCCGGAGAAGGATTTCTACGTTGTGTCCGTTGTGGTGGCGCCGTCGAAAGTAGAAATCACAGGCGCCGAAAGTGAAGTGAAACGCATCCGGACTCTAAAGACAAACAGCATCGATATCTCAGGGGCAAAGAGTACTGTCACGAGAGAGACCCTGATCGACCTGCCGGGTAAGAGCGTCTCGCTCGCCATCGATAAACCGGTCACCGTCCGGGTGGGAATAAAAGAGGTGGCCACCAAACGCGAAATGAAGGGCGTAAAGGTCAAGGTAATGAATACGCCTCATTCTTTTTCGGTACGGCCCTCTTCCGGCATATACCTGCTTCTCGAAGGACCTAAAAGCATGGTGAATGCCCTGAAGACAGAAACCCTCAATGTTTTCGTCGATGCGGCAAAGCTGGAACCGGGGAGGTATTCGCGAGCGGTACAGGTTGAGTTGCCAGGGAGCGTCAAGCTCGTTTATTCTTACCCCAAGAAGGTGAGCGTGAGGCTTTCGAAGAAATAACGGTTTTTTAAAAAGGTATTAATCATATTTTAAGGAGAGACGATTGAGTAAGAAAAAGCGATTATTCGGGACTGACGGGGTGCGGGGGGTTGCCAACATCGAACCCATGACGTCGGAAACGGCCATGAAGCTCGGAAGAGCTGCCGCCCATATTTTTAAAAACGGGAAGGGCCGCCACCGGATCGTTATCGGCAAGGATACGAGGCTTTCCGGGTACATGATCGAGACGGCACTCGCCACCGGCATCTGTTCCATGGGGGCCGATGTGCTCCTCGTGGGGCCGCTGCCCACGCCCGGTATTTCCTTTATCACCTCCAGCATGCGGGCAGATGCGGGCGTTGTCATTTCGGCGTCGCACAACCCCTACCAGGATAACGGCATCAAGTTTTTCAGGCGTGACGGTTTCAAACTCCCCGACGACCTGGAGATGAAGATGGAGGAGTTGATCCTCTGTGAAGAGTTGAATAAACTTCGACCCACGGCGGCCTCGGTGGGGAAAGCCTTCAGGATCGATGATGCTCAGGGGAGGTATATTGTTTATCTTAAAAACACCTTTCCAAAGAGGTTCAGTCTGGAAGGTCTTAAGATTGTAGTTGACTGCGCCAACGGCGCCGCATATAAAGTCGCGCCTGCCGTCTTCGAGGAACTCGGCGCGAAGGTGATCCCCATCAACGTTTCCCCCGACGGCACAAATATCAACGAGGGATGCGGTTCTCTCTATCCCGAAAAGCTCTGTGAAGAAGTTAAAAAATGCGGGGCCCACCTCGGAGTTTCGCTGGACGGCGATGCCGACCGTCTCATCATGTCCGATGAAAAAGGGAACGTGGTGGACGGCGATACGATCATGGCAATCGCCGCCACAGATATGATCAGCAGAGGGACGCTCAATAAAAAGACGCTCGTTTCCACCGTCATGAGCAACATCGGTCTCGACATGGCGATGAAGAAGGCGGGCGGCAAGGTAATCAGGAGCAACGTTGGGGACCGCTACGTGGTGGAGACGATGAGGAAAGGGGGGTATAACGTGGGCGGCGAACAGTCGGGGCATATCCTCTTCCTCGACCATAATACGACGGGAGACGGCATCCTCGCGGCCTTGCAGGTTTTAAATATAATGGTCGATAAAGAGCGACCGCTTTCGGAACTGGCGTCCGTTATGACCACCTATCCGCAGACTCTCATCAATGTGAGGGTGAGGAAGAAGATGGCAGCGGAGAAGATACCCGGCTTCGGCGAGGCGGTGAAAGAGGCCGAGGCGGCGATGAAGGAGAAGGGGAGGGTACTGGTTCGCTATTCCGGAACAGAGCCGATATTGAGGATCATGATCGAGGGGGAGGACGCGGGGAAGATCGAGGCAATGGCGAAGGGCCTGGCCGATATCGTAACAAAAGAGATCGGGGCGGAATAGGGTTAAATGGCAAAACTAGGCGTTAATATCGATCACGTGGCCACTCTCAGGCAGGCGCGGGGAGGCATCGAACCGGAGCCGGTTACGGCGGCATCGCTTTCCGAACTGGCCGGGGCGGACGGCATAACTATTCACCTCCGGGAAGACAGGCGGCATATTCAAGACCGGGACCTACGGCTGCTTCGGGAGACGGTGAGGACGCGGCTCAACCTGGAGATGGCAGCCACGGAGGAGATGGTTGATATCGCCCTCGACGTACAGCCCTACATGGTGACGCTGGTGCCCGAAAAGAGGGAGGAGTTGACCACCGAGGGGGGGCTCGAGGTCAAAAATGCGAAGCCCTTCCTTAGCGAATCGATCCGGCGGCTGAAAGGTGGGGGGATTACGGTTTCGCTTTTTGTCGATCCCGATTCCGGGCAGGTGGAGGCGTCTCAAAAGGCGGGAGCCGACTATATCGAGATACATACGGGCAGATATGCCGATGCTCAAGTCAGGAAAGAAGAGGATATTGAATTCGACAACATCGTAAACGCCGTCGAACTTGCTTCAAGGCTTAAATTAGGCATCAACGCCGGGCACGGTCTCGACTACTGGAACATCAAGCGGCTCATTCAAATCGAAAACATCGAGGAATACAACATCGGCCATAGCATCATCTCAAGGGCGGTTCTCGTCGGGCTGGAGCGGGCGGTCAGGGAGATGGTGGAGGTAATAAAAACGGGCAAAACGGGGAATTTCTAAGATGATCATCGGAACGGGGGTAGACATTGTGGAGTTGGCCCGCGTAAAAAGCGCCCACGGACGGTGGGGCAAGCGGATTATCGAAAGGGTGCTCACTCCCCGTGAAGTGGAGCAGGTTTCGGAGAGAAAGGATGTCTACGCCTACTTCGCCTCCCGTTTTGCTGCAAAAGAGGCCTTCTTAAAGGCCCTCGGCACCGGTTTTACTAGAGGGGTGAGCTGGAAAGACATGGAAGTGAAAAGGAACGAGGGCCAGCGGCCCTTTTTTCATATATCGGGACGGGCAAAGGAGATCATGGACGGACTCGGCGTGAAGACGGTCCACCTCTCAATGAGCCACGAAAAGAAGTACGCCGTTGCGCAGGTCATACTGGAGGGTTGATGATGAAGGTAGTTGCCGCAGATGAAATGAGGGAGATCGATCGACGCGCCATGGAGGAATTCGGCATTCCCGGTGCGGTCTTGATGGAGAACGCAGGACGGGGCGCAACCGACGCCATTGAGGAATTTATTTCCGGGGAGGAGATTGAAAATATTCTCATCGTTGCCGGGAAGGGGAATAACGGCGGCGATGGTTTTGTCGTGGCGCGCCATCTCGTAAACCGGGGGATCGAGTGCGAGGTCTGCCTCATCGGCAAGAAGAGCAACGTCAAAGGGGACGCCAAAGGCAACCTCGATGCAGCGCTAAAGATGGGCATCGAAATCACCGAGATGGGAGATAATGCCTCGATCCTCGATTCATTTATCAAACGTTCCGGGTTGATCGTAGACGCCATCTTCGGCACGGGCTTAAGCAAGGAGGTGTCCGGGATTTATAGGGGAATCATTGAGGCGATCAATTTTTCGAGTCTTCCCGTCGTCTCCCTCGATATCCCCTCCGGTCTCGATTCCACGACGGGCCGTCCGCTCGGGCTTTCGGTAGAGGCGGATATGACGGTCACCTTCTGCCTCCCCAAGGTGGGGCTTGTCCTCTATCCTGGGGCTGATTTTGTTGGAGAACTCGTCCTTGCCGGCATAGGCGCACCCTACGAACTGCTGGAAAGCGATGAGCTGAAGACATCCCTTGTCTTGGAGGAAAACGTCGAAGACGTTCTGCTGCCGAGGGAGGCTGATTCTCATAAGGGGAGCTACGGTCACCTGCTCATCGTGGCGGGATCGACGGGGAAAAGCGGAGCGGCGGCAATAGCGGCTGATGCCGCCCTCAGGAGCGGTTCGGGCCTCGTCACCGTGGCCGCCCCTGCGTCTATCAACGATATTCTCGAAGTGAAGCTGACGGAAGCGATGACGGAACCACTTGCTGATGGAGAACGTGGGACGCTCGGAGCGGAAGCGGTTGAAAGGGCCTTTAAGTTGCTGGAAGGAAAGGATGCGCTCGTACTCGGGCCGGGCATCTCACGGGAGGCGGGCACGGGAGAGTTTGTCAGAAAAGTTGCGGTCAATTTGGATGTTCCAGCCGTTATCGATGCCGACGGACTCTGGCACCTGGCCGATGATCTGGAGATCATCAAAAAATGCAAAGCACCTTTGATTCTGACGCCCCATCCGGGCGAAATGGCAAAGCTCCTCGGCGTCTCATCGAAAGAGGTGCAGGAAGACCGAATCGGGATTTCGAGAAAATTCGCCGAAAAATACGGCTGCTGGCTCGTCCTGAAAGGGGCGCGGACCATCATCGCCGCCCCCGACGGCAATGTTTATATCAACACCACTGGAAATCCCGGCATGGCGTCCGGCGGCACGGGCGACGCCCTCTCAGGTATGATCGGCTCCTTCCTCGGGCAGGGGTGCACGCCGCCCGAGTCGGCACTCCTCGGCGTCTATCTCCACGGCTATGCCGGAGATTTGGCCGCCGAAGAAAAGGGCGAGGCGTCGCTCATCGCTACCGATATTATTGGGAAGTTGCCTGAAGTGCTGAAGGAGTTTGCTTCGTAAATTATTATTTCCGCGTTTCCCGTAGGGGCGGCTCTTGTGGCCGCCTTTTCGCAGGGTAAAAAAAGGGCAACCACAAGGGATTGCCCCTACAAATAATCAAACCTCAATAAAATATTGCCATTCCCAACTTGATCGGGAATCCAGGTTTTGTTGTCCCGTAGGGGCGCACCCACGTGTGCGCCCTTGTTTCCATATTTAAGAGGGCAGACACACAGGTCTGCCCCTACGCTTGCCTCGTTGGATTTTCATTTGTCATTCTCAGCTTGACTGGGAATCCAGGGGTTTTACCTTTACAAGGGCAAGGCAGGCCTTGCCCCTACAAAACCCTCACACCCTGATCTCCCCCTTCACCCGCTCCGCCTCACCGTTAAGCCCGAAATGCCCCGTCTCTTCAATCCGTGCAATCGCCTTTTCATAGTGCGCAACCGCCGCCCCTTTATCCTCGCCCTGGAAAACAACACGGGCTGTCAAGAGTTCCACCTCCGCAATGCGGAGGCCGTATTCCATCTCTTCAATCATAACGGCGGCCCGGTCGAGGGCCTCCCTCGCCTTCTCCACCGTGCCGTCGCCCGACAAAGTATCGAGGTTCAGGTTCCCCTCCAGCAGCAGGCCGTCCGCCTCGTAAAGCCGCAGGCCGCACCGGATAGAAATCTCCATCGCCTCATCGAGGTCGCGCCGTGCATCGGGCCACTCCCCCTGCCGCCTATGGAAGGCAGCGCGGGCCAGCAGAACGAGAGGAAAAAAATCTACCTTACCCGCCTTACGCATTCCCGCCACGGCTTTATCCAGTTCGAGGTATGCTTCCTCCACCCTACCTAGCCGTTCCAATGCGCGGCCTATGGTGAGGCAGTCTAAGGCGACACTTAATAGATCCTCAAGGTCTGTAGAGATTTTGAGTGCATACCGTCCCCGTTCGAGAACCTCTTCCGCATCTTTTTTCTCCTTAGCCTTGTCGAGCAGGAAAACCGAAAACAGAGTACCCTGTAACGCGTAGAGCCGGGGGAAATTAGGCTGAAATTTCTTCTGCAACTCTTCCGCTTCGCGGAAGGTCGCTTCCGCCTCCTCTAACGCCCCCAGGCAATGCTCAACTTGAGTGAACCGTACACGGGAAAGCATCTGCTCGGAAAGATCGTGCGTTTTGCTGTCTGCCCATTCGATTCCTAGCCGAGCCGCCTCCTTCGCTTCAGCAAGCTGCCCTGTGGGGACCAAAAGGTCGACAAGGTTATGTGCACCAGCCAAGGCATTTACCCAATCCTCTAATTTCTCTGAAATAGATATATGCCCACGGCGAGGCACAATGGCCTCCTCCATCCGACCGAGGGACATTAGTTGAAAAGAAGCCTGGCCCAGGAGCCAAGCCCGATCTGCTTCGTTGAGTCCTGTAGAGACGGGACACTCCCACCCATCGGGGAAGAAGCCGGAGATAGCAGTCAGGCCTGTGGCGTAGGCACCAAGTTGTTTGATGCTGTAATATTTATCACCCCTTAGGATTCGGTCCCAATATATTTTATCTGCTTCCTTATAGTCCTCCGCCAAACAGCCGTGGATAACGGCACGGTAAAGTGGTTCTAGTTCGGCAAGGGTGTCGGGCTGTTCCTTTTCGGGGACTTTCTGGAAATGTTCGAAGAGCACCTTGTGGGCCGCCTTCCACCCCTTTTCGGCCTCCTTCTTAAAAGAGTCACCAAAGTAGCCACGGATGAGGGGGTGTGTGTCCCACTGCTTTTTGCCGGGGCTGTCTCCCGTCTCCAGCAGAAGGCCAGCCTCTTCCAGGTGGGTAAAGAGCGTGTTCCACGCCCCTTCGTCCAGTTTTTTAAGCGGCGCGGCAAAGGGGGCGCTCTCCAGCAGGGCGTCCCGCTCCCTCTCGCCCATGGGCCGATCGAAGAGGCCCAGCATGCGGAGGAAAAGTTGCTCCGGGGCGTCCTTTTCCCACGCATCGGCGTAATACTTCATCACACGCTTCGCGTGTTTCCCCTGGTCTTCTTCATCAAAAGGTGCAGGTATGCGGTCCCGCTGCCTGATGTCCCCCTTAAACCGCCGTTTCAGCATCTTGCCGAGCAACACCAGCGCCAAGGCGTGGCCGCCGTATTCCTTCGACGTTTCGGTTAGCTCGTTTTGAAATTTCTCTACGCCGAGACTTTCGAGCAGTGCCGCCCCTTCGCCGTCGTTCAGGAATTCGAGGTCGATCTCTTCATAATTTCGACCCTCGTATTTCTCCATCTCTATCAGCTCTTGCCGGGAGCTTACGAGGATGAGCCCGCCATTTTCGAGGCCGTTCCTGCCGGTGTAGTCGAGGAGGAGTTTGAGGCCCACGTCGGCAACCCAGCCGTGCTGCACCTCGGGCCTGTGCTGGAGCGGCTCCACGCCGTCGAGGACGAGGAGACATTTCTTTGCCGCCATCAATTGGAAAAGAAGTGAAGCCTTCGCCTCGTCCGGTTTTGGAAGTTCCCCCGCGTGGCCGAAGAAGGGGAGGGCTTTATCATAAAACTGGGTGGAACTGGTGGCCGTTTCGTGGCTCCCCTGGCTGTAGAATGACCAACCGAAAACGATCTCCGCCCCGCCGTACTTACCTGCCGCCAGACGGGTGAGCCATTCGTCGGTAATGGCCGATTTCCCCACGCCGCCCGGTGCGATGAGGGAGACCACCGAGATGGCCGGGTCGTCGTAGGCTTTGTCGAGTTGGGTGAGGTAGTTTTCCCTCCCTACGAGTTTCGCGGCAGGATTGGGGATGCGGGTGAGGTCTGATTTGAGGGCCGCCGTCTCAACGACGGGCAGGCGTTCGGATTGGGATTCTGGGGTGGAGGTTGGTTCTACCGAGGGCGGGCTTTGCTTCATCATGTGCCTGACACCGATGGCAGTGACAAGCACACCGAGCAATGTTCCTATGACTGCGAGAGCTTCCATCATAATGTTTGCCTGTGAAAGTTTAGACTCCTGGATTCCGCATCGGGTGCGGAATGACAAATGATAAAAGAATTGTCATTCTCAGCTTGACTGGGAATCCAGAAACAGTTGCCAGTTAACTTCTCAAATCCAAAAACAAAAAAGGCCCGTTCCGGCAACTTTCCGGTTCGGGCTTTATTGAGTATTCGATCCCCTGCTGCTCCACCCGTTCCGTCTGCCTCGGCACACCTCTACTCTTATACCTTATCTGCACCGCTATTTCAAATGTTAATTCCCTCTCCTCCCTTCTTGACGGGGTTTACAAAAGTCCCCCGAAATAGTATCTTTAAATTTAATGGGTTATGCACTTATCACTTGAATTCGCCTGATTAGAAAAGCAGGTGCGGGGAGAAAATACCGCGTGGGAATTTATTTAATTTTCTCCCCCATAAGGCCGCCGCCATCTAAAGTTGAATCTCCTGCCCTTCCTGCATGGCGAAACATTCGAGGTAGGAGTCCTTCTCTTGAATAATCCTTTTGCAGTCCTCCACGATGGCGTCCTGCGCCTCGTCGGAGCGCTCCTGGTTATGGTGAAAGAGACCAAATTTCATCACCCCCGCCTCCATGGCGAGACGCAAAGAATCAGTGTAGACCGAGTGCCCCCACATCTTGGTGATCTTGTAGTTCTCTTCCGTATACTCTGAGTCATGGACCAGAAGGTCGGCCCCGGCAGAAAATTCGAGGTAGTCTTTATAATCGAGCCCCCCCTCATGCTTAAAAGTCAACTCGTTGTCGGTGAGGAAGACGAAGTTTTTCCCATCCTCCTCGAAACGGTAGCCGAGCCCATGGTTGGGATGGCTTAAGGGGATGGGCGTAACCTTCAGCGATCCGATCGTAAATGAAGACTCACAAATGTCGTGGCAATTGAACTCAGCCGCCAGGTCCTCGAACCTGATAGGGAAATAGGGCGCCTGCATGGTATGCGAAATGAGCTTCTCCACACATTCCTTCTCCGATTTTTTGGTAAAGGTGCAGCCGTACATCTCGATTTCTGTCCCCTTGAAATAGACAGGCTTGAAAAAGGGGAAACCTAAAATATGATCCCAATGGACATGGGTGAAGAGGAGGTGAATCTTTTTCTTCCCCTCTTTGAGCAGCAGGTTGCCCAGTTTTCGGATGCCTGATCCCGCATCGATGATGAGGACCTCGTCGTCTTTCGTCCTGATTTCAATGCAGGTGGTGTTCCCGCCATACTTGACGTATTCCTTGCCCGAAACGGGAATGGAACCCCTCGCTCCCCAGCATCTGATAAGCATTTTCTCGACCTCCCACCTTGCTTCATAACGTTTTTCCCTTTTATAGCGCATTTTGCTTAAAAATTCCAATACTTTTTATCTCCCCCGAGGGAATTCTTGACTAGACTCATCTTTAGTGTATAATTGATAATTTTCCGTTTTTTAGAGAATGAGGGAGATCACATAGCTTGGAAAAAATAAGAAAAGAGTCATTGACGCCGAGAGAGACCGTGGCGGAACTCGACCGGTACATCGTCGGCCAGAACAATGCTAAACGAGCCGTCGCCATTGCCCTCAGGAATCGCTGGCGGAGGCAACAGTTGCCCGAAGATATCAGGGATGAGGTGGCGCCCAAGAATATCATCATGATAGGCCCCACGGGGGTGGGTAAAACGGAGATTGCAAGGCGTCTCGCCAAGCTCTCAAACGCCCCCTTTCTCAAGGTGGAAGCCTCCAAGTTCACTGAAGTCGGTTACGTCGGCAGGGATGTGGAATCGATGATTCGCGACCTGATGGAACTGGCCATTAATATGGTGAAAAGCGAGGAGCAGCAGAAGGTCCAGGCAAAAGCGAAGGAACTTGCCGAGGAGCGGATACTCGATCTGCTGCTCCCTTTCACTCCACCTCCGGGGAGTGATGAGGAAGAAGCGAGAGATGCCCACGGGGCAACGAGGGAAAAATTCCGCAAGATGCTTCATCAGGGGAAGCTGGACAGCCGTTTCGTGGAAATGGAGGTCTCTGAAAAGCATTCGCCCATGGTGGAGATAATCGCCCCTGCCGGTATGGAGGATATGGATGTAAATCTCAGAGACATCTTTAGCAACCTCATGCCGAAAAAGAGTGAAAACCGGCGTCTTTCCGTGCCCGAGGCGATGAGCCTTGCCACGTCGGAAGAGGCGCAGCGGCTCGTCGATACGGACAAGGTGCTTAAAGCGGCATTGCAGCGGGTAGAGCAGTCGGGCATCATTTTCCTCGATGAGCTGGACAAGGTAGCGGGACGGGAAGGCGGTCATGGGCCGGACATTTCCAGGGAAGGGGTCCAACGGGACCTGCTCCCCATCGTGGAGGGGTCGAACGTAAGTACCAAGTACGGCATGATTAAGACGGACCATATCCTCTTCATCGCCGCCGGTGCCTTTCACGTTTCAAAACCGTCGGACCTTATCCCGGAGATGCAGGGGCGTTTCCCCATCCGGGTGGAGTTGGAGGCGCTTACGAAGGACGACTTCGTTCGCATCCTGACGGAACCGAATAATGCGCTGAAAAAACAGTACATCGAACTGATGGGAACAGAAGGTCTTGCAGTTACGTTCAATGACGCAGCTATCGCCCGTGTTGCCGAGATGGCGCAGGAGGTGAACGAGCGGATGGAGAACATCGGTGCACGGCGGCTCCATACGATCATGGAGAAGCTCTTCGACGAGATCTCCTTCGATGCGCCGGAGATGAAAGGGAAGAAGGTCAAGATAGACAAGAAGTATGTAGATGACAAGCTGGCGGGCGTCGTAAAAGACGTCGATTTGAGCCGGTATATTTTGTAAAGCAGGTAAATTAGGATGAAGAAACTGATAGAAAAGGCGAAGGTACTCATAGAGGCGCTCCCCTATATCCAGCGGTTTTCGGGGAAGACGATGGTCGTCAAGTACGGCGGGAATGCCATGGTAGAGGACGAATTGAAGGTGAGTTTCGCCCTCGACGTGATCCTCATGAAGCATATCGGGATCAACCCCGTCATCGTTCACGGCGGCGGTCCGCAGATCGGCGAGGTGATGAAAAAGATGGGCATGGAACCCCGCTTCATCGACGGCTACCGGGTCACCGATCATGAAACGATGAATGTGGTGGAGATGGTGCTCGTAGGGCGGGTCAACAAGGAGATCGTCAACCTGATCAACACCCAGGGAGGGAAGGCGGTTGGGCTCGGCGGGAAAGACGGCGGGCTGATTCTCGGCCGGAAAAAGCACCTGACGAAACGGGACAAAAAGGACCAGCCGCCGGAGATCATCGATCTCGGCATGGTGGGGGACGTTGAGGAGATCAACCCCGACATTCTTTTTACCCTCGACGACGGCGGTTTTATCCCCGTCATCGCGCCGGTGGGGGTCGATAAAAACGGCGAAACCTACAACATCAACGCCGATCTCGTTGCAGGAAAGGTGGCGGAAAAGCTGAACGCGGAAAAGCTCGTCCTCCTCACCGATATCGAAGGAGTGAAGGATAAAGAGGGGAACTTTCTTACCAGCCTGACGGAAGCAGAGGTCCTCCGGCACGTGGAAGACAAAACGATCCACGGGGGGATGATCCCCAAGGTGGAATGCTGCATGCGGGCCATAGAAGGCGGCGTAACGAAGGCCCATATCATCGACGGGCGGGTGGAGCACGCCCTGCTCCTGGAAATATTCACCGACAAAGGGGTAGGGACGCAGATAACGGGATAGAGCAATGAACACGGAATCGATACTAAAAAAAACGGCTGAATACGTCGCTTCCACCTACGGGCGCTACCCGATTGCCCTCGTAAAGGGTGAGGGAACGCGGGTCTGGGACGCCGACGGAAAGGAATACCTCGACTTCGTATCAGGTCTCGCCGTCTGCAACCTGGGGCATTGCCACCCGGCGGTAACGGAGGCGATCCGGCAACAGGCCGGCACGCTCGTTCACGTTTCCAACCTCTACCACATCGAACCCCAGGCAAGACTGGCGGAGCTTCTCTGCGAAAACTCCTTTGCCGACAAGGCTTTTTTCTGTAACAGCGGCGCCGAGGCGAACGAAGCGGCCATCAAGCTGGCGCGGCGGTCAAGCTTCGACCGTTTCGGCCTCGGCAGGCATGAGATCGTAACCGCCGGAAACGCCTTCCACGGTCGAACCATGGCGACGGTCACAGCAACAGGACAGGAAAAATTTACAAAAGGCTTCGAACCGCTCCTGCCCGGTTTCAGGCAGGTTCCCTTCAACGACCCCGGTGCGCTGGAGGCGGCCATTGACGAAAAAACCTGCGCCGTCCTTCTCGAACCGATCCAGGGAGAAGGGGGCGTCAACGTGCCGGCAAGCGATTATCTCAAAAAGGTCCGGGAGATTTGCGACCGGAAGGGGGTACTTCTTATCCTCGACGAAGTACAGGTGGGGATGGGGCGGACGGGGAAACTTTTTGCCTATGAAAACTACGGCATCGAACCGGATATTATGACCCTCGCCAAGGGGATTGCCGGAGGCGTCCCCATGGGGGCCATGCTCGCCCGGGAGGCGGTTGCAAAGAGTTTCGTGCCGGGAACACACGCGAGCACCTTCGGCGGCAACCCTCTTTCATCGGCTGCTGGTGTTGCGGCTGTCTCGGCGCTTATCGACAACGAACTGCTGGCCCATTGCAGGCGCATGGGAGAGCGGCTGCAATCGGCCCTTGAAGAGATGAAGAGAGATTTTCTCTTCATCCGGGAAGTGCGGGGACTCGGCTTGATTCTCGGTATGGAACTCGGTTTCGACGGAGGAAAGATCGTCAAAAGCTGCATGAACAAGGGGCTTCTAATAAATTGTACTGCCGGAATGGTCCTCCGCTTTCTTCCGCCGCTTATCGTAACGGAAGAGGAAATCGACAGGGCGATCACTGTTCTGCGCGAAGTTTTGAAGGGAGCAGGAAAATGAAAAAAAACCTTTTAAGCATTTTTGATCTTACGGCGGAAGAAATATGCCGTCTTCTCGACCGGGCGGGGGAATTGAAGCGGCTTCAGAAAGAAGGAGTTGTCCATCACCCCCTCGCGGGAAAGACGCTCGGCATGGTTTTTGAGAAATCGTCCACACGGACACGGGTCTCCTTCGAGGTGGGCGTTTATCAACTCGGGGGGCACGCTATTTTCCTAAGTCCGAGAGACACCCAGATCGGGCGGGGCGAGCCGGTGGCCGACACAGCGCGCGTCTTATCGGGCTATCTCGACGGCATCCTTATTCGGACCTTCTCTCAGGAAATATTGGAGGAGTTCGCCCGCTACGCCACGGTTCCCGTCATCAACGGGCTTAGCGACCTGCTGCACCCCTGCCAGGTGCTGGCCGATCTCTTCACGATCCGGGAAAGGAAGGGGACGCTTGAGGGGTTGAAGATCGCATGGATCGGCGATGGGAACAACATGGCCCATTCCTGGATACTCGCGGCGGCGCGCCTCGGATTCGAACTGGTCCTCGCCTGCCCTCCCGGTCACAGGCCGGGGAAATCCATTCTCGACATGGCTGACAGCGGGGGGAGTGACAAAATACGCGTTGTCGAAGATCCTGTCGAGGCGGCGACCGGTGCAGATGTTCTCAATACAGACGTCTGGGCCAGCATGGGGCAGGAGGAGGAGCAGGAGGCGAGAAAGAAGAGTTTCGCCGCCTACCAGGTCAACTCAAAGCTCCTCTCTCATGCGAAGGAAGAGGCGATCGTGCTCCACTGCCTCCCGGCACACAGGGGGGAGGAGATTACAAATGACGTTATGGAAGGCGAGCAATCGGCTGTTTTCCAGCAAGCGGAGAACAGGCTTCACCTCCAGAAGGCGATCATGGAAACGCTCATGGGATAAATCTGAAAAGACAGTTTAACCACAGAGCCACGGAGAACATAGAAATAAATCAAAGAGTTATGGGGTTGTTTTCTCAGTGTCTCTGTGGTTCAAATGATTCTTTTAGAATAAAGACAATTCGGAGGCTCAACATTGAAAGAGAATATCAATAAAGTAGTCCTCGCCTATTCGGGCGGGCTCGATACGTCGGTCATCGTCCGGTGGCTCATTGAGGAATACGGCTGCGAGGTGATCTGCTTCGCCGCCGATCTCGGCCAGGGGGAGGAGCTTGCGCCCCTGAACAAGAAGGCGATAGAAACGGGCGCCAGCAACATCTATATCGAGGATCTCCGCGAGGAATTTACGAAGGACTTCGTCTTTCCCATGCTGAGGGCGAATGCGATTTACGAGGGACACTACCTCCTCGGCACCTCCATCGCCCGCCCCCTCATTTCCAAAGAGCAGATCAGGATCGCCGAAAAGGAAAATGCCGACGCCGTTTCCCACGGCGCAACGGGAAAGGGGAACGACCAGGTCCGTTTCGAGCTCACCTATTACGCTCTCAAGCCGGATGTGAAGGTGATCGCCCCCTGGCGGGACTGGGACCTCAATTCGAGGGAATCGCTTATCGCCTATGCAAAGAAGCATAACATCCCCGTCCCGGTGACGCAGGCGAAGCCCTACTCGTCGGACAGGAACCTGCTCCACATCAGCTTCGAGGGGGGGGTACTGGAAGACCCCTGGGCCGAGCCGCCCGAGGATATGTTCCTCCTCTCCGTTTCCCCCGAAGCGGCGCCCGACAAGCCGACCTACGTGGAGATCGATTACGAAAAGGGGAATCCCGTTGCTGTGAACGGCGAGCGGATGACCCCGGCAACACTTCTTGCGGAACTAAACCGGCTCGGAGGAGAGAACGGGATCGGGCGCGTCGATCTCGTTGAAAACCGTTTTGTGGGGATGAAATCGCGGGGAGTTTACGAGACGCCGGGCGGCACCATCCTCCACGAGGCGCACAGGGCGGTGGAATCGCTCACCCTCGACAGGGAGGTACTCCATATCCGGGATTCCTTCATTCCCAAATACGCCGAACTGGTTTATAACGGTTACTGGTACGCCCCGGAGCGGGAGTTGCTCCAGAAGACCATCGACGAGTGCCAGCAGACGGTGACGGGAACGGCGCGGTTGAAGCTCTACAAGGGGAACTGCGGCGTGGTGGGACGGAAGGCGGAGAAATCCTTGTTTAGCCCTGAGTTCGCCACCTTCGAAGAGGACGAGGTCTACCGCCAGAAGGATGCGGAAGGGTTCATAAAAATAAATTCCCTGCGGCTGAGAATCCGGGCGCTCATGGGACTTTAAAGGAGGGTGTGATGGCAGACAAACCGTGGGGAGGACGTTTTTCGGAGCAGACAAACAAGCTGCTGGAAAAGATGAGCGCCTCCATCGACTTCGACAAGCGGCTCTACCTTTACGATATCAAAGGGAGTATCGCCCACTGCCGCATGCTGGAAAAGCAGAAGATCATCCCGGCTGAAGACAGCAAGGCGATTATCAAAGGACTCGACGAAATTCGCCACGAGATCGACAGAGGCGAGTTCGAATTCTCCGACGCTCTCGAAGATATTCATATGCACATCGAAAAACGGCTTATCGACAAGATTGGAGATGCGGGCGGGAAGCTGCATACGGCGCGAAGCCGGAATGACCAGGTGGCCCTCGACTGCCGACTCTATGTGAGGGACAAGACAAAACAGATCATCGAACTGATCCGTGCCTTTCAGGACGTTTTCGTTCATCTCAGCAAGGAATACGCCGACCTCATCATGCCGGGCTATACCCACTTGCAGCGAGCCCAACCTGTCCTCTTTTCCACCCACATGATGGCCTATCATGAGATGCTCGACCGGGACGCGGCGAGATATGAGGACTGCCTTAAACGGGTGAATGTCATGCCCCTCGGCGCGGGAGCGCTGGCAGGAAGCACCTACCCCATTGACAGGAAATTCGTGGCCGAACTGCTCGACTTTCCCGCCGTTACGAAAAACAGCATCGACTCGGTGAGTGATCGGGATTTCGTGCTCGAATTTATGACCACGTCATCCATTCACATGATGCACATGAGCCGTCTTGCCGAGGAGTTGATCCTCTGGTCCACCGATGAGTTCGACTTCATCGAACTTTCCGACGCCTTCTGCACCGGGAGTTCCATCATGCCACAGAAGAAAAACCCCGACATCCCCGAATTGGTACGGGGGAAGACGGGGCGGGTTTATGGCAATCTCATGGCACTCCTCACCGTTATGAAGGGGCTCCCCCTCGCCTACAACCGGGACATGCAGGAAGACAAGGAGCCGCTCTTCGACACCGTCGATACAGTGCGCCTCTCCCTCCAGATTTTCACGGAGATGATGAAGAATGTGAAGATCGACCGGGAAGCGATGCTCATCGCCGCAGGCGGCGGTTATTCGACGGCGACAGAGGTGGCCGATTATCTCGTTAAAAAAGGGCTTCCCTTCCGGAAGGCTCACGAAGTAGTAGGCAACATCGTGAAATACTGCATTGAAAACAAGATCAAGAAGATAGGCGACCTCAAGCTGGAGGAGATGCAGAAATTCAGCGACATGATCGAAGACGACATCTACATGAGCGTCGATCTCGTCCGGTCCACGGCATGCAAGTCCGATCTCTTCAAGCTGGATGACGTGGGCGTCTGAGCGGGTTGGTGAACAAGGAAGAGATATCCCTAAACATTAATTAATCCACCCTCACCTTACTCCTCTCCCTCGGGGAGAGGAAACCTTTCCCCCTCCCTTTCAAGGGGAGGGCCAGAGGGTGGGGATGGGATAAAAGAGGCACCTTCAAGTGAAAAGAAGAGCTTTTTTCAGCGTCTTTCTTCTGAGTGTTGCGCTCCTGCTTTTTCAGGCCTGCGGGAAAAAGGGGCCGCCCCTGCCGCCGCTCAGCCTTGCGCCTGATCAGGCAGGCGAACTTCGGGCCGAAGGGAAAGAGGGGGGTATAGTTATCTCCTGGCGCATGCCCGATAAAAATGAGGATGACTCGGTACTGACCGATCTGGCGGGTTTCAAGCTCCACCGGCGGGTATCAGGCGTCGGGTGCAAAACCTGCCCCGCCGATTTCCCGGTCTATGTCGATATCGACGTAGAATCGCCGGGCGGCGCCCGCATCGAAGGGAGGAAGGTCTTTTTCAGAGACTTGGAGATAGAACCGGGGAAAACCTATCATTATAAAGTTTCCTCCTACAACAGACAAGGGTATTTCGGAAAGAGCACGAAGACCGTAACCGCCCTCTGGCAGGAGCCGCCTTCAGCCCCAACCGGCCTGCACGGGACGGTGTCGGACAGGGCGGCGACACTCAAGTGGGAACCTTTCCCCGAAAAAGAAGAGTCAAACTTTGCCGGGTACAATCTCTACAGAGGAACTGTTTCCGGGAAGTATTCTCTCAAACCGGCGGCCCCGAAACTTGAGGAGGAGAGTTTTACCGATTCGGGCCTGAAAAACAATACGCCCTATTATTATGTCGTAAGAAGCATCATCAAGGCGGGCGAGACTCTCATCGAAGGGCCTTCTTCACGGGAGATCATGCTCATCCCCATCGACCTCATCCCCCCCGTTTCGCCAAAAGATCCCTCTGCCGTCCCCACCGCCAAGGGAGTGAGGCTCTTCTGGAAGGGAGCGGTTGCGGTCGACCTTCTCGGCTATAATATCTACCGGAAGACAGAAGGGGATTTGGCCATGGAAAAGATTACTTCGTCGCCCGAAGGAAAAAGTTATTTTCTCGATGAGACGGCAAAAAAAGGGAAGGCCTACCGCTATGCTATCACGTCAGTAGACAATTCGCCCCAGGCGAACGAGAGCGAGCCGTCGGAAGAGATTTCAGTTCGTGTTCCCCGGTAACATGGAACCACTTAAATTTTTCAGGAGGATTTATGCATCACTTCAACTATAAGGAAGGGCATCTCTTCTGCGAGGAGGTGGACGTTCGGAAAATCGCCGAGAAGGTGGGAACCCCCTTCTACCTTTACAGTCACGCCACCCTGAAAAGGCATTTCGAGGCCTTCGATTCTTCATTCACCAGTGTGCCCCACATCGTCTGCTACTCCGTGAAGGCGAATTCGAACCTGGCTGTGCTGAGGCTCTTTTCACGCCTCGGCGGCGGGGCCGACATCGTCTCCGGCGGGGAACTCTTCCGGGCGCTGAAGGCGGGCATCGAGCCGGGAAAGATCGTCTATTCGGGCGTGGGAAAGCGGGACGACGAGATGGAATACGCCCTTCATGAAGATATTCTCCTCTTCAACGTGGAATCGCACCAGGAGTTGGAACGGCTCGATGCTGTGGCCAAACGGATGCATAAAAAGGCACGCATATCCTTCCGGGTCAACCCCGACGTGGACCCGAAGACCCATCCTTACATTTCCACGGGGCTCAAAAAAAACAAGTTCGGCATCCCCATCAGCTATGCGCTGGAGGAGTATAAATACGCCGCCTCACTGGAAAACATCCAGGTGGTGGGCGTCGATTTCCATATCGGTTCCCAACTGACGGAGATACAGCCCTTCGTTGATGCGCTGAAAAAAATCAAGGAGTTGATCGTCGCCATCCGTGAAGCGGGGATCACCCTCCGCTATCTCGATCTCGGCGGCGGCCTCGGCATCACCTACGACGGTGAGGAGCCGCCCCACCCGACGGAGTACGGCGAGGCGATCATTAAAGAGGCGAAGGAACTGGGCCTCACCCTCCTTTTCGAACCGGGCCGGGTGATTGCAGGCAACGCCGGTATCCTCGTTTCCAAGGTGATCTACACCAAACGGGGGGAAGAGAAGAGTTTTGTTATCGCCGACGCCGGCATGAACGACCTGGCGCGCCCTTCTCTGTACGGTTCCTACCAGGGGATCATGCCGGTGAAACAAACGGACGAGCCGAAGATGACTGCCGACGTGGTGGGCCCCATCTGCGAGTCGGGCGATTTTCTCGCCAAGGACCGCGAGATTCAGCCTCTCAAGCCGGGCGACCTCTTCGCCGTGGCGAGTGCGGGGGCCTATGGCTTTACCATGTCATCCAACTACAACTCGCGCGTTCGGGCTGCCGAGGTGATGGTGAAGGGGGATGTTTTTGAGGTAGTGCGTGAGCGGGAGGAGTACCGTGACCTCGTCAAAGGGGAGAAACTCCCCTCCTTTTTGTAGATAGAAACCGGGTCAGGCGTTGAATTCGGGTCCCGCTTTGTTGAGCAGAGTCCGCTCGATATCTTCGGAACGGACTCTGTAGGACTCGCCGCAGAAATGGCAGACCACCGGCTGCCCCTTCCCCGCTCGTACCAGTTCTCGCAACTCTACGATACTGAGTGTGCCGAGGATGTTCGCCGATTTCTCATAGCTGCAGGGGCAGGAAAAACGGAGTTCGCCCTTTTCAAGGGACTTAAGGTCATCCAGAGCCAGGAGACTTTTCAAGTCTTCCCATGTTTTCAGTTCGGAAAGGTGCGATAGCACTTTCTTGCTTTCGAACCGTTCGAGAATTTCGACGAACTTCGACCTATCCGCCCCCGGCATCTTCTGCACCATAATCCCCCTCGCCATCTCCACCCCGAAATCACGCATGCCGGTGTAGATTTCCACCCCCGTCGGTATCTGCTCGGACTGGTTGAAATAGCGCGCCGTCAACTTCCTGATTTCGGGCGGGGAGAGGCTGAT
This sequence comes from uncultured bacterium, assembly GCA_965372635.1. GTDB lineage: Bacteria > Desulfobacterota > JADFVX01 > JADFVX01 > JADFVX01 > CBDVDA01. The sequence goes on along the minus strand of CBDVDA010000017.1, from coordinate 8,692 downwards.
CGTCCCGGAGGAGAGCACCTTTTTATTGTTCGAATGGATAATGGTCAGATGCCCCGTCGTGCCGAGGGTTTTGTCCGGGCTCGCCTCGGTATCGGCATCGAGTTCGTCGATGATCTTTACGTCCGTGTAACCCCGAAGCGCACCGTCGGTACTCACATCGACGAGGACCCCTTTCAGCGGGCCGTCGGTTTTCAGTTGAAAGGAGATTTTTTCGTCCTCCGATTTCAGCTTGGTGGAAAGCAGCGCCGTCGCCACAATCGCTTGCCCGAGCACTTGACCCGCCGCCGGGCCGCTCAAGTGCCGCTGCTCCAACTCTTTCGCCGTCTCGCTCACATCGAGCCAGACGACGCGGAGGCCATGTTTTTGGGAAATCAGTCTTTCGATAAAGTCGGACATTTTACAAAGTGGATGTTATCTCCTCTTCCTTGAGGGGGGAGGGAGCATTTAAGATACCTCACAAATTAACGATGAGGTTTAGAGTGTCATTTTACCTGAAAGAGGGTGAAAGGGGGAGAGGAAAATAAGGAGGGTTATTTATTGGGGTGGTTTAAAATCCCATCCCCTTAATGTCTCTATTCTTGTTGAGGACTACACCTACTACTATTTAAAATTTGACGGACTAACAATTAACAATTATCAATAGAACGTATTGATTAAATTGGTTCATTCTAAAAGTTTAAGAAGTTCTTCAGCTTTTTTATCGCCATTGGAAATCATTTGTTCTAAAGTTCTTTTCATCTGTGTTTGAAGTTTTTCATTTTTCAGGGTTAAATTAATAATATCTCTTAGTCTGTCCCAGCGATTTGGATTTGATGATTTCGTATATCCTTGGGAAAGCAAAATTAACTTCTCAATATCTTTATTGGTTATGAGTTTTTTGGCTATATTGTCTGCTTTAGGGTGAGGTGAGTGAGCTATAATGTAAAACTCTTTATAGTCATAATAACCCGCTTCTATATATTTTTTAGCCCATTCTATAACCTCTCCATCCCCCCCTCTTGCTAAAATCATTCTTAACTGAAATTTTAATAAACCATCTGAAATATCTTTGATTTTTTCTTTAATTAGCTTCTTGTTTACTTCTGTTGGATAACTGATTAACCATGAAGAAAAATGAGTTGAAACTTCATCTTTAGATACTCCAATTATCTTATGCATGACATCTTCATCTTCTTCTTCTGCAAGGCATGCGATAACATAACTAGCAAAATATCGATATCTGAACGGTTCTTTATCGTTTAGATATCTTGCTGTAATTATGCCAAAGTAATCCTTATTTTTTGTTGCGCAGAGATAACGTAATACCTCCTCCCAGTATTTTTCCCATTCACTATTGGCAAAGAGATTATCGATTAGTGGTTTTGCACGCTCTTCCTTATTTTCTATAAAGGTTTTAAGAGCTGTTGCCTTTTTCCATTCATGAGTAGTCGTCTTAAATATGTGCATATTGTCTTCAACGCTTTTGTCATAGGATGGTGTGTCAAGGTGCCTAATTACATCTTCCTTGAGTCCGGGTATAATCCCTTTTTTATCTCTAGGAGACTTAATCAGCTTTTTAAACTCTTTTCTCTCTGCTTCATAATCATTTAAGGTAGCTATCTTTATGTATGTCTGCACTGCTCTCACCCAAGGAGATTCGATTCCATCAACCTCTTCAGATACTCGGCTAAATGGTTTCCAAGCTACTACCCATTTAACTTTATTATTGTTTAGGAAAAGAAGGTATTTATAACCGATGCGAAAATCGAGCGCTATGCAATTCCCACCTCTCCTTTTTTCACTAAAATCATCCTCTTTAGTTCGCCCACGAAATCTAAGATTACCCTTACTTCTCAAAACTTTTTCCTTAAATTCACCTTTAAGTACACTAAGGACTTCAAAGTCAACATAAGGTATGCTGGAGTTCCCCCTTTCATCTTTAACTTCAACCTTTTCAAAATTCACAGCTTTTGCAATCACTATGGCCTCGACTTTTTTGACCAGTTCATAATTCGACGGCTTTATAAAAGCTGATGACATTGAACATGTCCAGGCTTCCATAGGTTGGAGGCATAAAATCAATAAAGCTGTCGAAAATAATAAATAGTTCCTCATCAGCACGGTTATATTTAGTTTCAACATTAGTCCAACTTCGAATGTAGGTGATTTACTCTACTATCGAAATAAAGCACATATTATGGAGAATTGCAAATTGTTATTTGTAAGCTACTAATTTCGAGAAATGGTGATTTTGATTATTACCGCAGACGTAGGATGGGTGCAGTGAAACGAAACCGATCAAATCAATAACTGCAAAAGAATTAGGATTATGCCTTTTTAACATAACTCCCTCAGTCCCCCTTATCTTAAGGGGGAAGCTATTGCAAACCTTTTGACATTCCCCCGCCGTACTATTAATATATGCCCTGCTGCTTTATCATTTAATAAAACAACGGACAAACGATGAAACCTGCCTATTCCCCATCATTGGAAGAGTTCAAAGAGTTCGCGTCAGAGGGGAACCTGATTCCCCTTTGCCGGGAGATCGTCGCCGACATGGATACGCCTGTTTCGGCCTACCGGAAGATTGCCGGGTCGTCGAACGCCTTCCTCTTCGAGAGCGTCGAAGGGGGGGAGAACTGGGCGCGCTATTCCTTCCTCGGCTGTGAGCCGTCGGTTATCTTCAGGTGCAAGGGGAAGAAGATTGAAATCGAAGAGGCGGGGGAGACGCGGTCCTTCGAGACTGAGAACGATCCGCTGGAAGAGTTGAAAAAACTGATGTCCCGTTACAATCCGGTGAAGCTGAAGGGGCTTCCGAGGTTTTTCGGTGGCGCCGTCGGCTACCTCGGCTACGACATGGTCCGCTTTTTCGAGACGCTCCCCGACGAGACGGAAGACGACCTCGACCTGCCCGACGCGCTCTTCATGATTACCGACACTATTCTGATCTTCGATAATGTTCACCAGAAGATCAAGGTCGTCTCCAACGCCTACACCGAGGGAAACGACCTCGACGAGGCGTACAACAAAGCGGCGGCCCGCATCGAAGAGATGATCGACCGGCTGAAGAGACCGCTCCCCCGGGATGAAAAGAAGACGCAAAAAGGACCATCGGACGAGATAAGCTCCAACTTCACGAAAGAGGGGTTCATGGAAATCGTGGAAAAGGCGAGGGACTATATTAAAGCAGGCGACGTCTTCCAGGTAGTGCTTTCCCAACGATTCGAGCGGGAAAACCGCGAAGAGCCTTTCGAGATATACCGCGCTATCCGCTCGCTCAACCCATCGCCCTACATGTTCCTGCTCAACCTCGACGGGATAAGCATGGTCGGCTCGTCGCCGGAGGTGCTGGTGCGTGTCGAGGAGGACGAGATAACGCTTCGGCCTATCGCCGGGACGCGGAAAAGGGGGGAGACGAAAGAGGAGGACGAAGCGCTCGAAGAGGAACTCCTCGCCGACCCGAAGGAGCGGGCCGAGCATATTATGCTCGTCGATCTCGGCCGGAACGACGTGGGACGCGTCTCCGAAACGGGGACGGTCGTGCCCGACGAATTAATGGTGGTGGAGCGCTATTCCCACGTCATGCATATCGTCTCCAACGTGCGGGGAAAACTGAAAGAAGGGCTCGACGCCTACGACGTGCTCCGGGCCTGCTTCCCGGCAGGCACTGTTTCCGGTGCGCCCAAGGTACGGGCCATGGAGATCATCGAAGAACTGGAACCGACGCGGCGCGGCCCCTACGCCGGGGCCGTGGGCTACTTCTCCTTCACGGGCAACATGGATGTCTGTATCACCATCCGCACCATCCTGCTCAAGGGAGAGAAAGCCTACGTACAGGCGGGTGCCGGCATCGTCGCCTATTCCGACCCCGAGAGCGAATATACGGAAACGGTGAACAAGGCGAAGGGGATGATGAGGGCTCTTGAGATCGCCTCGGCAGGGCTCGACTGAGAAGATGCAGCCTGTGTCCAAGGTTTTGGGGGGGGATTATGCGCTCCCCGCACTCCTTGCCTTTGTCTCGTTCATCGTCTATGTTTTCACCCTCTCGCCCTCCATTAATTTCGGCGATTCGCCAGAACTGATCGCGGGGGCCTATACCCTCGGCATCCCGCATCCCCCCGGCTACCCGCTCTATAGTCTGCTGGCAAAACCTTTTTCATTCTTTCCCTTCGGCGAGAGCCTCGCCTGGAAGATCAACCTAGCGTCGGCCTTTTTCTCTGCTGCCGGGCTCTTCTTCCTCGCCCTTATTCTTGTCAGATTAAACGGCACCAGCCGCCCGCTGGGGATTTTGTGCGCTATTATCCCCCTTGTATTTCTCACTCTTTCGCCCACCTTCTGGTCTCAAGCGGTCATCGCCGAGGTCTATGCGCTCAACTTCTTTTTCTTCAGCCTCCTTATCTATATTGCGCTGAGATGGCGGGAGAAAAAGGAGAAGCGGCTTCTGCTCGCCTTTTTCTTCCTCTTCGGCCTCGGCCTCGCCAACCACCATACTCTTGTTGCCATGGGGCCCCTTTTCTTCTTTCTCGTTATCCTGACGAAAAGAGACTCGCTAAAGGATTTCGGTTTTTGCCTCTTGCTGGTCGGAGTAACCCTGCTCGGCATCAGCGTCTACATCTATCTGCCGCTCCGTTCCCTCCAGTCCCCTCCCCTCGACTGGGGAGACCCGGAAACGTTTGGCCGTTTTCTCGATGTTATCTTGAGACGCCAGTTTCCAACCATCGACGCAGGGCTATCCTTCAACCGTGCCATGGAGCAGGTAGCCATCTACGGGAAAACGATAGCCGGAGAATTCCCCCTTCCGATTATCCTGGTGGGGCTCTTCGGATGCATCCAGCTTTTTATTGCCGGGGCGGGCTCCTTTCTCTTCCTTCTGGCGCTCTTTTTGGTCCACGGGATTGGGACCCTCCTCTTTCTCAACCCCAGGGCCGAATCCTTCGAATATGTAAACGTAATGATGATCCCTTCCTACGCCCTCCTCGTCCTTGCTGCCGCCGCCGGAGTGGGCCATATCGAGGCGATGCTTTCAGGAAAGGGACGGCGTCCCGCCGCCTCTATTTTTCTCATTTTCGTCCTTTCAGGACTGGCCGCCTATCAGGGCTACTCTTTTTTAGAGAAAACGAGCCAAAGAAACAACTACTTCGTCCTCGATTACGGCAACAATCTCCTGAAAACTATCGATCAAGACGGCGTCATGTTCGTCGAGTCCGACACGGCGCTTTTCCCGCTCTGGTATCTCCAGTTTGTGGAGGGGAAACGGTTGGATGTGGCGATCATCGACGTGGACTTCCTCATGCTCCCCTGGTTCAAGGGGCAGATTGAAGAACGGTATAAAAACCTGGAGATAAAGGTAGAGGATCTCGGGAAACACTCATCGGGGAAGAGTAAAGGGAGGAAGTTCAGCAACATGATAGACGCCTACAAGGCGCGGCAGATGGAGGTGATTGTCGATTCGGTGATTGACAGTCGGCCCGTTTACGTCTCCTATGAATTCGGCCCCGTCTACCGGCAGTTCAAGGAGAGAAGAGACCTTCTCGTAAGCAACCTGGGGCTTCTTTACAAGGTCTCGACACGCTTTGAAACGCTCGATCCGAAGGTTTCGGAAGAGTACAACCTGAGGAGCCTCCTCGATTATCCCGTGCGGGACGACCCCTATTTTTTCGCCCTTTCAATGGCCTACATGAATATATTGAAGAGGCAGGCGGATACGCTTCTAAGGTCAGGGAGGAAAAAAGAGGGGATGAGGGTTGCGTCTCGCATCGAGGAGATCATGGCGAGGTCGCGGGCCTTCCTGAAGAAAAACGAGGGTTACCTGGCGCGGTAGTAGTCCAGCTTGTATGTAAAATAGGTGTCGATGCTCAGTTTTTTGCCGAGGTTCCGGGGCATGGTGTCGAAGGGGGCCGCACGCTTAATCGCCTTTATCGCCGCATCGTCGAGGATGGGGACGCCCGATGACTTTACCACCTTCACAGCGAGCAGCGCACCGGTTGAGTCAACGGTAAAGCGGATTTTCAGCTTTCCCTGCAGATTGGACCGCCTGGCCGCTTCCGGGTATTTCCAGACCTCCTGTATCCTGTTTTTCAGCCTGGAGAAATAGGAAATATATTTGAACTCCGACGTGTTCAGCGAGACGGCACTCCCCTCCTCCGCGTCAGGTATCTCCGTGTCCAGGGTAATCGATTTGGTCATCTGCTCATAGGAGGGGATGAGTTCGCTCATGGTGGGGAGCGGCTCTACTTTCGGCTGCACCGGTTTTTGCTGCGCCATCTGCTCCATCGCCTCGAGCGCTCTTTTTTTCGGGGCTGGTTTTTTTGACCTCATCTCGACCGCCTTCTTTAGAGGGGACGGTTTTTTACTAACAGGCGGGGTCTTCTTTTTGAAGGTTTCTTTTTTTACCTTATTAGAAACGGCCGCCAGTTTTTTCGGTTCCTCAGCCTCTTCACCCTCTGCCGGTTTCCTCATTCCCTCGACGAAATCGACAATGAGCCGTCTCGCCTTCGGTGCCGAAGGGGCGCCGCTGAGTGCGGCAGAGAGGGCAAAAATGAGCAAAAGAGCGCCGTGAAAGAGGAGAGAAAAGAAAAACCCGGCGCCGAGGTGGCTTCTGTTTGCGGAGATGACCATCGCTTTAGTATACTGTCAGGCTCTCCATAAGGTCAAGAAAAGCAAGGCAAATAACGATAGACAGGTTATTCGAATGGGAAGAGTTTTATGATCATAGGAACAGCAGGTCATATCGACCACGGGAAGACAGCCCTCGTGCGTGCACTCACGGGGATCGAGACGGACCGGCTGGTAGAGGAAAAGAGGCGGGGCATGTCCATCGACATCGGTTTTGCCTATATGGACCTCCCGGGCGGAGAGCGGGCAGGCATCGTCGATGTGCCGGGCCATGAGCATTTTGTCCGGAACATGCTTGCCGGGGTGCAGGGAATCGACCTCGCCCTGCTCGTCGTTGCTGCCAACGACGGCGTTATGCCGCAGACCCGGGAACATCTCGATATCATCGACCTTCTCGGCATTAAAAAGGGGATTGTTGCCCTTACAAAAACGGACCTTGTAAGTGAGCCGCGCTTGGAGGAGGTAAAAAAAGAGGTGGAAGACCTCCTTCAAGGGACGTCCCTTGAAGAGGCAGAACTGCTGCCCCTTTCATCCGTAACAGGACTCGGGATCGACGGGCTGAAAGGGGCGCTGGCCGGGTGCTCCAAAATTGTTTCAAGCCGCAAGGAGAAAGGATTTTTCAGGATGCCTGTGGACCGGGTATTCAGCCTCAAGGGGATCGGGACCGTCGTGACGGGGACGGTGATCTCGGGATCCATTGGAACTGGTGAGCCTGTGCGACTTTTTCCCGGCGGGAGGGAACTGAGGATCAGGCAGATGGAGGCTTACGGCGAACCCTCGGAAAGGCTGGAGGCGGGGTTGCGGGGGGCGATCAATCTTGCCGGGATAGAGCGGTCTGATATCCGGCGGGGCGATCTCCTTGCGTCCCCCGCCCTGAAAAGGGAAACGGAGTGGATCGATGTTTCTGTCCGCCCTGCCAGGTTTAGCAAAAAATCGATCAGGCCGGGAGAGAAGGTGCATCTCCATACCGGCACGGCCGACGTGATTGCCGCTTGTTTTCCCTCGGAGGGGAAAGAACTCTTCCCCGGCGGCGGCTACGCATCGCTAAAGCTCGCAAGACCTCTTCATATTATGCGAGGAGACCGGTTCGTCATCCGTGACTATTCGGCCCAGCAGACACTCGGCGGCGGCGCGGTGATTAACCCCTTCCCAACCAGGAGGGCAAAAAAGGAGAATAGGGACTGCTTTCGAATTTGGGGCTCAGGGGAACTTCCCGCCATCGTAGAAGACCTGCTCGAAAGGGCGGGAGGGGTGGAGAGCGTCGATAGAGTCTGTGAAAACATAAACCTCGACCGGGAGGCGCTTCTATCGGAACTCAGCAACTCTACCGGCATTCGCAGGGCCGGGGAGATGCTTATTCTTGAGCAGAGGCTAAAAGAGATAGAAAAGAGTATCTTCACCGTTCTCGAAGACTATCATAAGGCGGAGACTTCGGGGCGGGGAATGGCCTACGAAACCCTTCGGAAGAAGGCAGCGGGCGATGCCCCTTCGGGGCTTTTTAAGGAAGTTTTCGAAGAACTTCTTGAAAGGGGGGGCGTTGAAAAAGAAGGGGAGGATTCAGTACGCCTCAAAGGGAAAGGCGTTTCCCTTTCAACCGAGGAGCAGGTGGGGCGGAAGAGGCTTTTGGCAGGACTCAACGAGAAGGGATTCCAGACGGCGAGTATCTCTGAACTTGCAGGAAACGACAGAACGCTTGCCGCGTATCTCGGCAGGATGGTCCGGGAGGGAGAGGCGGTCCAGCTTTCAAAAGAAAATTTCATCTCGAAAGAGCTGCTCGAAAAATCGCGTGAACTCCTCATCTCACATTTCAAGAAGAAAGAGACCATCACCGTCATTGAATTCAAGAACATCCTTCAAACGGGCCGAAAAGGCTCTATCTTAATTCTCGAACATTTCGATAAAACACACCTCACGGTGCGTAAAGGGGATGAGAGGGTTTTGACTGGGCGGAGGGAGGTTTGAAGGGATGAATTTATTTTGGGTGCTGGCAAGTTCCTTACGTTATTTTAAATGCAAGAGATGAAATAGATTTTCTTAAATAAGCCCTCAAGCTATCATCGTCATCATAGGGTTCAGCGCTAAGTCTATTGACATCAAA
>CBDVDA010000016.1:0-37747 GCA_965372635.1 uncultured bacterium | reverse complement strand
CGCTGTGAAATAAAATGTAATGAAAAATAAAAACTCTCAATTGAAAACGGATGATGGCTCCTTTACTCTTTACTCCGCAGCCTATGGGGAAGGCTACCATTCCCTTTCGGGCGCCGTGAGTGAGGCCTTTTCAAAATACATTGTCCCCTGTGGGATTGCGGAACTGGCAAAGAGAGGCTCTGTCCGTCTGCTCGATGTCGGGTTTGGGCTCGGCTATAACCTGCTCGCAGCCATTCATACTGCGCGGGACGCCAGCCCGGAGTGCCGCATCGAGGTGGTGACGCTGGAGAAGGATATTCTTCCTGTTTCATCAATCGATGCCCTTACGTTGCCGGAAATTTTAAAGCCTTATTCTGAAATTGTCTTATCCACGCTGAACGTTGGTTGCTACGAGGATGAGACCCTGTCTGTCACCCTCCTGCCAGGCGATGCACGTAAGGCTATCTTTTCAGTCGATGGGCCTTTTGACGCCGTCTTTCTCGATCCCTTTTCACCGAAGAAAAACCCCGAACTCTGGACGGTGGAATTCTTTCAGCAACTCTACGCCCGGATGACCGATGAGGCGATCCTCGCGACCTACAGTGCAGCCACCCCTGTGAGGTGCGGGTTGCTGGAGGCGGGATTCCGCATTGCTCCTGGGCCGGGTGACAAGATGAAAAGAGGCGGGACGCTGGCGACGAAAGAGAGCGACATTATCCCACTCTCCGAGAGGGAAAGAGCACGGCTTGCCCGGTCGCCCGAGGCGACGCCTTACTATGACCCGGAGGGTTCTTTTTCAAGAGAGGAAATAGTTGAACTGAGAGAAAGGTACAAGAGTCACGAATGATTCCTTTTTACTGGTTTTAACCCTGAGAAGTAAAATTGACAATTTTAGTTTGAATAAAACCCTTGACCGTGATTTAACATTGTGATAGAAATCGACAATATTGGTAGACGAATTCGCCACTGGATTGCCCGTGTGTGGCTGGAGTTAATAAATTTTTAATTGATGGGAGGTGTATCGATGAAAGAAATGAGTAAAAACCCGGAGTCATTTGGTAAAATCATAAACACGATTGTTTCAACTGGCGATGTAAACCAGGTGCTTAGTGAGGTTGCCGATGAAATCCAGGATTATCTTATCGTAGACCGGTGCAGTCTTTATGTGCTGGATTCGGAAAAGAACGAACTTTTCACACGGATTGCCCAAGGGATCGATTTTGAGGAGATAAGGGTTCCGGTAAACAAAGGCAGTCTAGTCGGTTTCGCTGTTTCGGCGGATCGGACCTTTTATGTGAAGGATGCCTATGATGAAAAAGCGCTCAGGAAAATAGACGACGAACTGACCTTCAATTCCGAGTTCGACAAGGAGTCCAACTACAGGACGAAGAGTGTTTTATGCATGCCTCTGAAATACAAGGGGGAGACAGTCGGCGCTTTTCAGCTAGTGAACAAGCCGGGCGGTTTCCGTGAGTATAACGTCGAAGCGATGAGAGAATTCTCTCCCTTCATTGCTCTTGCATTAAATAATGCAGTTATGACGGAGGAGATGGAGAAAATGAAGCTTCAATTGAAGGCTGCTGAGGACTGAGTTTGATGAATTTTTTGCAGTAGCTTTCATTAAGAAGTCTCCATTGAATAGTTGATTAGGCGGGCACCGGTGCCCGCCTTTTTTTATGCTACCAAGAACATAACTGATGGGGTGAAAACGCTTGAAAAAATGAGGGATGTCTGGTATATTCCATCCTTCAAAATTGATTTGGAGACAGGAATTAAATGAGTATGACGATTACAGAGAAGATTTTAGCGGCTCACGCCGGACTCGAAAAGGTGGAGCCGGGACAGTTGATCAATGCCAGGGTCGATGTGGCGCTCGGAAACGATATTACGGCGCCTATTGCCATCAAGGAATTTAAAAAAGCGGGGGCTAAAAAGGTTTTTGACAAGGATAAAGTGGTCCTCGTGCCGGACCACTTTGCACCGAACAAGGACATCGATTCTGCCGAACAGTGCAAGATGCTGAGGGAGTTTGCCAAGGAACAGCAGATCACCCACTATTTCGAAACGGGCGAGATGGGTGTGGAACATGCCCTGCTGCCGGAAAAGGGGATCGTTACCTCGGGTGACCTGGTGATCGGCGCAGACAGCCATACCTGCACCTACGGGGCGCTTGGCGCCTTCTCAACCGGTGTGGGGAGTACAGATCTTGCGGCGGCCATGATTACGGGCGAGGCGTGGTTCAAGGTGCCTGAAAGTATGAAGTTTGTTTATACAGGGAAACTGGGCAAATGGGTGGGGGGGAAAGACCTCATTCTTCACACCATCGGCGATATCGGTGTGGACGGCGCACTCTACCGGGCCATGGAGTTTACCGGTGAGACGATTGACAACCTCTCCATGAGCGCCCGCTTTACCATGGCGAATATGGCCATCGAGGCAGGAGGGAAAAACGGCATCATCGCCGTCGATGAGAAGACACTCGCCTATACGAAGGGCCGCTCCGAGCGCAAGGGGCGCATTTTTTCGAGCGACTCCGATGCAAAGTACCGTGATGTGATCGAGTACGATTGCAGCAAGATCGAACCGACGGTCGCCTTTCCGCACCTTCCTGAGAATACGAAGGGGATTGCCGAGGCGTCATCGCTGAACATTGCCGTAGACCAGGTCTTTATCGGCTCCTGCACCAACGGGCGGTTTGAGGATCTTGCAGAGGCGGCCTCGGTCATTAAAGGAAAAAAGGTCCACCCCTACGTGCGGCTTATCGTCATTCCCGCCACGCAGGATATTTACAGGAAGGCGATGAAGGAAGGGCTCTTCGACATCTTCCTCGATGCCAATGCCGCCATCAGTTCGCCCACCTGCGGGCCTTGTCTCGGTGGGCATATGGGGGTACTCGCCAAGGGAGAGAAGGCGATTGCCACCTCGAACAGGAATTTTAAAGGACGCATGGGGCATCCCGAGAGCGAGGTCTACCTCTCCAACCCGGCTATCGCCGCCGCTTCCGCCGTGCTCGGCAGGATCGGCAGCCCCGACGAACTGAACTAATACGCACTTTACGTGCTGCGGGATCTTGCCCGCAGTCAGAGGAGGAGAACGTGAAATTTAGTGGAAAGGCTCATCGATTCGGCGACGACATCGATACCGACGCCATCATCCCCGCCAGATATCTGAATACGTCCGACCCGGCGGAACTGGCGAAACACTGCATGGAGGACGCCGACCCGGATTTTATGAGGAAGATGAAAGCGGGCGACGTGATCGTGGCGGACAAGAACTTCGGTTGCGGATCGTCGAGGGAGCATGCGCCTATCTCCATCAAGGCCGCAGGCGTCTCCTGCGTGATCGCAAAATCCTTTGCCCGCATTTTTTATCGCAATTCCTTCAATATGGCGCTTCCCATCCTGGAATGTGCCGAGGCCACCGAGGGGATATCCGCAGGGGACGAACTTGAAATCGATACCGATACGGGCGTCATCGTCAACAAGACGACGGGAAAGAGCTACCAGGCGCAGCCCATCCCTCCTTTTATGCAGGAGTTGATCGCCGCCGGTGGACTGATGGAATATGTGAAAGTGAAGAAGAATGCCGTACTCTAAAAACCTCCTCTTTATAGTTCTCGCTTTTTTCGCCTTCACCGCTGCTTCCTGCCAGAAGGAGGAAGAGAAGACGCCGCCGCCTCCCCGGAAAGTTGCAGAACCCCTCCCTGCCGTCAGCCAGGACCGGATAGACTTCTGGCTGAAGGTGTCCGCCGATCTCGGCAAGTATATCCGGAAGTTTTCCCTTGAGAAGGAGAACGTAACGGAGAAACGGACGCTTATGATTCTCGTTCACGGCAGTGCAAGAACTCAAAGCGCCTACAGCCAGATTTTCGATGAGGCGGGGATGAAGACGCGGGAGTTCTGGAATATCCTCGATATGATGGAAAAATCAAAGAAATACCTCGAAATCAAGGATGAAGAAAAAGTGCAAAATGCCAGTATCGATGAGTTCGTTGCCGCCGGAGGGGCCGAGGCTGAGCTCCTCAAAAAGGAGTTGGCGGCGGAAAAATCCCCGGACGAACGCATGGCGCTTGAAGAGACACTCTCGTCGATGGAGAAGAAGATGAATGAATTCCTCGCCATGAAGGGGAACATTACGCCTGCTGCGGTGGGCATCGAAGAAGAGATGATTGCCCTTTGGCTCGCCAACCGGGAGAAAATGGAAAACGCTCCCGATAGTATGTGGAAAGTCGGCGACGCCAGCCAGCAGAGAGAGACCTACGAGCATTTTTAACGATTTTTTAGCGAGGTGACGTTTCAATGAGTGAAGGAAAAAAGATTGCGCTGCTCCCGGGCGACGGCATCGGCCCCGAAATCATAGCCGAGGCTGTAAAGGTTGTTGAGGCGGTGGGAGAAAAAAAGGGGATCAGCTTTGAATTTACGAAAGGGCTCATCGGCGGCGCTGCCATCGACGCTACGGGCGGCCCTTTTCCTGAGGAGACAAAGGTGCTGGTTCAATCGTCGGACGCCGTCCTGCTCGGCGCTGTGGGCGGTCCCAAGTGGGAAGGGCTCGATTATTCCATCCGGCCTGAGCGGGCGCTGCTCGGTCTTCGCGCCATCCTCGGCGCTTTTGCAAACCTTCGTCCCGTCAAGATTTACGACGCCCTGGCCGATGCCTCCACGTTGAAGCGTGAGGTGATTGAAGGGATCGACATTATGGTCGTGCGTGAACTGACGGGCGGCATCTATTTCGGCGAACCGAAGGGAGTGGAAACACTTGCCGACGGATCGAAAAAAGGCTTCAATACACTCGTTTACACGACGGAAGAGATTGAACGTATCGCCCGTATCGCCTTCGATGTAGCGGGAAAGCGGGGGAAGAAGGTCTGCTCCGTCGATAAGGCGAATGTTCTCGAATGCACCGAACTCTGGCGTGAAGTCGTTACGGACGTCCAGAAGAATTACAGCGATATCGAGCTTTCCCATATGTACGTGGACAACGCCGCCATGCAGCTAATCAGGAACCCGAAGCAGTTCGACGTGATCGTTACCACCAACATGTTCGGCGATATCCTCTCCGATGAGGCCTCCATGCTAACCGGCTCTATCGGGATGCTCCCTTCGGCGAGTATCGGCGGGAAGGTAGGCGTCTTCGAACCGATCCACGGAAGCGCCCCCGACATTGCGGGCCAAGGGAAGGCGAACCCCATCGCCACGATTATGTCGGCTGCCATGATGCTCAAGTACGCCTTCGGCCTCGACGAGGTCTATGACGAGATTGACGCCGCCGTAGTCGCCGTTCTCGACAAAAGGTGTCGTACGCCCGACATCATGCAGCCCGGTGCTAAGGAAGTCGGCTGTGAAGAGATGGGCGCGCTTATCAGGAAAGAAGTCTCGTAAGCTTGGTCAATCCTCAACTGCACCTGTAGGCCTCCTGATTTCAAATCTGAAATTCTTCCGTAAAATTAGCAATCCCACTCTGGACCTTGCCATTATTTCTATGGTACTATTTAAACAAGAGCGCTTCAGAAAAGCCGGGGAGTGGCGGTGGACGACGGATTAACCGATGATGAGTCGAAAACATCTCTTTTAAGCAGGCCCGAGAAGAAGACGCCTCCGCTTTTCAAGGTGCTTATGCATAACGATAACTATACGACGATGGAGTTTGTCATCGAGGTTCTTGAATCTGTTTTTAATAAATCGACGACTGAAGCGAACCGGATTATGATGAACATTCATCTAAAGGGCATAGGGATTTGCGGTATTTATCCATTCGATATTGCGGAAACGAAGGTTGCTAAAGTGCATAGGCTGGCGGGCAGCGAAGGCTTTCCGCTCCGGTGCAGCGTAGAAGAGGTTTAATAAAGGATCAGATTATGTTCAGCCAGGAATTGCAGATAACATTCTCCCTTGCCGTTAACGAGGCAAAGCGGCGCAGCCACGAGTACGTCACGGTGGAGCATTTTCTTTACGCCCTCATTCATGATGATACGGGGATGGAGATCATCCGTGATGCCGGGGGCAACGTGGAGACTATCAAGGACCGGCTGGAGGACTACTTTGACAATCACCTCGAAAACCATCTCGGCTCGCCAGAGTATGTGCCTGAGCAGACCATGGGGCTCCAGCGGGTGATCCAGCGAACGGTGCTGCACATGCATTCGTCAGGGAAAAAGGAGATCGAACTTGGCGATATGCTGGCGGCGCTCATGGAGGAGAAGAACTCTCACGCTGTTCACTTCATCGAAAGCACGGGCGTTTTGCGCCTTGACCTGCTGAACCGAATTTCCCACAATCTGAAAAAACCGCATATGCCGGAAAATAAAGGGCCAATGCTGCCGGGGCAGCCGAAGGAAAAGACGAAGAAGGCCGCCTTCGATCCCCTGAAGGTCTATACGGTTGATCTTGTAGCGAGGGCTAAGGCGGGGAAGATCGATCCCCTCGTAGGCCGAGTACAGGAACTTGAGCGGACCATGCAGGTGCTTTGCCGCCGCCGGAAGAACAATCCTATCTATGTAGGGGAGCCGGGAGTGGGGAAGACGGCCCTCGTGGAAGGCCTGGCTGCCAAGATTTTCGAAGGGGACGTTCCCGAAGATTTGAAGGAGACAGCTGTTTATTCCCTCGATATGGGGACGCTTCTGGCCGGGACCAAGTTTCGGGGGGACTTTGAAGAGCGCCTGAAAGGCGTGCTGACGGCGTTGCAGAAACATCCGGGGACTATTCTCTTTATCGACGAGATTCACACCATTGTGGGGGCAGGCGCGGTGAGCGGCGGCTCGCTCGACGTTTCCAATATACTGAAACCTGTCCTTGCTTCGGGGGATCTTCGATGCATCGGGTCTACGACCTATGAGGAATACAGGAGCTTTTTCGAAAAGGACAGGGCGCTCAACCGGAGGTTTCAGAAGATCGACGTCCCTGAACCGACGGTGGACGAGACCATAGAAATCCTGAAAGGACTCAAGTCGCGCTACGAAGCGCATCACGGCGTCAAGTACAGCGATGAGGTCTTAACCACAGCGGCGGAGCTTTCGGCACGGTTCATCAATTACAGGCACCTCCCGGACAAGGCGATCGACGTGATCGACGAGGTGGGAGCCCATCTGAAATTACGGGTGCCGCGTAAGAGAAAAGTCGGCATCCACGATATCGAGGCGGTCGTTTCGGGCATTGCCCGCATTCCCTCTCGAAAAGTGACGAGTGACGACCGGCGGGGGCTTAAAAATCTCGAAAGGGACATCCGCAAAAAGGTCTTCGGCCAGGATGCCGCCGTGGATAAACTTTGCCGGTCTATTCTCCGGTCGCGGGCAGGGCTCGGTCATCCCGAAAGGCCCGTCGGCTCCTTCCTCTTTACCGGCCCAACGGGCGTGGGCAAAACGGAAGTGGCGAAGCAACTCACGCTCAGCATGGGCGTCGAGTTCCTCCGCTTCGACATGAGTGAATATATGGAAAAGCATGCCGTTTCGCGCCTCATCGGCGCACCGCCCGGCTATGTCGGTTTCGAGCAGGGAGGCATCCTTACAGAATCGGTGCAGAAACATCCCTATGCGGTGCTTCTCTTCGACGAACTCGAAAAGGCCCACCCCGACATATTCAGCATCCTCCTCCAGGTGATGGACCACGGCGCTCTCACCGACAATACGGGGAAGAAGGCCGATTTCAGAAACGTAGTTCTTATCATGACTTCCAACGTTGGGGCGCGGGAACTTAGCACCACCCCCATCGGCTTCGGCAGTCCCGAAGGGGGAGATAACAAGCAGGAGATCGAAAGAAGCTTTTCACCGGAATTCAGAAATCGTCTCGACGCTATCATAGGCTTCAACGCTCTCAGCGAAAAAGTGATGAAACATGTGGTTGTGAAACTGATGGATGAACTTGAAACGCGCCTCTATGAGCGGGACGTCGCCTTGACCCTCACCAACAAGGCGAGAACCTATCTCGCCCGGAAGGGGTACAACCCCGCCTTCGGCGCACGGCCCCTCGCCCGTCTCATCGAGCAGGAGATTAGCGACGTTGTGTCGCGGGAAATCCTCTTCGGCGGACTGGCGAAGGGGGGGAGGGTGGTCGTCGATGCCAAAGGCGGTGAGCTTACCTTCGACTATTCCTAAAGGACGATTTCTCCTTTTGTTACTTGCCTTTCGTGCCTTCCAATAAACTCTTAATTTCAACGGTTGTGATCATCCAGAAAATCTCCCCTAACCCTTCTTTCATAAAGAGGGGGACTTCAAAGACTTCCCCCTTTAAAAAAGGGGGATTGAGGGGGATTTAAAATGCCTGTCTACCAATTAATCGACGAACCGCTTTTTCCGCCCCTTTCCCATGCCGAACCGGAAGGGCTCCTCGCCGTCGGCGGCGACCTTTCGGTGGAGCGGCTTCTCCTTGCCTATTCGTCGGGCATCTTCCCTTGGTTCAACGAAGGGGACCCCGTTCTCTGGTGGTCGCCCGATCCCCGTTTTATACTTGAGCCTGCCGAGTTGAAGGTCTCGGCGAGTTTGGAAAAAGTCATTCGGCAGGGACGCTTTCGCGTCACCGTCAACGAGGCCTTTGCTGATGTGATGGCGGGCTGTGCTGACGCTAAGCGAAAGGGGGCATCCGGCACATGGATTACGGACGACATGCTTGCCGCTTACGTTGAACTTCACGAGGCGGGGTATGCCCATTCCGTTGAAAGCTGGCGGGAGAATAAACTGGTGGGCGGGCTTTACGGCATCTGCCTCGGACGCTGTTTTTTCGGTGAGTCCATGTTTCACAAAGCGGCCAACGCCTCGAAGGTTGCCTTCGTCACCCTCGTCAGGGGTTTGGAAAAACAGGGTTTCGATCTCATCGACTGCCAGATGCCGAGCGGCCACCTCGAATCACTCGGCGCGCGGGGGATTCCCCGCCGGGAATTTATGGATAGGTTGATTGAGGCGGGGGTGCACCCAACCGTTGAACAGGTGGCGGTGAGGTTGGACGGAATAATTACTTAGGTAACCCCCCGGCTTTGCCGGGGGACTCTCAGTGCATGTCCTTATGTGTTGAGTAGTGATGTGTCCGATAAATTAATTATCAAACGCAATGAACAATGGCTTAATCAGGCGTGTGCATTTAAGGAAAAATCTTCCCCGGATTAAGGATGTTCTCCGGGTCGAAGACCCTTTTTATCCCCTTCATCAGTTCGATCTCCCGGGCTGAGAGTTCCATCCGGATGTAGGGCTGCTTGCTCAGGCCGATGCCATGCTCGCCGGACAGGGTTCCCTGCATGTCTAGGGTGATCTCGAACAGTTCCTTTACCGCCGCAGCTGCCCGCGTCTCTTCATCCTCGTTTCCTTTATTCAGCATGACGTTTACATGGATATTGCCGTCGCCTGCGTGGCCGAAGCAGGCGATGGTGAGACGATGTTTGTGGGAGAGCTCTTTCATCTTTTCCATCAGTTCGGGGATTTTACTCCTCGGCACGGCGATGTCTTCGTTGATCTTTTTCGTCCCGAGCTTGAAGAGGGCCGGGGAGATGGCCCGTCTCGCTTCCCAGAGCCTGTCGGCTCTTTTTTTGTCTGTCTCTCTTTTTATCTTGAGTGCGCTAGAAGCGTTGCATAATGCTTCCACCGTGGTAGACTCTTCGGCGACGGCGGCCTCGGTGGGGCCGTCCAGTTCGATGAGGAGGATGGCGCCCACCTCTTCAGTGAGCGGTTCGCTCAGCTGGTCGCTTACGCAGGTGAGGGCCGAGTGGTCGATAAATTCGAGAGTGGCCGGAACAGCCCCCGAAGCGATGATGGCCGAGACCGCCTTGCCTGCCGTCACGGAGTCGGGGAACTCCACGTAGAGAGTGGTCTTCGCTTTCGGTTTGGGTACGAGTTTCAGGATGATTTTGGTGACCACGCCGAGTGTCCCTTCCGAGCCTATGAAGAGACGTGTCATGTCGTAGCCGACGACTCCTTTAACGGTCCGCGTGCCGGTGTGGATGATCTCTCCCGTTGGGAGGACAACCTCCAGGCCGAGCACGTAATCCCGCGTGACGCCGTACTTGACCGCTCTCGGCCCGCCCGCCCCCATGGCGACGTTGCCGCCGAGGGTGCAGAATTTGAGACTCGACGGATCGGGAGGGTAGAAAAGGCCGAGCTTTTCCACGTCGAACTGGAGGTGCCCCGTGATGACGCCCGGCTCGACGACGGCCACCATATTTTCGCGGTCGATTTCGAGGATGCGGTTCAGCCGTTTCATGGTGAGGACGACCCCCCCCTGCACCGGCACCGAGCCCCCGGCAAAACCGGACCCTGCCCCCCTTGGCACGACGGGGAAGGCCTCAGCCGAGGCAAGTTTCATGATTTCAGAAATCTCTTCGACGGAACCGGGAAAGGCGACCGCCTCGGGGAGGCATTCCCTTCCCGTGGCGTCGTAGGCGTAGCAGATCAGTTCCTCCTTTTCGGTGGAGAGGTTGCCCTTGCCGACGATCTTCTTAAGTTGATTAATAGACTTTTCACACAGCATGGGTGGTCCAATCTGAAATATAAAAGGGGACGAAGTCCCTAAGGGTGGGGGTGGTTGTCGATCACTTTCGTGTCGGCAATGATGTCGCCTATGCGCGTGCTCTCGTCGGAACTGCATACGAGGTACGATTCGAGGAGGAGGATGGGGATCCCTACGATGACGAGTAGGAACCAGCCGATGAAGGGGACGATGAAGAAGAGGTAGACGATGGCAAAGGGGATGTTGCGAAGAATGGACTCCTTGAAGGAGATGGGCTCAAACCCCTCTTTTTTGACTGCTTTCAGCTTCGTGAGCCGTTTGCCGGGGCTCTGTCCGTCGTGAAAGCCGTCGGCAATAAAGATGAAAAGGAGACCCGCAAGCGGCCCTACAGGGGGAAGGATGAGGGCGAAGGCCCAGGCGATGAGGAAGTCGATGCTCCTCGCGATATAACGGTTTAAAATGTAGCTGTTGTGGTCAGTCATCGTCTGTTCCCTCCTTTTTTTCACGGGTAAAGAAAAGAAACGCCATGGCCGGTCGTTTGGAGGAATCGTTCATGGCGAAGTGCATGCCGTCGAAACTCCACCCTTCGCCGGAAAACTCATTGAGCGCATTCTCGATCTCCTCGTCGGTGACGGTGGCGATCTCCTTGACCTTATATTCGAACATCCTTTCAGCCGCGAAGCACTCTGGCGGCATCCTTGGCGAAATAGGTGAGGATCAGGTCGGCCCCGGCCCGTTTGATGCTGAGCAGCGTCTCCATCATGACCCGCTCGCCGTCGATCCATCCTTTTTCTTCCGCCGCCTTGGTCATGGCATATTCGCCACTCACGTTATAGGCGGCTATGGGGTAATCGAACTCGTCCTTTATCCTGCGGATAATGTCGAGGTAGGGGAGGGCCGGTTTGACCATGATGATGTCGGCCCCTTCGTCGATGTCGAGCTGGACCTCGCGGAGTGCTTCGTTGCTGTTTGCCGGGTCCATCTGGTAGGACCGCCGGTCGCCGAACTGGGGCGTCGATTCGGCCGCCTCACGGAATGGGCCGTAGAAGGCGGAGGCGTATTTCGCGGCGTAGGACATGATGGGAAGGTCAGAATACCCTTCCTCGTCGAGGGCGTACCGGATGGCGGCGACTCTGCCGTCCATCATGTCCGAGGGGGCTACTATGTCGGCGCCCGCCTTGGCGTGGGAGAGCGCCTCTCTTGCGAGGAGGTCGATGGTCTGGTCGTTGTCTACCTCTCCCTTCTCGATAAAGCCGCAGTGTCCGTGGGAGGTGAATTCGCAGAGGCAGACGTCGGTAATGACTGTTAATTCGGGAACCTTGTTTTTGATCTCACGGATCGCCTGCTGGACGATCCCCTTGTTTGAATAGGCGTCGGTGCCGAGTTCGTCCTTCTTCTCAGGGATGCCGAAGAGGATGACGGCGGGGATGCCGAGATTTGCGATCTCTTTTGCTTCTTTGGCGAGGTTGTCCACAGAAAGCTGGAAGTGGCCCGGCATGGTTGAGATCGCCTTCTTCTTCCCCTTGCCGAAGGTGACGAAGAGCGGGAGAATCAGGTCATCGACGGAAAGGCTCGTTTCACGCACCATCCTTCTCAAATTTTCGTTTTTTCTAAGACGGCGCGGCCGGTATTCCGGGAAATCCATTATCTGCTCCTTTACGCAGTACTTTATGACTCAGAGGAATTATAGGTCAAAGGGATTTATTTATCAACTCTTTGAATCTTCCCGACGAAGATGACGGCGGGGAAATCTATTTTGAGCTCCTTG
Source organism: uncultured bacterium (assembly GCA_965372635.1). Lineage (GTDB taxonomy): Bacteria > Desulfobacterota > JADFVX01 > JADFVX01 > JADFVX01 > CBDVDA01. The sequence goes on along the minus strand of CBDVDA010000016.1, from coordinate 25,576 downwards.
CTGTAGAAATTGGTCATGAAGACGCCCTTGCCGTAGCGGATGGTCGTTCCTTTTTTCAGTTCCATCTTCGGGGCGGCGAGCCAGCCTCCCTTTCCATCAAAGGAAACGAGTATGTAGGTGTACTGTTTCGTCTGCATTGTCTTCAAAACGACCCCTTCGTTGGGTAGCGGAGCTTTCGCCTTTTTTTCTTTTTCCTTAGCCCTTTCGGCAGAGGCGCGTTTGTCCTTTTCGGAACCGAAATAGCCCGGTTCTCCCTTTTCGTTCAGCCGGGCGTACTCCACCTTTTTCAGGTAGGCCGCGTTATTCGTTCCGCCGAGGATATAAATGAAGTCTTTGTAGACGACAGCGCTCGGCATGGAGCGGGGCGATGAAAGTGGGGTGGAAAAGCGCCAGGGGGTAAGGTTGCCATCGGAAAGGCTTTCCGACATTTCGACGGAGTCGAGGTAGTCGGCTCCCGTAATGCCGCCGAGGGCGTAGAGGTAGTTTTTGTAGCCGGTGAGCGCCGGGCCGTAGCGTCCCGTTTGGAGGGGGGTGGTCTTCTTCCATGGCTGGTAGCCCGATTCATCGACGATGCGCGACCACTCCACGTCGGTAATCCCCACTCCTTCCGTCTGGTGATGGCCGCCGACGACGTAGGTGGTGTCGCCCACGTTCTTCACGCCGCTGATGTAGCGGTAGGCGGTCAGCTTCTCTTCCTCTTCGAACCACTCGTCCGTAGTGCCGTTATCGAGCAGGTCCGCATGTTCCACCGTGTTCAGCATGTCGCCACCAAAGCCGCCGAATGTGGATATCCGGCTTCCCGACAAAACGATCTTGGAGCAGCGGCGGGGCATGTTCATGGAATACTTTTCCGTTTCCCAGGGGCCGAGCCCGCCCTCCGGCAGGATGCGGGCCTTCTCCACGGTGCGGAGCAGTATCTTTCCATAGGGGCCTTTTCCGCCTCCTACGATGTAGATGTAGCCCTTATGTACGATGGCGTCGGTGAAGCCCCGCTCTTCGTTCATCAGTGGCCCTGCCTTCCAGGGGGAGAGGGAACCATCCCCGTTGATCTTTGCATATTCGGTGGTGCGGAGGAAATTCCGGCCGTCCACTCCGCCCATGACGTAGATATGGCCGCTAGAAACGACGGTGGCGGCCCCTGCCCGTTTTGTAGTTAAGGGGGCAGTCTCCTTCCACGCCTTGATCCAAACCGGTTTTTCTTTAGAGCAGGCGGTTAGAAAAGAGATCGATGCAAGGATGAATAATACAGTAGTAAGTTGGCGGAGTTTCATGGAGTATCTTCCTGGATAAGGGGGACGGGTTTTACTTCCTTTTATGCCGTCATGTTAGGGTATTTGACCGAAGCTTGTCAAGGCGCGAATAGGTCTCTGGCAGGGCGAAATTACGATTAATACGGATATGAGACGGATGGTTTTGGTTGGGTTATTTCGGCGCGTCCTGGCAGAAAAACGAACATCTCCTCCAAGCCTAAAATAATGGGGTACTCCTTCTCGTTGAAGGTGAGCATTTTCTGACACGAACTAGGCTAGCACGAATTTATCCTAACCATTTGAAGCCATTGAATAATCTTAAGAAAGTGCTTGACAGCTTGAGGCATATTGAGTAGATTTTTAAGAATATTTAAAACATGTAGTTATTCATACCCTTTGCTCAGAGCAAACCGGGGGAAACTCCGGGACGCAGAGCCACGAAGCTAAGTCCTTTAAAAAAGGGATATGCGAGTCGAGCCGCCAAAGAATCTTCGGATCATTCTTTGGCGGTTTTTTGTTTTGATTAAAACTTGCTGCTGGAAAGTTTTGAAAAGGTTGCAATGCCAAAAACACCAATTATAGCCAAGATTAGCGCTCCTGAAATTTCAGGCATCTATCATAGAAAACGCCTGAGCCGTCTCTTCGATGAAGCCAAAAAATATCCTATTACATGGCTTTCTGCACCGGGAGGCTCGGGCAAAACAACTGCTGTCGCAGATTATATAACCAGAGAAAAGCTCCCCTGCCTCTGGTACCGGATGGACGAGGGGGACTGTGACCTGGCCGGGTTCTTCTATTACATGGGGTTGGCCGTAAAAAAGGCAAATCCCAAGAAAAGAAAGGCCATGCCTCTCTTTACACCCGAATACCTTATGGGGTCGGCTGTGTTCTCAAGGCGCTACTTCGAAGAAGTGGGCCGCCGCCTCCCTTCCAACGCCTGCCTCATCTTTGATGACTATCAGGTAATACCTGAATCTTCACCATTTCATAATGTTTTAAATGAAGGGCTGAAAGTCTTGTCCGGTATCGTTCGTGTAATTATCATAAGCCGGACAGCTCCTTTGGAAGCATGGTCGAGGTTTGCCGCATCGGATCATCTAAAGCTGGTCAGATGGGAAGACATTAGGGTGACGGAAGAAGAGGCTTCGGGAATTCTGGGGAGAAAGGAAGAGTCGGATAATAAAGCGCACATAGATAAACTGCTTGAACGGGGTGATGGCTGGATAGCCGGTTTGCTGCTTCTCGACAGGGCAGGTGCGATGGATGGCGGCAGCGGGATAACAGGATCGGATGAACTGTTCAACTATTTCGCTTATGAAGTCTTCAATAGAGCCGATGAAAGAATGAAGACAATTCTGCTTCGCACCGCCTTTGTTTCTTCATTTTCCTCAAAAATGGCTGACGCCCTGGCTGGAAAAGGTTCCTCAAGGTTCGGGATTTCACAGATGGCAAAAGAAAATTTCTTCATAGAAGTCCATGGCGCTTCAAAAAAGCAGTATCGCTATCATCCCCTGTTTAGGGAATTTCTTCTAAGCACGGCAGAAGAGGCGTTTTCCGAAGATGAAATTAACCGCCTTCGCGAACTTTCAGCCGACCTGCTCGCCTCGGAAGGTCGCTTTGACGAGGCGGCTGAACTTCTTGTAAAAAATGAGGCATGGACGAATTTATCGGTAATTGTTCTTAGCCACGCTCAGGAACTCTTTGTCCAGGGAAGGTTGTTGCTTTTAAAAAAGTGGATTGATCATCTGCCTGAAGTAATGAAGGCAGACCAGCCATGGCTCAGTTACTGGGAAGGGATGTGCCTGCTCCCTTTCGACCAGACTGCCGCTCGCGACAGCTTGAGCAGGGCCTTTTCACGATTCGTTATATTAAAGGACGAGGCCGCCTTTATTGCTTCATGGAGCGCCATCATAGAAACCTTCATCATAGACTGGAGCAGAATAAAAAGGATAGACAAGTGGCTGAAAATATTCAGGGAAGAGATTGAACCTGTCCTTGAAACACAGGAAGAAGACATTAAAATCGGCGCCATTTCTGCTTATCTCTATGCTCTTTCGTGGCGTTCCCCCTTGGGTGATGAAGTTAGACGATGGATGGATATTGCTGATAATCTCATCTATCGAATTTCTTCGCCCAGCAACCTGGTAAAACTTGCAGGCGCTTTAATGCCCTGTCTTACCTATGTAGAGGGTTTGCATAAAGCAAGTCCCCTTAGTCTCTATATGGAGAACAAAATTCAAGGAGAAGATATTAATCCCGTTTTAATGCTTCAATATTACGCTATGGAGGGGATGTATAAAACGTATGGTCAGCAGTCTGGAAGCGTTTTGGATAGTTATGACGCTTTCTTGATTCTTGCGGAAGAGACAGGCCTTCACGTATTTGATCCCATATTGCTCGCCTATTATATTCACAATGTCGTCGGGATTGGGAATACGAAAGAATTGAATAGTGCACGGGAGAGTCTTGAAAAACAGCCCGCGCCACGCCCTATCGACAAGGGGCAGGCCGACTATTCTATGGGAACTCTATTGCTGGCGCTGGACGACGTTAAGGGCGCCGAAGCTCATATTGAAAACTGCTTTAACATAATTAAAAAAACAGGTTCAGCCATTGCCACGGGTTTGGTTTTCCTAGCTCTCGGTACGGTCAAATACAGGGCAGGGAAGTACGATGAAAGCCTCGCATGGTTTGTGTCCGGCAGGCGGCTTGCCGGTGGCGCAAATGTAGTCTCTTTTCATGCGCTCCTTTACGAGGGACTTATTCATTTTGAAAAAGGGGAGAAGGAAGCGGGGCTGACAATGCTCAAAGATGGTCTTGAAATAGGGGCAAAGGAAAGGTATCTGATGATTGCCTACTTTGACCGCATTGCTATGGACCGCATCTTCAGCCTGGCCATAGAAGAAAATATAGGAGGTGAATATGCGGCGGAATTTATAAGGAGGAACAGCCTCCTTCCTGTTGGCAATATCGCTGCTTTAAAAGACTGGCCCTGGCCGGTTAAAGTTTATACTCTCGGTCGCTTTGAGATAGAACTGGATGGGAAACCCCTTGAAGAAGGGAGGAAGTCTCACCACCGCATACTCGATGTCCTGAAGGTCATTATATGCCTTGGGGGTAATAATGTTCCGGCCTATCGCATCGCCGACGCCCTTTGGCCCGAAAAGGAAGGTGACGCCGCGCAAAGCGCCCTCGATATGGGTATCCACAGGCTGAGGAAGCTGCTGGGTCATCGGGGGGCGGTAGAGGTAAAGCACGGCGAGGTTTCAATTAACCGGAAGCGCTGCTGGGTGGATGCGTTCTCTTTCCTGGAGCGTGCGAGTTGTGATGTTGATGGGAAAGGAAAGGGCATCGTCACTAAGGTTTCGGAGATGGAGAATCTCCTTTCACTATACGGGGGAGAACTGCTTCCGGCCCATGCAGATTCCCTCTGGGTTATCCCTATGCGTAAAAAGCTTAAGGACTTTTATCTCACGGCCCTTGAACGGTTGGGCAATGCCCGTGAAACTTCCGAAGAGTGGACCCATGCGCTGGTGTGTTATAGCAGTGGCGTAGAGGGTAATCCGCTGGCCGAAGAGCATGTGAGGGGCCTTATGCGTTCCTTTGCAGCCCTGGGACGCCGGGTCGAAGCGGTATCGGCCTACCGGAAATTTGAAGATGATCTTAAAAATAATATCGGTATCAACCCATCTTCTGATACAAAAGCCCTGTTTAAAGAAATATCCGCTTCGTCCTAAGAGTATTTTTCCAATTTCCAGCATTTGCATCTTAAATTGTCATCTGGTATGATAAAATCAGCTAACTTGGCTAATCAGGAAAACGACTGAAGAATTAATGGGAGGTATCAGACGATGGGCGTTTATAAAATTGCGGTGGTTATAGAAAAAGATAAGAACACTTACTTTGCTTTTTGTCCCGAACTCCAGGGATGTTATACGCAGGGGAACACATATGAGGAGGCTCTTGAAAATATCAGGGATGCTATACGCCTTCATCTGGAAGATAGGCTGGAAAATAATGAGGAAATAAGTCAACCGGAGTTTGTAAGCCTGACCACTCTGGAAGTAGCTGCATGACCAAAAAGTTGCCGAGGCCAACAGCCGCTGATGCTATCAGGGCGTTGGAGCGGTCTGGTTTTACTCTGGTGAGACAAAGCGGCAGTCACAAGATATACAAAAATGCGGCAGGCAAGAGAGTTACAGTCCCCTATCACGCAGGAAAAATACTCCATCCAAAAGTGCTAAAGAGCATCCTCATAGACGCTGAAATGACTGTTGAGAAATTTAAAAAGTTGATGAAATAGCGGAAAAGAAGTGCATATTCCGGTGAGTAGGGGCGCGCCCATGTGTGCGCCCTTGACACCTGGCATACCTCGTCATTCGATACCATCAGGCCAGACACGCGGTTCTGCCCCTACATTCAAAAACCCATCTCCACCCCATCTCTCCCCTTGAAAGGGAGGGGGTATGATAATGCTGTGGGGAAAAAGTCATAATAGTAACGCCCCCTAGCCCCCTCTTAACCCAAGAGGGGGGATTTAAAGCTCCTCCTCTTAAGATAAGGGGAGGCTTCGTCGTGAGCTCAGCCGAACGGTTGGGAGGGGTTATGGCATCGGCCTGTAACGCTACATATTTAATTGCCGGTTTAATAACTATCAAGCCCCCGTCAAGTTAACCTCGTACAATTATTTTTAAAAAAATTCAAAAAAATCGAATTTGCAATCTATTTGTTAGTTCCGGTGGTGTATAGTTTTGCGGAAATATGATGAAGCAGGTTATCTGTTTCATAAGACTCTGGGCCATCAGCATAGACTCTGATTGTCGAGAGCCTTGTAAAAGCCAAACTGATCACTAGTACGGGATTTAATATTAAGATAATATGACAAAATCTGGAGGGTTGAGATGAGAGGTAAAGAGAGTGCTACCGGAGAGTTTTTACGCCAAAAAGATGCACCAAAAGGAGGGGGGGCGTTTAAAGCTCGCAGTTTTTCCCTCATGCTCAGCGCATTGCTTTTCTGTTCGTTCTTTGCCGGCAATCTATATGCCAATACCGCCCCCACCATAGGCGGCACCTTCACCACGGGAGGCACGGTAAACGACAACGCCACGATCACACCGTTTGCAAATATCTCTGTTGCCGACGCTGAAGCCGACAATGTGAGCGTCTTTATTATCTATACCGGGGCGAACGGCACACTGAACGGTACGGGGCTTACGGGGAGTGCCGGGAATTACACCGTCGGTCCATTCTCGACCATTACAGCGACGAGCTACCTACAGGAACTCGTTTTTACACCCACGGAAAATCAGGTGGCCGAGGGAAACACGGTTGTTACCAATTTTACCCTTACACCGAATGATGGCACAACGGACGGTACGCTTGATAGTACAACACAGATAACGGCCACTTCTATTAACGCTCCGCCTGTCCTCGGCGTCAATTGCGAGCCGCAGTGCTTCGAACTAAAGTGGGGGAGTTTAGGTAGCGGTAATGGGGAATTGAGTGCGCCTAACGCTATTGCGGTTGACGGTTCGGACAATGTGTATGTTGCGGAATCCAGTAATCACAGGATCCAGAAGTTCGACTCAAACGGCAACTTTATTTTAAAGTGGGGGAGTTACGGTTCCAGCAATGGGCAGTTTAATTCGCCCTCCGGCGTTGCGGTTGACGAATCCGGCAATGTATATGTTGCGGAAAAAAATAATCACCGTATCCAGAAGTTTGACTCAAACGGCAACTTTATTTTAAAGTGGGGGAGTTCCGGTTACGACGACGGGCAATTCTATAATCCTCGTGGCATTGCCGTTGATAGTTCTGGTAACGTGTACGTGTCGAGTGTTCACATTATCCAGAAGTTCGATTCAAACGGTAACTTTATTAAAAAATGGGGGAGTATAGGTAGTGCTGATGGGCAATTTAATTCGCCCTCCGGTATTGCGGTGGATGGATCCAGCAACATATATGTTGTAGACATGAGTAATAATCGTATCCAAAAATTCGATCTAAATGGCAACTTTATAGCAAAATGGGGGAGTTACGGTTTTGGCGATGGGAATTTCATTAGTCCATATGGAATTGCCGTTGACAATTCCGGTAATGTATATGTTTCAGGAACTTATCATGACCGCATACAGAAGTTTGACTCGACCGGCAACTTTCTTGGAAAATGGGGAACCGAAGGCTCCGGCGACGGACAGTTTTTTATTCCATATGGTATCGGTGCAGATGATGCAGACAGCGTGTTTGTGGCTGATCGTAACAATCACCGCATCCAGAAATTTTCCTACTTTGTTTCTTTTCTTTCAGTTTCGACCGATGAAGATTCGGCATTGACCTTTACCTATTCAAACTTTTCGACCGCCTTTACTGATTCAGAAGGAAGCGCTCTTACTGAAATCAAGATAACGTCACTGCCGACCGGCACACTTGAACTCAGCAGCTCGGCTGTAACCTTAGACCAGGTAATCGCCCGCGCGGATATAGGAAACCTCACATATACGCCGGACGATGATTATAACGGCAGTGACAGTTTCGGCTGGAACGCTTCCGATGGCGCCCAATATGCTGCTGAAGATTCGACGGTGGAAATTACCGTGACATCCATTAATGACCAGCCTACGCTCGATGCCATTGCAGACCCTGCGGCTATTGATGAAGATGCGGGGCAGCAGATTGTATTTTTTACAGGTGTAGGGCGTGGCGCACCTTACGAGAGTGATTATTTATCTTTATATATTACTTCAAGTGATACAGATCTAATTCCTAATCCCACTTATAGTTACGCAAGTCCTAACACTGGTGGTTACATGTTATACACACCAGCAGCAAACGCAAACGGCACAGCAATTATTACAGTGACCATTAGAGATAACCAATCAATAAATAATACCGTAACACAAACATTCACCGTAACGGTCAATGCCGTTAATGATGCGCCTGAGCTGGCACTTCCATACAGGTTCTCAGATTCTGTGGGGAGCAACGGCACAGGCGACGGGCAGTTGAAGTATGCTTGGGGTGTTGCAGTAGACAGTTCGGGCAATATTTATGTGGCGGATAAAGGCAATAACCGCATCCAGAAGTTCGATTCCGATGGGAACTTTATCGCAAAGTGGGGGGGCTTAGGTTCCGGTGACGGACAACTTAACTCTCCTTACTGTGTTGCCGCAGACGAGTCAGGTAATGTTTATGTGGCTGATTTCGGCAATAACCGCATCCAGAAGTTCGATTCCGATGGGAACTTTATCGCAAAGTGGGGGAGTTACGGTTCCGGCGACGGTCAATTCAACGGACCTTTCAGTGTAGCTGTAGACGGGTCAGGCAATGTTTATGTGGCGGGTTTAAATAACAACCGTATCCAGAAGTTTGATTCCGATGGGAACTTTATAGCAAAGTGGGGGAGCTGGGGTACCAGCGACGGTCGATTCAATGGACTTTACAGTGTCGCCGCAGATAGTTCAGGCAATGTCTATGCATCGGATATTCATAATTTTCGCATTCAGAAGTTTGATTCCAATGGGAACTTTATAACGAAGTGGGGGAGCAATGGTTCCGCCGACGGTCAATTTAAAGTTGCTTACGGTATTGCCGTAGACGGATCAGGTAATGTCTATGTGGCGGATTATAGTAATCACAACATACAGCAGTTCGATTCTGGCGGGAACTTTATAACTAAGTGGGGGAGTTACGGTTCCGGCGACGGTGAGTTTAAGAATCCTTCGGGAGTTGCCGCAGATAGTTTGGGTAATATTTATGTAGCAGATTATGGTAATCACCGTATTCAGAAGTTTTTGCAACCTATGAATTCAATTGATAAAACTGTTGCAGAAGATAATGCCTTTGCATTGTCATCATCAGATTTTAGTTATATCTTCAGTGATATTGAAGGCGATAGCCTGGTAGAAATCAAGATCACTTCACTGCCTTCCGGCACACTTGAACTGGATAGTTCGCCGGTAACCTTAGACCAAGTGATAGCCTTGGCAGAGATAGACAACCTGACATATACTCCTTACGCTAATTTTAGCGGTGCCGACAGCTTCGGTTGGAATGCTTCCGAAGGTTCTCTTTATGCCACTATCGACTCAACTGTTGAGATCACCGTGACGGGGGTGAATGATGCGCCGATTCTTGAGGGCGCCTTTACTACTAACGGTACGGTGGATGACAACGCGACAACAACCCCCTTCAGCGGCGTTACCGTTTCAGATGTCGATGGCGACAACGTGAGCGTTTTCATAACCTACACGGACGCCAATGGTACGTTGAGCGGAACGGGGCTTGCGGGAAGCGCCGGGAGTTATACTCTTTCATCAACGGATACCGCTACACAAACATCGCGACTTCAGGCGCTGATATTCACCCCGACTCCGAACCAGGCGCCGGTGGGTAATACGGTCGTAACCTCATTTGACCTGATCCCGCACGACGGTGTAACGCCTGGTGCCACGTATGGCTCAACGCAGATTACTGTCACATCTATCAACGATGCGCCGACATTTACCGGTACACCGGCCATTAGCGGCGCCGCCATCGAGGGCCAGACACTCAGCCTGACGGGTACCGGTACCGACGATGTTGACGGCGATAGTGTAACGCTGAGCTACCAGTGGAAATCAAGAGTTGACAATGTGGGCACAAACAGCGCGAGCTACGTAGTGAGCGCTTCCGACGATGGCAAGGCCATCACTTGCGTTATCACCGCTGATGACGGGCAGGGTGAGGCAAGCAGTACCGCTACGGTGACTACGGGTGGAGTAGCGGCCCTCGCCGATGACGACCTCGACGGCGTAGCCAATGCTTCGGACGCCTTCCCGACAGATCCTGCGGCCTCCGTCGATACCGACAGCGACGGGTATCCCGATAGTTGGAATGCGGGCAAGTCGTCTGCCGATTCTACAACGGGGCTGACGACAATCGATGCATTCCCGACCGATCCTGACGGTTGGACCGATGCAGATGCTGATGGCCTCCCCGATGAATGGGAGACGGCAGCCTTCGGAAATATCTCAGGCGGGGTTATTTCTGATACAGACGGTGACGGTTTGACAACTCTGGAAGAATACCGTCTCGGCACAGACCCTCAGACAGATAATGCAGGTTTGACCGATGAAGACGGTGATAATGTGCCTGATAGCTGGGAGGTCGCCTTCTTCGGCAGCACCTCCGTCAACCCCTTTGACGACGCCGACGGTGACGGCATCACGAACATTAGGGAATACTTCCACGCCACCGATCCGACCATCGATAACGGGGATACAGATCAGGTTGCCGACAGCGACTCTGACGGCATACCCGATATTGTGGAAGAGGCGAACGGCACCGACCCGGATGTTGCCGACGCCACGTCCGATGCCGACGGCGACGGACTCTCAAACCTGGAGGAGTACTACCTCGGTTCCGGCGCGAATGAGGACAATCAACTGATGACCAACACAGACAATGACGGTATCCCCGACCGTGTAGAGATTGCGGCGGGCCTCGATCCGGAAACCGACGATAGCGCAAGCTATATCGACTACATGAACGGAATGCTCGGCATGTCTACGGCAAGCTTTGACGGCGATACGATCCCCGATCTCTGGGAGGCCGCCAACGGCCTCGATCCATCGAGTGACAACAGCGCAACCGACAGCGACTCTGATGGCATACCCGATGTTGATGAGTATGCCGCCGGATCAAACCCGATGGTCAACCTGCCGCCTGCGTCCGTGGAGGTTACAACGACTAATGGCACCGTCTTCGGAGTGGCCGATACGGTTACGATCGCATTCAACGTCACCACCGACCCGGAAGGACAGGATGTGACTTACAGTGCAAAACTTTACGAAGGGTTCGATACGGGAGCCGAGCCGCTTGAGATAGACGATACAGTTACATCGGGAGGCGGCTACAGCCCGGCCTATGCACTGGCAGAAGATACGATCTACACGGTAGTGATTACGGCAAGTGACGGTCTGGTCACGTCGCCCGTAACGACCAGCAGTTTTGTCGTTTCAGAAGGCACAATCGCTGGAGACAGCGACTACAGCGGCCAGGTGGACGGCTATGACCTCATATTGATGTCTGTCTGCTTCGGGAAAAATGAAAGTGATCCGGGCTTTAATGCCTTTGCCGATTTGCACAGAGACGGGATTATAGACGGTCAGGATATGGCCAAATTGGCGCCGAACTTCGGACAGCGCAGGCCTTAAGGGAAAGGAGGAGACAATACAATGAAAAGAATGACAGAAATACTATTGACGACACTGTTCATAGCAACCCTTACAGCCTGCGGCGGCAGCAGCGGGACTACCGGACCTTCCTACACGGCAGATTTTACAGCCTCTGCGGCGGGCGCTGCGCCGAGTGTAACAATGCAGAAGAGCAGCGTGAGCGGTTCCACGGTTTACGTAAACATCATAGTAACGGAGGTGAACAATCTTTACGGGGCGGACATCAAACTCACCTACGATGCAACAAAGGTAAAATGGGGTGGCAGCTACCAAGCGGGAACGGTCCTCGAAGCGAACGGAACGGTGAACTACCTTGTTGGTCTTGACGGCGGTGCGGAAGGAACGGTCGTTGTCGGCGCTTCTCTCCAGGGGGGCGCCGCACCTGTCAACCCGGCAAACGGTGTCCTTATTACCATCCCCTTTACGGTGATTGCTACGGGTAGCTCGGCTATCGATTTTACCGTTACTGATCTTTATGACAATGTGCCTGCTTCCGTAACTGTTTCTTCCTCGACAGGGGGGACGATGAACGGGGTTTAATTTCCCGCAGTCTGCTGCGTAAAAACGCTGAGCGATACGAAGCTGGCGAACTCCACCAAATACCCCGTTAGCTTATTGCGGGGATGTTTATTAAATGCTGTTCTCTTGAAAGCCCTTTCAGTTCATACTTTAGCTGAAAGGGCTTTTTCATTATTTCATCCGATCCACTCCGCTGGGAATGCACCCAATAAAGATTAAAATTCGTAGTTAAAAAGGGCTTACCCTTGAGGCTCTTGCAAAAGTACAAAAAGGTTGTCATTCCCGCAGTCTTTAAGCGGGAATATGGTGTTTTGTTATAGAAAACCATATCCCCGATTGTTCATTTCGGGGATGACAAAGAGTTTTGCAAGAGGCTCCCTTGTTCGCATTAATATTGCCGAGAAAACAGTTTTGTGGATGTGTGGTCAGTTTTAGCAACCTATAACGAGGGATTTGGCCGAAAAAGCATGGACAATCACCGCCTTATCGTGATAGGGATAGCACCCTATGAAGCGAACCCTCCTTTTTATACTCCTTTTTATCCCTCTCTCCTCTTACGCGGATGATGGGGAAAACTCCACCCTCGGTACTATCGTTATCACCGCCGGAGGGATCGAAAAACTATTGAGTGATGTCTCCGAGTCCGTCGAAATAGTGACAAAGAAGGATATTGAAGAAAAACAGGCAGTGACGGTGGATGAAGTACTCAGGGGCGTTTCAGGCGTAAATATAAATAATGGCGCAGCGGTCGATCCCTGGCTCTGGGTCTCCATACGGGGGTCGAATGCGGATCAAGTCCTTTTCCTTGTAGACGGTGTTGAGATTAACAACCCGTATACCTACATTACAGCCCCATCAACCATCCTTACGGAAAGCATTGAAAGGATCGAGGTTCTGAAGGGCTCCCACAGCGCTCTTTACGGGTCGGAGGCCATTGGGGGGGTAATCAATATAATTACCAGAGAAGGAAAGGAAAAACCTGAGACAAACCTTTCAGTTAAAGGCGGAGACTACGGGACATGGGCAGGCTCCTTTTTTCATGCAGCAAAGAAGGGGGATACCCCCTATTCCATCGGCTATTCCGGCTATAATACGGACTCAACTGAATCCCTTGGCCGGTTTTCAGGAAATACCATTTCGGGCAGAGTCAAGTACCGGGTGGGGGAATACTCATCTCTTAATATAAACTCCTTTTACCGGGATTACTCAAGGAAGGGCGGCATCGCCTGCTGTGGGTTTGACAGTGGAGGCGCCTGGCTTCAATTAATGGTGCCGGACAAGTCGGTTTCAAAGGAACGCGATTGGCTGAACTCCATTCAGTTTACCCAATACCCTTCGGCGAAGTGGGATTACAACATACGTTACAGCAGGTCGGACTTCAAAACGACTAAGGACTTGATGGGAGATTCAGCCCTTGTTTCTCCCCTGAATATCGACAGCGAAGCGAGAGGGAGCCGGGACATTGTAGAGGCAAGGGCAAACTTCTATGTTTACGAATCCAACATCCTCACAGTGGGCGCCCAATACCGCGAAGAGAAACTTTCCACCTCCGAATTCAGTAACACCGATTCTTTTGGAACTGCCCCGCCTCATAACCAACCTTCTCTGGATGAATCGAGGAACTCAAGGGCCGTCTATATCCAGAACCTTCTCACATTAAAAAAGAGAGCCACCCTTTCAGCCGGGGCGAGGCTGGAAAAAGGATATGGTGATGAGAACGAGACGCTGCCGAGACTGTCCGCCTCCTACCGCTTCGCCTCTACCGGGACCAAGATAAAAGCAGCTTACGGAGAAGGAATTAAGGCACCCACCCTGCAACAACTCTTCGATCCCCTGCAAGGAAACAGGGATCTTAACTCCGAAAGAAGCGAAAGCTATGAAATGACCATAGAGCAGACGCTGGATCGGTTCAGGATTGAGGTTACCGCCTTTCGGATTGACCTGAAAGACCTCATCTCGTGGAGCGAAGATCCTGCCAATATAATTTTTCATAACATAGGCAAGGCATGGACGAAAGGGATCGAGACGGAAATGCAGGGCCGGGATGTTTTAAGGGGGCTCGATTTGCGGATCGCTCATACCTACCTTGAATCGAAAAACGAAGTCAGCGGCAAACCCCTCCGCTTTAGACCGAAAAACCGTCTCATCGTAGACGCCAGGTACAGAGGGATAGACAAATTTACACTCGCCACAAACGTCGAGTGTGTAGGCTCGTCCTATAACCCTTATTTCTTTTTGAAGGATATAGACGGCAATCCGATTAGCGACAGAAACAGGCCTTACCGGGTGGTAAACCTGGCCCTTTCATACCTCGTGCCGCATTCAAGTTTTGACAAGCTGGAACTTGAATTGAAGGTGAACAATCTTTTCGACGAGAATTATATGGAGGTCACGGGAATTAAGGCGCAGGGAATAAATTTCCTTGCCGGTATCAGGGTCGGTTTTTAACGGAATCCAGCATAGGTGCTGTTGATTGCCCCGGCAAGTGACAGGGTGGTGTTCTTTTCAGGAATGATATCTGTTTCTAAGCCCAACTTTTCCGCGACGTTTGCCGTCACCCGACTGATGCAGGCAATCTTCACGCCTTTCAGGCGCTCTTTTCGTCCTTCTCCGAGGATAGAAATAAAGCTCCGCACTGTGGAACCGCTTGTAAAGGTGATTACATCGAGCCCTTCTCGAAGGATTTTTTCAAGTTCCTCCTCTTTTCCCTCCACTGCCACCGTCCGATAAACGGGGAGGAGGGTGACCTCTGCTCCGAGTTCTCTCAGACCCGTAGGGAGAATCTCTCGACCTTCCTCGGCACGTGGAAAGAGGATTCTCTTTCCACCAAGCTCTTTCTCCTTAAAAGCCTTCAGCACCCCCTCGGCCTGATATTGTTCGGGAATGAGGTCGATTTTAAGGCCGGAGTCTGCGGCGTATTCAGCCGTTTTAGGCCCTACGGCGCAGATTTTCAGCCCTTTAATATCTGCGGTACTGTTCAGGTAATGGAGAAAGAATTTTACGCTGTTTGCACTGGTGAGCAAAAGCCAGTCATAGGAGGGGAGGGCTTCGATTGCAGAGAGTACTGGTCCTTCATCTGTTGGAGGGGCAAACTCGATGACGGGGAAGATGACCGCTTCTAAACCGAGAGTTTTAAGGTGCTCGGCAAATTCTGCGGCTTGGTCCTCGGCTCGCGTCACCAGGACCTGAACTTTCACTTCCGAAGGTCCATCTTATAGACCTCTTCCAGTATCTCGCCCGCCCCCTGGTCGAGGAGCATCTCGGCCAATTGAACGCCAAGGCCTTCGGCCTTTTCCATATCCCCTGAGAGTTCATCGGAGATGATTGTCTTGCCGTCAACGCTTCCCACGAGACCGCGAAGTTTCATCGTGGTACCGTCGATGACGCCGTGGGCGGCTATCGGGACCTGGCAGCCCCCTTCGAGATGTTTGAGGAGCGCCCGTTCCGCCCTTACGGCGGCAGAGGTCGCTTCATGATTGAGAAAGCCTATGAGTTGAATCGTCACATCGTCGTCCAGCTTCGTCTCAATGCCGAGCGCCCCCTGGCCGATGGCAGGGAGCATGACATCAGGTTCTATGTATTCGGTCATCCTCTCTTCCCATCCGAGGCGCCGCATACCGGCGGCGGCGAGGATGATGGCGTCGTATTCGCCCGCTTCCACCTTTTTGATCCGCGTGTCGAGGTTTCCCCTCAGGTCGGCGATGTTCAGGTCCGGCCTTTTTTTCAACAACTGGCATTTTCGGCGAAGCGAGGAACTTCCGATCTTCGCTCCTTTTGGGAGCTTGTCGAGTGACAGGTTGTTGTGGGAGATGAGGCAGTCGCGGGGGTCTTCACGTTCGGTAATGGCCGTGAGTCCGAGTCCGTCGGGGAATTCGGTGGGCACGTCTTTCAGGCTGTGAACGGCGAGATTCGCTCGTCCGTCGAGGAGCGCTTCTTCGATCTCTTTGACGAAGAGGCCTTTGCCTCCCACCTGTGCGAGGGGGACGTCGAGGATCTTGTCGCCCGTTGTTTTGATTTTTAGCAGTTCAACGGTAATGCCGGGGTGCTCCTTTTCGATTGCGTTCTTGGTATGGTTCGCCTGCCAGAGAGCGAGCATGCTCCCCCGGGTGGCGATGGTCAGTTTTTCTTTTTTCATGTCATTCCTTTCATTCTAAAAAATCATTTGAACCACAGAGACACAGAGAAAACCACAAGACCTGAATAAATAGTTAAAAACAGATACTGCCCCATGCTATCTGTCTTGAACTTAAATTTCTCTGTGTTCTCCGTGTCTCTGTGGTGACGCTTCTCTCTTTATTCGAGATCGAAGAGCTTTCGTGTAGCGTCTACGTAAAGATCGCCATCTGCCGTATCGGCCATCTTTTTTAAGTTGGACGTCGGGAGGTGGAGTATTTTGTTGATCAGTGCATTGGCCGTCGATTCTATCGCTTTTTTTTGCTTTTCCGTCATGTCGTCCAGTGTGGAGAGGAGCTTTTCCAGTTCCGTGTTTTTCAGCGTCTCCAGCTTTTCCCGGAGCGAAACGATGGTGGGCGTTACGTCGAGAGTCTTGAGCCATTTGTAAAACTGGTCGATCTCGCCGTGGATGATCTCTTCCGCAGCGCCCGCTTCCTTTTCCCTCTCTTTTTTGTTCGCCTCAATCACTCCCTGAAGGTCGTCGATATCGTAGAGATAGGCGTTGTTGATATCGTTGATGTCGGGGTCGATGTCCCTCGGAACGGCGATGTCGATGAAGAACATGGGGCGGTTGCGTCTCTTTTCGAGGGCCTCCTTTACTTGTGCTGCCGTGATGATATGGTTGGGCGAACCGGTGGAGGAGAGGATGATGTCCACCTCGTCGAGATCGAGGCAGATGTTTTCGAAGAGCACCGCGCGGCCGCCGAACTCTTCGGCGAGCTTCTCTGCCCGGGATAGGGTCCTGTTGGCGACGAGAATCTCCTTGATCCCGCTCGAAACGAAATGCCGAGCCGCCAGTTCGCACATCTCCCCGGCGCCGATGAGCATAACCCGCTTATTATTCAGTTCGCCGAATATCTTTTTTGCCAGTTCGACGGCGGCAAAGCTGATGGATACGGCGCTCGATGCGATATTGGTCTCCGTCCGCACCCGTTTTGCCACGGAGAAGGTCTTTCTCATGAGCTTATTCAGGATGATGCCCGTAAAATTATGCTCCAGTCCCGCCTGGTAGGCGTCTTTCATCTGTCCGAGGATCTGCGGTTCTCCGACGACCATGGAATCGAGGCTTGATGCGACCCGGAATGCGTGCCGGATGGCGTCTTCCGAGGTGTGGCTGTAAAGGTGATCTTCGATAGCTGCCAGAGGGAGGCCGTTGAATTCGGC
This sequence comes from uncultured bacterium, assembly GCA_965372635.1. GTDB lineage: Bacteria > Desulfobacterota > JADFVX01 > JADFVX01 > JADFVX01 > CBDVDA01. Next base: position 8,256 of record CBDVDA010000016.1, on the reverse strand, counting down.
AATGAAATTCTTGATCGCCTCGATGCCGTCCTGGATGTGGGCGGCGATAGCGATGATTTCGACGCGGTTGCAGGTGGAGAGGATTATCGCTTCGGAGATTCCTTCTTTCCCGGTAACTGATTTCAGCGCCTCGGTTAGGCGGTTTTCCGGAAAGGAGATCTTCTCCCTGACTTCTACGGGCGCTGTTTTATGACTCAGACCGACAATAACGATATTCATTGGCGCACAAGCCTCAGTGGAACCTGAGACCTCCTCTGAAAGAGATGTTTATGCCGAAGAAGGCGACAAGAAGGACGATAAAGGCCACAATGGAAATAGTGGCTGCCTTTTTCCCCCGCCAACCGGAATAGATGCGCCCGTGAAGGAGGACGGCATAGAGCGCCCAGATCATAAGCGTCCAGAGTTCAGTCATGCTCCGGGAGAGAAAGGAACCCCGTATCTGCTGGGCCACGATGGCTCCGAGCACGACGCCGAAGGTGAGGAGTGGAAAGCCATAGAGAAGGGCCTTGTGATTGATGTTGTCCAGGATGTCGAGGGAGGGGAGGATGTGGTACATTTTGCCCATCTTCTTCGTCTTTAGCTGGTATTCCTGTATCTGGTACATGATGGCGACTGCGAAGGCGACTGCGAAAAAACCGTTGCCCAGAAAAACAACGATAATGTGAAGCGGAAGCCAGAAGGTCTTCAAAAAAGGAGTCACGATGGGCGCAATGTCTTTCGGCAGACTGTAGGCGGAGAGCATGAGCACCAGTGCGAGCGGTGTAATGAAGGCGCCGATGATCCGTATCTTGAAGCGGAGCAGCACGAGGAGATAAACGCCGATAACGGCCCATGCCATAAAGGAGATGGCGTCGTGGAGATTGGCGACGGGCGGGAATCCCATCGTGCTTATCCTGGAAGTAAAGGAGCCTGTATGAAGGATAAAGCCCACAAGCACGGTGATAGACGCCGAGCGATAGGCCCACTTTCTGGGAAAAAAGAGATAAACGGCATAAGCTATTGTGCCGACGAGGTAGAGCGTAGTCGTTAGTCTGAAAAGAGTAAGGCTAAGATTCATTGGATATTAGGAACGGGCTTTTTTCGAAGCTTCGGCCAGAAAGTTTTCTACGGCGTCCTTTGCTATTTGTTCGGCGTCGGCGACCTGACCGGATCTGATCTGGGCCAGCATAGCAGAATCAATTAAATTATTCAATAAATCTCTGCATTTGTCGGAACCGATACCGGAGTCGATTAACTTTTCCCTCGCCTCTCCGAGAATCGTCAAAAGGGTCGCATAGGCGCTATCGATTTTTTCTTCTACCTCAAGCCGAACGTGCCTCGCGAGAGCCGGACATTTCCCTCCCGTCGATACGGCGATAAGCAGGTCGCCCCGTTCGGCAACGGAAGGGATGGTGAAGGTGCATAAGTCGGGGATATCGGCTACGTTTAGAGGGATGCTCAGTCTCGTTGCTTCTATTGAAACGGCACGCCCCACGTCGCGGTCATCGACGGCCACAAAGGCGAGAAAGGCGTCGTCGAGATCGCCGCTTTGGTATTCCCGCTCGATCCATTGAAGAAGACCCTGTGACAGGAGGCCTTCGATTTCGTTCGTAATGGAAGGGGAAATGACCTTCACATCTGCGTCGGCCTTGTGAAGAGCAGTGATCTTCCTGAAAGCGACCCGGCCTCCGCCGATGACGACGGCCTGCCGATTCCGGATATCTATGTTTATCGGGAAGTATCTCATTGGCAATGAGAATATCAGGGATTTTATGGCCCTGTCAATTTAAGAATAGAATTCTGTGTGATTTGACTGAGAGGATGTCTTTAGTGTGTCGAAAATGCATCATTCGTTGCATAAACGACACCTTTTAGCCTTTCCACATAGTTATACGCCTGGCTGCCTTGCGGCTGTTATTCCTTTAAAATCAGCTAGTTGCGATTTTTAAAGGATTTGGCACGCTATTTGATATGTAAGTCTGTAAGTTGAAAGCTGGTTAAATGTACACTTTATATTGAGAGGCGTGATTCATGTATAGACAAAGAACCGTCAGAGAAGCTGTTTCGTGCGTTGGGATCGGCCTTCACTCAGGGAAAAAAGTATCCCTCAAGGTGAGGCCGGCGCCGGTGGATACAGGGATCGTCTTCCTCAGGACCGATCTCCCAGGATCGCCTCCCATAAAGGCTTCTGTCGAAAATGTGGTTGATACGAGTTATGCCACGACGATTGGAACGGGAAATGTGACGGTTTCTACCATCGAACACCTCATGGCTTCATTTTCGGGCCTCGGGATCGACAATGCCTTCGTAGAGGTTAACGCGCCGGAAGTGCCCATTATGGACGGCAGTGCAGCCCCTTTTCTTTACCTGCTGAAATGTGGTGGAATCAAGGCCCAGAGTTCTTTTAAAAAGTTTTTGGTGGTAAAGAAGCGGATTCGTGTAGATGACAATGATAGTTTTGCGGAGATTAGTCCCTCGAAGGAATTAAAAATTACCTGCTCTCTGGAGTTTAATCATCCCCTGGTGAAAAAACAGGATTTCGACCTCGCTTTTTCCGATTCGGCTTTTGAAAAAGAGGTGAGCAGGGCAAGGACCTTCGGTTTTTTGCAGGACGTGGAGAAAATGAGGGCAAACGGCCTTATTAAAGGAGGCTCCCTCGATAATGCAGTTGTCATCGATAATTTCAGGGTACTGAATGAGGGTGGCCTCAGGTATCGGGATGAATGCGTCAGGCATAAGATGCTTGATCTGATCGGTGATATCTCGATCCTTGGTATGCCGGTGATCGGGCATATTAAAGCATCCAAAACGGGGCACAGGATGAACCATATGCTCGCCAAAAAGTTAAAAGAAACCCCTTCTGCATGGAAGGTCGTTGAGGTTAAGGAGACGAAAAGAGAGACGCCCGGTTTTGCCGTTCCTGAATTCCCATTGTTCAATCCTTCACCAACTTAATAAATTGATACCTGATGCCGCATTAACGCGGTGTTAGGACGAACCATACCATAGTAAAAAGGGCGGCAGAGATGCCGCCCTTTTTTTATCCGCCATTTGCCTGTCACTTAGTTAACTGATTGACACTATAGGCGCTTATCCTGTATATTTGAATCACTATTTTCCAACGTTTGGTATTCATTATGGCATCATCTTTGCTATTATTTTCAATATTTTGTAACCTCTAAAAATGGTTTATCTTTGAAATAAGTGAACCTGTACTATGCCGACCTATGTGGAGCTTAGAGTGAAAAAAACGATTACAGCCCTCTTGCTTTTTAATTTAGCCGGTACTCTGGTTCTCCCTGTTAGTTCATTTGCCGTCGGTGGCGAAACGGCGGCTCAGTCGTCTATTACCATAAATTCTCAAATTGAAGGTGCGCGCGTTTTCTTGGATGGGAAGGCAACGGGTTTTACTACACCTTTGCCGGCTGCCATCCCCGCAAATCCAGGCTTTTATAAGATTAAGGTAGAAAAAAAGGGCTATACAACCTGGCGGAAAGACTTTCTTCTTACGTCCGGTGAGAATATCGTACTCGATGTTGTCATGGTTCCCCTGGATGTTACGGATGCGGAAAAAGCTGCTTTCAGCGAGATAGGGAAAAAACCGTATTACAAGAAATGGTGGTTCAGGACGATTATGGTTGTGGCTATCGGCGCCGCTTTAAGTGGGCTTGGCAGTGCTGACGACGACAGTGGATCGATTACGGGAGTCTGGTGATCCATCGTCTGGGCGTTTGCCTTATAGGAATGATTACTCATCTTGCCGGTACTCTCTCAGTTATGAAAAAAAACTTTTTATTATCATCTCTCCTTATTTTTATTTTAGGCGCATTTGCTTCTTTATCTTACGCTATTCAAGGTGACCTGGACGCTTCCGGCTTTGTAGACGGCAGCGATCTTTCACTGTTCTCTCCAAAATTCGGCGTCAAAGGAGTCGATGGCGGGGTGGCTGACATCGAGAAAGATGGGGCTCTTGACGGCAGTGACCTCGCAATCATTGCATCCAACTTCGGTCAGGCCGATGGTCTGGGTAATTTGGCTGCGAAGGTAACCTGGGGTTCGAAGCGTGCTTCGAAAACGCCGGGGGGAGGCAGGACAGCAACGAAGGCGCCCTCTTCTGTTTCTAAAGTAAAAATTGCTGTTTCAGGCGCAGACTTTTCAGATCTCTCATCTGTCTTCAATGCGGCCATTGGTAGAGGGACCATAAGCGGTATCCCGGCTGGAAGCAACCGCACTGTAACCATTTCGGGGCTGGATGCTTCCGGCGAAACTCTTTACCGGGGATCAGCCACTGTGAGCGTGATTGCGGGGCAGGATACGATCGTCGATATTTTTGCTGCCAGCGTGACCGTTACGTCGGAACATATCAACCCCCCGAGTCTCTTCTCTGCAAACAGCATTGTGGGCGGTGTCTTCCTTAGCTGGTCGTCAGTCTCCGGGGTATCAGGATACAACGTCTATTACGGGACGGTTCCTAATGCCTACACTACCTATACATCGATTCCGGGAGGGGGAAATCAGTTAACCCTTCCGCTTACAGTTCAGGGGGATCATTATTTCTATATGACCTCTCTCGATTCCTCGGGTTTCGAGAGCTGGTTTTCAAGCGAGGCGAGTGCACCGGGATTGCCTTCTGTCACCATATCGAGTCCTGTCGATGGTTCTTTCACCAATATTTCCTCTCCTTTTCTGAATTATTCAGTGAGTACCGGGACGCCAGTGGTTCGGGTGGACGGGAGCATTGTTTTCAAAGACCCGGGCGAGCAGTTGGACAGACTTGCGAACGGTTTGCATACGGTGAGTGTCAAAACGACGGACCTGGCATTCAACAGCTGGTCATCGAGTGTGACCTTTACCGTCGATACCATTGCCCCCACCGGTTCCGTCACGGTAGAACAGGGGGCCTACACGAATGACCCCACCATTACAGTAACGCTTACCGCAACCGACGCGGACGGTGTCGCCGGTTATTACCTTTATGAGAACGTTGCCACGCCTTCGCCGCCGCCTTTCAGCGTGTGGACCACCTTTTCAGCAATACCGGCACTTGCCATGAGCAATGTAAGCTACACCTTTATTTTCCCTGCCGAAACAAACATATCCTGCTGGTTCATCGACCGTGCGGGAAATTTGTCTCTCCAGTACAATGACACTGTCATTCAGGATTATGTAGCGCCCGGCAATGTTTCCGCAGGGAGCGCCACATCGCTGGTCCAACGGGTCGAGCTCTCCTGGACGAACCCGGGCGACGCTGATTTTGACGGTGTGACAATTAGACGGTCAACTACGGGTTTCCCTGCTACAGAGATAGATGGTGATCCGGTTATGGATGTTTATTCCTCGCTGACGAGCTATATTGATGACGCCGGGGGAGCGGGCCTCACGTTGGGTACAAAATATTACTATTCTCTCTTTGCTTTTGATAAGGCGGAGAACTACGCCCCCGGATTTAAGAATATCAGCGCCTATCCCTTCCAGACGACCCCTATGGTGGCGGCGGGGTTGGGGCATAGTATTGCGCTGAAATCCGATGGTTCCGTCTATGCATGGGGGAGTGATGATTATGGCCAACTCGGTGATGATGTAGCATATGCAGGCAAGCTAACGGCCAATAACCCCGTTGCTGCTCTTGGATATGAAGGAGTTGTAAAAATTGCAGTCGGGTTTGAACATAACTTAGCGCTTAAATCGGATGGGAATGTCTTTTCTTGGGGCGATAATTTTTATGGTGAGCTCGGCATTATGCAAAATCTCACTTCTGCTCCTTTGCCGATCCAGGTGCTTTCCTTATCAGATGTGAGAGATGTTGCTGCAGGTTCCTATCATTCTGTTGCTGCCAGGAATGATGGTACGGTTTGGGCGGCAGGTTTTAACAACAATGGTCAGTTGGGTAATGGCGACAATTCGCACCAGGATACAAACGTCTTCCAGCAGATATCAGGAATTGATAGCGTTGTTTCGGTTGCGGCAGGTCATTGGCATACGCTGGCACTCGACAACAATGGAGATGTCTGGGGATGGGGCGATAATAGTTCCGGTCAGTTTGGGATGAGTACAACTTTATATACATTGAGTGATGTCCCTGTTTTTAAGGTTTTCAGTGGAGTGAAGGCTATTGCGGCGGGTGGTTGGCATTCAATAGCACTTAGGAATGATGGATCGATTTATACCTGGGGAAGTAACGGAGCAGGACAACTCGGAAACGGCAGTACTGTCGATAGTGATAAGCCGATTAATATCCCTGTCGCCGGTGGCGTGAACGTAATTTCCGGAGGTCTTTATCACACGGCTGTCGTTGATTCTGCCGAAATAGTCTGGGCTTGGGGGTCGAATGACTTTGGTCAGATCGGAGATCCCAATGTTGTTGGGCAAACTACAGTTCCGAATAAACTGGACTCATTAACTCAACCCCCTCCGTTGTTTACGCCTATAGATACGCCTTCAAATGTTGATATAGTTCAATCCAGAGGATATAATACCATTGCCCTCGATACTAATGGCAATATCTGGGCATGGGGCAATAACACTGACGGCCAGATTGGTAACAATAGCTCAGGCGGCACCATGAATGTTCCTTACAAGATTACCGATCTGACGCTGCAATAATTCCTTTCTCCTTGACGGACAAAAATTCCACATCTATAATTCACTTTTTAATCGAACTGTTTTTCGGAGGCTCATGTGACGAAGATTAAATTTGGCACCTCGGGGTGGCGCGCTATCCTGGCGGAAGACTTTACCATTGATAATGTAAGGATCGTCTGTCAGGCGATTGCCGACTATCTGCGGGAGAAAAAAGAGACGGATAAGGGAGTAATCGTCGGCTACGATACCCGTTTTATGGGGTACCGCTTTGCCGAGGAGGCGGCCATGGTACTGGCGGCCAACGGGATCAAGGTCTATCTCTCCGACCGGGACGTTCCCACGCCTGTCATATCTTACGAGATACTTAAAAGAGGCCTGAACGGCGGCATAAACTTTACGGCGAGCCACAATCCCTGCGAGTATAACGGGTTGAAATTTTCTCCCGCTTCGGGCGGACCTGCACTGCCTGAAACGACAAAGCGGATCGAAGAATTGGCAAACCAGATGATTGGGGAGGCGGCCTGCCGAGAGATGACCCTCGAAGAGGGCGCTCATTCTCACATGATCGAAAAGGTCGATTTCAGAGCCGACTATCTTGAAAACCTGAAAGAAAAAATCGATTTCGGTATTATCAAAAAGGCGGGTATTAAGGTTGCCGCCGATTTTCTTTACGGAGCATCCAGGGGATACCTCGATGCCATTCTTCTCGAAGCGGGCTGCAAGGTGACAACGCTCCACGGATACCTGGACCCCTATTTCGGCGGAAACCCGCCTGAACCCGCAGGGGAAAATCTGAAAGAGATGATTGATCTCGTGGCGGAAGAAGAGGATATCTGTCTCGGCCTCGCCACCGATCTGGATGCGGACCGGTTCGGGATCATCGATTCCGACGGAACCTATATCGAGCCGAACCTGATTATTGCCCTTCTCCTCGATTATCTCATCCGGGTGAAGGGGTGGACAGGGGGCACGGCGAGATCGGTGGCTACGACGCATCTCATCGACGCTGTGGCGAAGAAACACGGCATTCATGTCTTCGAGACGCCGGTCGGTTTTAAGTATATCGGCGAATATATCTCAGAAGACAGGATAGTCATCGGTGGAGAGGAGAGTGCCGGCCTTACCATCAAAGGGCATATCCCGGAAAAAGACGGCATTCTCGCCTGTCTCCTCGTGACGGAAATGGTCGCCAGCCAGGGGAAAACAATAAAGGAACTCCTCTACGATCTCTATAAAGAAGTAGGAATGATCGTCACGAAGAGGGAGAATATCCGGCTCAGTGAGAAAAAGGCGGTCGGTTTCAATGAGAAGCTGAGTGCAAACCCGTCTGAGTTTGCCGGGATGAAGGTGGCGAGCATAAATAACCTGGACGGGACAAAGTATATCATGGAGGACGGCAAAAGCTGGCTCCTCATGCGCGAGTCCGGTACGGAGCCGGTGGTGAGGCTCTACGGAGAGGCGGAATCGGAGCAGAAGTTGAAAGCGCTTATGGAGGCGGGTAAGGCGTTTATTCTTTCGTGATTTAGAAAAACTAGAGTTTAGAACTGGAAAGGCCGGAGATTCTCCGGCCTTTTTTTATTAAGAAAGGTTCTAAATGAACAAGTCATTCTTTGCTGTTGCACGCTTTAACCCGCTCCTATTATTTAAAGTCCACTCAAAAAGGCCCAACCCATTGATATAACTACATATATTTGC
>CBDVDA010000015.1:0-38189 GCA_965372635.1 uncultured bacterium | reverse complement strand
AACCAGTTGAATTTATTCAATTATTAACCGGACACTAGTGATAAAAGCTTTAAAAACAAAAAACTTTTAGGCAAGGTTACCTTTGAAAATTTATCTGCTATGATTAATTTGATCAAAAAAGTACCTGAAAATGAAATATTTCGAAAGCAGAGCGGTGCAGATATGGGTTCTTCCTCTATTGCAGCTTTTTCTTATTCGCCTGAAACAAATAATTACAAGTATGTATCTCTTTACTCTTTTGGTAGCTGGGATGTGATCAACACTTCACAGGAAGCCGCTACCCTTAAGAAATTGTTTGAAGAAATATTAAGTTCTTACCCTTGGTCTGAAAAATGTTATGCGAGAAACAAGATGTAACTTTGTGCACCTTACTTTCCAGCGAAAGGAACTTTCTTACAGCTTTGTTGAATTGAAATTAGCTTAATTTGGCGGGTTTGCCCTTAAACTCGCGTCCCCTGAGTTGAGTGGTCAAGTGCCCCGAAATAACCGCATGCCGAAACTCTCATCTGTAGACACCGTCGTACTCATCCTCTTCGCCGTCATCGGCCTCATCATCCCGGCGGCGATTATCCTGCGCCATTTCCTCGAAATCGATCCCCTCGCTCTCCTTCACATCAACTGGGGGAGAACGATCCTCGGCGTGATCTTTTCCCTTCTCGCCACAATCACCTGCCTTTGGAACGGCTACGTGAGCCTCTACGTCCCCTGGAACTACGAGCGAGAGCATGGCAGCATGGCCGGTTTTGCACACACCTCCGGTCTGCCCTTCATCGGCGGCGGATTCCTCTTTCTGGCTGGGGCGCTTATGCCGTCTTTCGCCCCGCTCGGCGTCTTTCTCCTGTTCCTCTACACCATCGACGGGAACGGCTTCCCCTGGTTTTTTATTTCCATCATCAGGAATGGCGTGTAACATAGTGATATGCTCGGCGCAATCGCAGGCGACATCATAGGCTCAATCTACGAAAACCTTCGCACCAAGAAGAAGGATTTCCGACTCTTCACGCCCGTCTCCATCTACACGGACGACACCGTTCTCACCGTCGCCGTGGCGGACGCCATCCTCACATCGCGCCCCTACGGCGAGGTGATAAAGTCCTACGCGAGACAACATCCGCTGAGGGGCTACGGGCCGAAATTCCTCCTCTGGATGGCGACCCCCGGCATGGAGCCCTACAACAGCTTCGGCAACGGCTCGGCCATGCGGGTCAGCCCCGTGGCCCACGCCTTTCACTCCGAAGAAGAGGTACTTAAGCAGGCGAAAGGCACCGCCGAATGCACCCACAACCACCCCGAAGGGATCAAGGGAGCCCAGGCTGCGGCGCTTGCCGTCTTCCTGGCGAGAGAGGGAGCAAACAAGGAAACGATCCGACAGGCCATATCAAACCGCTTCGGCTACGACCTTGACCGGACTATTGACAACATCCGTCCGGCCTATAAATTTGACATGACCTGCCAGGGTTCCGTCCCGGAAGCGATCATCGCCTTTCTCGACTCGGACTCCTTCGAAGATGCCATCCGAAACGCTGTCTCACTGGGCGGCGATGCGGATACACAGGCGGCCATTGCAGGATCGATAGCCGAGGCATACTACAAGATGATACCCAGCGAGATCATGGACCAGACAAGGAAGAGACTATCGAAAGGGTTTTTAAAAAAAACGATGGAATTCTATGAAGAACACGGCATTAAAGAGATCAGGGAACAACTGGCGAAAGGGTGAAATGCGATCCATACTAACCCTTCTTCTTATTCCGGCATTTCTCCTCGCATGCGCCGGAGACGTTAAAAAACCGCCCTCCTGCCCCGGCGACCTGCTCTTTTATAAGGGGGAGTGCGTCAAAAAAGAAAAGATTGAAGGAGAAGTAAAATCCGATTTCATTGAGATCGACAAACTGCCCGCAGACCGGGGCGTTCCGGCTAAAAAAATTAAAGAGGTGATCGGACCTGTTTTTAAGAAATTTATGCTTTCGAAGCAGAGTTGGAAAGTCCAAAATCTCTTCGACAACGAAGTCCGGAAAAGGGCAAAAAGGAGAGATGAGAGGGGTCTGAGGCTCCTGCTGAACGTCAAATATTACCACGATCATTTCAGCCCGGTTGCATGCGCCGAGATTTCAGAGGGGTGGCGCGATTCGATCGCCTTTTATATCGAGGAAAAGCCCGATCTCGTCATAAAGGTGGCGAGCGATAAAAAACAGCTCCATAGAAAAGTGATTGAAGACGCCTTTCACCAGTTTGCAGACCAGTTTTCAGTTGACAGGGCAACGGGGGAAATCACCGACAAACGTTTCACCCTCAAGCAAAAAGCGCTTATGCAGGTCATTAAGAGGGAGAATTTAGGGCAATGAAAACCATTGTAACCGTTCTGCTCTTGTTAACAGCAAGCCCGCTCATGGCGGAGGAAGAAGAGTGCCTTTACGATCAGGCGGAGCAAAAAACAAAATACCTGGAACTGCAAAAGAAGTATCCCGGCAGCCGGTATGTCGAGGATGAGTACAAATTATTAATTCCGCGGAAGGGGCATGAGATCAGCCTAAAGCGGGGAGGATGCGTCCATTTCGGCATAACGATAGAACTTAGGCTTCCGAAGACGGATGACTTCAAAAACGAGGTGGCCTTTTTCGAAAAGATCGTAGAACTGGTGACGGAATTCGGCCGGGAACTGATCGACCCGGAAAAGCTGAAAAAAAACATGAAAGAAAAGAAATGGAGCAATCAGTCCGGCGAGGGAGAACTTTATTACTTTATAGGGTACAAAAGCGTGACAGCCTTCGAAGCGTACCAAAGGGATGAGGAAGGGAAAACCATCATAGGCGCCAGTTTCTACATCTAACGCCCTGCCTCACACCTTATGCCCCACATGAATGGCGGCGATGCCGTTGGTGGGGTTTTATAATCACCACTTTAGAATTGGATTAATAATTCCAAAACAAAAATACTCAATGAAAATCCCTATTTACAAAGGCAGGATGAATCTGCTTCCACCGCGATGCTGCATCGGTGATGACCTTGATTTAACTCTCCATGAAGATGGTAATTAAGAGTACACTCAAGTTTGAGATTTGCTATGATAGAAGCCATGATGAACATGTTATAATTTGGAACAAATCTAATATCTGCAAGCATTATCAGAGGGGAACCGTTCATGGCGGAGAATAAGACAAAAAGGGGAGGAAAGAGTTCACCGCCTTCTTCGGACAAGAACGAAGAAAAATGCGCGTTTCTCCATATCCTTCTGGCCGGCACCCTATTTGCCGTACAAAGGGATCAAGTCCTGGATATTACCGGGGAGGAGACGATCTGCCATCTTCCTCTCACCCCCCCCTTCTTTAAAGGCCTTACGCACCTTAACGGGGTAACAAGCTACGTCTTTAACCTGGCAAATCTCGTCGGTCTTAAAACAGGCACTTCATCGAGCGAGGGAGTCCTTCTCGTTGCCTCGCGGGACAAGCCGGGGTCTGCCTTCAGCATCGACAGCATAGAAGAAGAGGAAACAGTTTCATCAGACAATATCCTCCCCCTTCCTCCCTACCTGAAAAGCAAATACATAGAAAGCGGCGTCATTAAGGGGGAGTCCCTCATCCCACTCATCAACCTGAAAAGAATCTATAAGGACGTGCATTCACAGGATTGGCAGGCTGTGACGCCGGCACTGACACTTGCACCCGGCAAACCTGAAAAAAAGAAAAAAGAGGCCGGGAAGGTGCGGCTTTTCACCCTGGGAGGAGACAGCTTTGCTGCAGAAGGCATTGACCCGCCAGCCTCTGTTTTCACACCGAAGCGGATATCCCCTCTCCCGGGGACCCCGGATTTTGTGCAAGGAATCACTCTCTTTCAAGATAAAGTCCTGACCGTCATAAACACGACTTCAAGGATAGGGAAGGAGGCAAAGGAGGGGGAAAAGACGCTCATAGCAAAAATCGATGATTATTTTTTTGGATTCCTGATAGAAAAGGATAAGGGAACAAAGCTAATCAGGGAGGATGAAAGGCGGGATATCCCCCCCGTTGCAAAAAAAGAATGGCTATCGGAAGCCTTCCTGAGAGGGAAGGAAATTATTCCGCTGCTACAGTTGGACAAACTGCTCATCCTTGAAGCGGAAGAGGAGAATGAAGAGCAACTGGCCGAAAGTTATGCCCCCGACTTTTCATTTGACTCTCTTTTTTTGCAGCGGGACGTCAATATTTCGGAGTTCCTCCTCATGGGAAACCGTTACGCACTCCCCGCTTCAGAGGCAAAAGAGATTCTCTCCCTCCGTTCATACAGGAACTTTCCGAGCCTGCCTTCAATCATCGCAGGCATCGCCGAACATGATGGGCGACTGCTCCCTGTTTTGGACATCGGTCTCTGCTTTGGCTACCGATCTCAGTCAGGTAAAAAACAAAAGATGATCCTTCTGGAAAACGGAGATTTCCGTGCTCTTGTCCTGGCGGAAGCGCTTTATGAGAAAAAGGTGCTGCCCGTTGATATGCAAAGAAGAATTCCTGTGATAATGAAACACAGATTCCTCTATGGCTGCTACCCGGAAAATAAAGAAAAACAGGCAAGGCTGATTTTAAACATCTATAAGCTCACCCTTTATTTCGATGAAGGGATGGTGAAAGAACTCTTCAATGCTGCACTCGGAGATATTGAGGAAAAGCCCCTTGAAGCCACGGGCAGAGAGGATTCACCTGATGGTTCAGCAATGGTGGGGGAACCTCAAAGAGATGAACCCCTTCCTGCAAGGGAAGAGTCGAGAACCGGTGGCACTCAAACAGGAGACGCTGCTGATCTGGATGGGGAAAAGGAGGAAGGAATTTCCAACATAGAGGCTTACGGAGACCAAAAAGAGCCGTCTGAAATTTCATTCCAGGCAACAGGGGCTGATGCGGCGACAATCGATACCGGCAGCGATCAGAAGATGAACGAGGAATATCCCGGCCTTCCGGAGGAAACCGTTGAGGCCGAAAGCGGTGAAGAGCATGAAGCGGTTGCACCGGCGGCAGCATTCGCCACAGATGCCGCTCTCACCGGAGAAGAAAGGCCCGTAGAAATATCATCTTCCACGGAAGGCAACGACACGGGAGAGATCGATACCGGTCGCGATCAGGGGATGGACGAGGAACATCCCGGCCTGCCGGAGGAATCCTGCGAGCAAGAGACCCTTGAGGCCGAAAGCGACGACGAGAATGAAGCGGCTGTGCCGGAAAAAGCGTTTACCACATACGGCCAACCCGGTGAAACTGGAGAAACGCTTCCGGGAATATCATTTTCTGCAACGAGCAGTGATTCGTATGCCGCCGAAACCACCCCCTATGCTGAAAAAAAGGAACGGAAAGAATCAAACAATAATGCATGGATACTCATAATCATCATTCTGCTCTTAACAGGTGGAACACTCACATATTTTATCTTACCGAAAAGCAGGGATTCGTTAAAAATATCTGCCTCCGAAACGGGGCAACAAACCGCAGCCAGTGTGCCCACCGGCACACTGGAAAAACCGGTACCCATAGAGAGCACTCATGACGATGAAGTCCGAGAATCTACGGAAAAAGCACCTCACATGGGAAAAGACTCGACAACTACCGTTCCCCACCTTCCAGAAATAGAGGGAAAACGCATTGCTAAGGAGAACGGCATAGACGATGTACCGGTGCAAAAAGCTTTTTTGGAAACTCCCGCACCTGTTGTTGAGGTATTTAAAGAACCGGAACAAGTTATCATCAAGGAAGTAAAAGAAGTGCCTCAAAAAAAATGGAAACGCAATAAGAAGAAAAAGTATCCCCCTTTGGGAGAATTTGATTTTTACACCGTCGAAGGGGGAGACACTTTGTGGGACATTGCCGACGCCTACAGCAAGAATCCCTTCGACTATTACCTCGTGGCAGAGGACAATAAGATCGTCGATCCGGACCTGATCTATCCCGGACAAAAACTCCGGCTCCAGAAGAAATGGAAGGAAAGTGATGATTAAGAGGCTAACTTCCTTTCACGCGAAGTGACGTAGAGTAGGCTTTCCCTTCACACCTTATGCCCCACATGAATGGCGGCGACGCCGTTGGTGAGGTTGGTGTACTTCACCTTGTAGAGGCCGCAATCCTCTAGGATTTTCTTTAGCTTCTCCTGGTCGGGGAATTTTCGGATCGACTCGACGAGGTACTGGTAGGACTCGCGGTCCTTGGCGACGAGCTCGCCGATCTCGGGGATGACGCTGAAGGAGAAGAAATCGTAGACCGTCGATAAGAGCTTGTTTGTCGGGTGCGAGAATTCGAGGCACATCACCTTTCCGCCCACGCGGACAACGCGGGTCATCTCCTTGAAGGCCTTCTCCAGCCTCGTCACATTCCGTATGCCGAAACTCACCGTAGCCACATCGAAGGTCTCGTCCTCGAAAGGGAGGTCTTCAGCGTTCCCCTGGACGAACTTGATGTTCCCCACAAAACCGTGATCGACCACCCGGTCTACCCCCACGTCGAGCATGGATTTATTGATGTCGAAGACGGTTACGTCCCCCTTCTCCCCCACCTGCTTCGCCATGAGCATGGCAATATCCCCCGTGCCGCCCGCCACGTCGAGGCACTTCATGCCGGGGCGAAGCTTCGCTTTGCGGACGAAGCTCCGTTTCCAGAGCCGGTGAACGCCGAGACTCATGGCGTCGTTCATAATGTCGTACTTGTCGGCCACGCTCGAAAAAACCTCGCCCACGAGCTTCTGCCGCTCGTCGGTGGGGACTTCTTTGAAGCCGAAGCTAACTTTTTCCTTCTTTTCCTCTTCAGTCAATTGAAACTCCTGAAATTATGATTTTCGAACTCACCACAGAGGCACAGAGGGCACGGAGAAAAAGCATTCTGTGGTTCATAATATCCCTAATATACATAACCCCTCCCAACCTCCCCTTACCTTAAGAGGAGGAGTTTTGTTTCCCCTCTTAAGACAGTGTGCCCTTTGGGTATAAGAGGGGATTAAGGGGAGTTATGAACTTGCTCTGTGAACTCTGTGTCTCTGTGGCAAATAATCTTTACTTTCGAAGCCCCCTAATAAGCGTCATGAATCCCGCCACGACAAAACCGGCAAGCCCCACGCCCGACATGCCGTAATACTGCGGCCCCACCGGTTTGCCTATCACGTAGAAGGAGCCGACCACCAGGGCGGCAATGATAAAACCGTAATAGAGGTCGCTGCCGTGGGCCTCGATTGTTTCTTCCATGCTGTCGAGGTTGAGGTGGGCGAAGTCGATCTTCATCCGCCCGCTGTTCAGACGCTCCATCACCTCGCTCGCCTGGCGGGGAATCTCGGCGCCCACCTTGATCAGTTCCTTCGCCACCTGTTTCGTCTCTTCCAGTTTCCGCTGCGGGCTGATCTCCTTCTTCATCCAGCCGAGAATGAAGGGCTGGGCCACTTTCCAGATATTGAGGTCGGGGTAGAATTCGCGCCCCACTCCTTCCATGATGATCATCGATTTCTGGAGGAGCAACAGGTTCGGCTGGAGCTTCATGTCGAAGTTGATGGCCGTGCCGAGTAGCTTCATGATGAGTTCGGAAAGGTTGATCTCGTTCAGCGGTTTTCCGAAGATCGGTTCTGTGATCTCAATCAGTTCATCTTCGAAGGCGCGGAGATCGGCGTCGGGAGGGATGAGGCCCATTTCGAGATGGACCTTCGCCATCTGCCTGAAATCGCGTTTAACCAGTGAAAAAAGCATCCTGGCCAAGTATTTTCGCGTGTTGTCGTCGATGCGGCCCATAATTCCGAAATCGAGGTAGATGAGCTTCCCGTCGTCGGCTACGAGCAGGTTGCCGGGGTGGAGGTCGGCATGGAAATAACCGTGGTCGAAAACCTGCACGAAGAAGGCGCGGATGGAGTTTTCCGCCACCTTCTTGATATCGATCCCCTTCGCCTTCAGCGTCTCCACTTCATCGATGACCGTGCCGTAGACCCGCTCCATGGTGAGGACACGCTTTCCCGTCTCGGGCCAGTAGATTTTCGGGATGAGAACCCGCTCGTCCTTCCTGAATATGCGGGCAATCCGCCCGGCGTGAGCCCCCTCTGTCGTAAAATCGAGTTCCTTGGTGATAGTCTGTTCGAACTGCCTGACCACCGTGACCGGCTCGTAGCGCCCCAGGGAGGGAACATATTTTTCGACAAGTTCGGCGAATGTGTAGAGAATGGCGAGGTCTGCGGAGATTATTCTATCAATGCCGGGGCGCTGCACCTTGACGGCCACATCTTTCCCGTCCTTCAGTTTCGCGTAGTGCACCTGTGCGATGGAGGCGGAGGCGCACGGTTTTTCCTCCAGGCCATCGAAGAGTTGATCGGCGGGGCATTTAAACTCCCCTTCGATCACCTTCTTCACTTCGTCGAAGGAGAAGGGAGGCACCTCGTCCTGGAGTTTTTTGAACTCCACGGCCCAGTCGGGCGGGAGGATATCTACGCGGGTGCTTAATATCTGGCCGAACTTGATGAAGGTGGAGCCGAGTTCCTCGATAGCGCGGCGCGCCCGCTCCGCCCTCCCGTGGACAGGTTCTTCTCTCTTCCTGAACAAGCGCCCGAGGGTAAAAACACGGCCGATGTTCAACTGCTCCACGAAATCGCCGAAGCCGTGTTTGATGAGAATATTTAGAATCTTCCTCATGCGGACGATGTTCTTGATCGCCTTTGCCTTTGCAAAAAACACGTCAGTCAGTCCTTATCCGTGGCCTTCTTCTCGCCCTTCGCCGGTTTTTCAGCTGCTGCTTCGAGTTGTTTCACCTTCTTCTCCAGTTGCAATATCTTCTCGCGGTTTCCCATGACCAGTTTTTCCAGTATATCGAGGTCGTCCACGGTAACGATCTTCATCCGCTCCGCCAAATTTTCCGCAAGCGATGCGAGCACTTGATCGACCTCACTCTTTGCCACGCCTACCTTTTTCAGCGCCGAACCAACCACCTCAACGATATTCTCGACGAGCTTGTTCTCCACCTCTTCCTTTGCACCGAGCCCCTCTTCGTCGGCCTCCTTCTGCCCTTCTTTCGCCAATTCGTCGATCTTCTCTTTCACCTTGTGCTCCAGCCCGAGCCCCGCAAGCAGAACCTTATCCAGCAGATTACTCATCTCTTTCCTCCGGTAAAAATAATAAGGGGAATATTATAATAAACTCCCCCGGCAGGCAAGGGAAAAGGGGGCAACGTTCCCTTGGAAATAAAATAATAGACCGGGCGCCTTTCTAAATAAAATCAGCTTTTTCATTTTTCCGGGGGGAAAGTTTATGCTATACTTTTCCGATTAAAATTAACACTCCAGATTCGGGGGAAAAGGTGCTGGAAGAAAGCTCAAAACCGGAAGAGATTGAAGAAGAAGTCGATAAGCAGGAAGTCGCATCGGCAAGCTATGTCATCCAGAGCCTGATTAAGGCCTCCAAGGCCTCCAGGATGTACCTCCCCAACAACCCCCTCCACAAGAAATTCATGCTCCAGTTTCACGAAACGATGAGCAAGCACCTCGATGAATACGACGATCTCAAACTCGACATCGACCAGTTCGAGATTAAATACAGGCAGAACAGCATATACAAGAACGAAGACAGCAAGAACAGCCTCGCCTTCAAGTTCAACTCCGACGGCGTTCGCTCCCTCACCTTCGAGGAGGGGATCGATGAAAGCGAAATCGTCGATTTTCTCAGCATTATGGGGCAGGAGCGGACCTACGAGGCAGATGACGATATCGTCACCCAGCTATGGGAAAAGAATTTTTCTCACATCCATTACGTCGTCACGGAAGACTCGGACGAAACCTCCGGCACGGAGATCGGCACAAGCCACCGCTCGGAGGAGGAACAGGGGGAGAGCATTCAAAACGCGCAGAAAGAGATAGCGCCCGAAGCGCCCGTCCCCATACCGATGAATATCCCCCAAAACATCCTGGGACTCTCCAAGGATGAAATCGGCTGGCTGAAAGAGATGCGTAGTTTAGAGGAGAAGAGGGAACCGATCGACGACGTGGTCACCATCCTCACAACCGTCATCACCGCCGAAAAGAACGTGCCCATTTTCGAGGATTTCGTCGGCGTCACGCTCCGCCTGATCGAAGATCTCATCCACTCGGGCGAGGCGCAATATTCCCTCGACCTGCTGAAATTCCTTTTGAACCTCGGGAATGACGAGAAAATCGACGCGGTGCGAAGAGAAATCCTCGTCAAGGCGCGAAGCGGCGTCCTGTCGAAAAGCATGATCGAAGGCCTCGGAAAGATCATCGACGAAACGGACATAATAACCCAGGAGCAGTTGCGCTCTCTCATACTCCTCATCGGCAGAGATGCAATCCGGCCCATCTCTACTCTCCTCGGCACGGCGGAAAAGAGGGAAACGAGGAAAGTCATCATCGACGCACTTGTTAAGATCGGGAAGAACGACCCCAAAGAATTTTTCCCCTGCCTTCACGACAGCCGGTGGTATTTCGTGAGGAATGCCGTACTCATCTTAAGGCTCATCGGCTCGCCTATATCGTTAAAGCCGGTGAGCCAGCATATCAACCATGCCGATTCGAGGGTAAGGAAAGAGGTCCTCTTTTACCTGCAGACCATCTGCGACGACGCCTCTAAAAATCTCATCATTAAGTTTTTGAATGATGCTGAAAGCAACCTTAGAATCCGCGCCATAAAATCGCTGGTGAAACTAAAATACGTAAAGGCCTTGAAACCGGCCATCGCCATTACAGAGGGGAAGAACTTCGAAGAGTGGGAGATCTCGGAGAGGAAGATCTTTTTCGAATCCATCGGCGAACTGGGACAGAACGATGCCCTGCCTCTTCTCGGCGAGATGCTGGAAAAGAAGTTCTGGCTCAACAAGGAAAAAGAAAAGGATTTCGTCACATGCGCCGTGGCGGGGTTCAGAAAGATAAAGACGGCAGCCTCGCTAAAATTGCTCCAGGAAGCGAAGGAGCAGAAAAAGGGGGATATACTGGAGATTGTCGAGCATGCGATAAAAGCGCTCTCAGGCAAGAAATAATATGGAAAAATCAACGCCAAAAACGATGGATCAGGAAAGCCTGAAACTGGGGCGGAACCTGATTTACCACTTCTTCGTCCTCTTAAAGACGGCGAAGAACTACAAGTTCGGCCATGCCGCCATGAATTCCCCCGTATCGAAGATACTGGACACGGTGAGCGAACTTAAAAGGATGAAGGAAGAGGCTTCGCTTCGCCTAAAGGGAGGTTACCTCTTTTTGGGAGACCAGCGCCTGAAACCGGACCAGACCGGGACGGAGGCCTTTAACTTTACCATCGCCGAGATGAAGCAGAATTACATGGGCGGCATTATTCTCGATGAGAAGGTGAGCGCCGACGATATCGGCCACTTCGCCTACCTTTTCGGCGAGCCCGAGCCGATCCCTTCGCCCGACACCTATCAGCGATTCCTCGAAAAGATGGAAGGTACAGACATTAACGGGATTACCGTTGAAGAGTTCACCGAAAAGATCGGCGTCAGCGAAGAAGAGGCGACGGAAGACAACAAGGAAAAGTCAAAAAAACTCTACGCAAAAACGTTGCACGCCGTGGCCGAGGTGATGGACGACGTAAAGATCGGGCAGACGCTGAAGCTTAGAAAGTCCAAGCGGGTCATCCAGGGGATGATCGACCAGATGCTCACGGCAGAGACGAACCTCATCGGTCTCACCACCATCCGCTGCCATGACGAATATACCTATCATCACTCGGTAAACGTCTGCATCCTCTCTCTCGCCATCGCACAGAGGATAGGGCTGAACAGGGCGACGCTCTGCGACCTCGGTATTTCCGCGCTTTTTCACGACATCGGCAAATCGGACATCCCCATAGAAATCCTGAACAAGCCCGCCTCCTTCACCGAAGAAGAGTGGGCCATCATGCAGACCCACCCTCTTCACGGCGTAAAGGAGTTGATGCGGCTGAAAGGACTCGACACGCTGAGCGCCCGGATCATCACCGGGGCCTTCGAACATCATATCAACCTGAACCATTCGGGATACCCGAAGGTGGGCTACACGAAGGAACTGAGTCTCTTCGGACGAATCATCGCCATCGCCGACTGCTACGACGGCGTCACCTCATCGCGCGTCTATTCGAGGAAGCCGATGACGCCCGACAAGGCGCTCAAATTCATGCTCGAACGGGCGGGGACGATCTACGATCCCATTCTTATGAAACTCTTCGTCAACTGCATCGGCGTCTACCCCATCGGCTCCCTCCTCGTGCTGAGCACAAAGGAGTTGGCTGTGGTTATGCAGAGCAACCCCGATCCCTCCAAGTGGAAGACGCCGCAGGTGAAGATCATCAGCACCGCCGACGGCGCAGAAGTGGATGGGGAGACGGTTGACCTCGCCGGTGACGCGGCAGGTCGCTCCATATTGAAAACGATGAACGCCGAAGAACATGATATCGACGTAACCAAATATTTCCTCTGATTTTTCCCGTCCCGCCTTCCTTGACTGCCAAGCACCTTTTTAAAGTCAAAAAATGACACGCCAGAAAATGGAAAAAGTGACCCGCTCAGAGTTTCTAAGAAAGGCCGCCACCGCCGGAATCGATCATCTCGCTTCAGCGGTTGAAAAGCGCGTCGAGGCCTTCTCTTCAGCCAAACCGAGGCCGCCCTGGGCCATAGAAGAAGCTCGTTTCATCGCAACCTGCGAAAACTGTCGCACCTGCGGAGACTACTGCCCGAGAGGGATCATCTTTCATCACGGCAAGGCGGGGCAGCTCGCAACGGGAACCCCCTATCTCGACTTCCACGAAGATTATTGCGATTTCTGCGGAGAATGCGTCAAGGTCTGCCCATCGGGAGCGCTCAACTTCGATGAGGGGAAAAAAGAGATCGGCATGGCCCGTCTCGATGCTGCCCTCTGTTCAAATGACGAGGGCGACCACGCCCCTTGCAGGTCGTGCATCGACGCCTGCCCGGAAGATGCCTTTTTAAACAGCGAGAGCGGTATCCCCATAGTTGCACCTGAAAGGTGCAACGGCTGCGGCGGCTGCATCCCCGCCTGTCCCGAAGTCGCCCTCATCATTAAGAGACAGCTTTTCCGCTGAACAACTTATTAATCCAGAAACAAAAATTGGACACGGATAAGCACTGATAAGGCATGATTATCACGGATAGTTCCCTTATGCGCCAGGTTGTTATAGCGGCAAACACTTCTTTGACCTGAAGTCTTGAGCTATCATAATAAATCTGTGCGAATCTGTGTCAAAAAGTTCTTTTAAGATTTTATGAACGTACCCTCTTCCGAAGAATCAACCTTCTCCTCTCTCTGCATCGAACAGTGCGGCGGGCGCTGCTGCGCCCCCTGGTGGGGGATCGTCTCCTACACTTTAAGAAAACCAAAGGGACTTTCCGGCATGAAGAATTTCAGGGCCGACCTTTTAGGG
Organism: uncultured bacterium; assembly: GCA_965372635.1. GTDB lineage: Bacteria > Desulfobacterota > JADFVX01 > JADFVX01 > JADFVX01 > CBDVDA01. The sequence continues at coordinate 24,832 of CBDVDA010000015.1, read as the reverse complement.
AGCATCCGATCGAGAGAGAAGAGGATTCGAGACAATTACATAACAAGCGAGACGCCGCCACAGAGCCTCTTCGGCAAGCCGGAGCGCTACAATGTAGCCATCGAAAATATCAGCATCGAGGGAGACGCCATCTCTCTCACATTAAGGGCCATGTTCGCCTTCCGCTGCCTCTTTCTTTCGCCGGGAAACCGCTGCACCATCCACCCCGCCGAAATGGGGGGCAAAGAGATCCGCCCACCCCACTGCGGCTACATGGGGTCCATAGGGGCAAAAGAGGGAGAGAAGGGTTTTTGCAGGATCATCCACGCCGCAGAGGCAGCCCCCGGCGACACCGCCAACCTGGAGGCAGCCATCGAGTTGGAAGCGCGTTCGAGCGATAAATTCTTTAAGGGCGGGGTACCATCTGCCGATGAGGCCACCGACAAAGTGCTAGAAGAAATGAAAAAATACTGCCGCGAAAAAGCGCCCCACCTATTAGAGAAGACACGGTCCGATTCGAAGCCGGGACGAAACGACCCCTGCTACTGCGGAAGCGGGAAGAAGTACAAGAAGTGCCACGGATGAGGGATTAATCCAAGAACCTTAATTCAACCACAGAGACGCAGAGTCACAGAGATAAAAAACCGTTTAAACAGGGCTCATAGTTGATAAGTCAACAACACCTTACAGTTCTTTGTTTTTTCTCTGTGTCCTTTGTGCCTCTGTGGTTCAGATTTTTTATCTCATTCAAAAATCACTCCTCTACAATCTCCACAAGCCTGACCCGAAAGGTAATCTCCTTCCCCGCCAGCGGATGGTTCGCATCGACGGTCACCTTGTCCCCCTCCACAGCGGTTACACGAAGTTTCTTCTCGCCCTCCGGCGTATTTGCCTGAATAATCATTCCCACCTTCGGCTCCACGCCGGGGTCGAGCATGCTTTTGCTTATCACACCCACCATCCCCTCGTCTCTCTCTCCATAGGCATTTTCGGTGGGAACGACAATCGTCTTCATCTCCCCCTCCTCCATGCCGATTACCCCCTCTTCGAGGGCGGGCATCGCCTGTCCTTCACCGATAGTAAATTCGAAAGGGGGCATCCCCGAGGTGGAGTCAAAGGCCACGCCTTCGTCCGTCGATTCCCGGTAGTGTATCTTTACCCTGTCCCCTTTTTTTGCCTTTTCCATCTTTGTCTCCTCTTTGATTCCTGATTTTTAGCGGGGCATATAATACCCCATTTCTCCTTCAATTGTCATCCATCGATTGAGCCACCCACTCCATGTGATAGTGACTCTCAGTTCCGCCTGTGACGGAAAAACCGAGGCGCTCGTAAAAGAGGCTTGCCGAATTCACCTTGAGTACATGGAGTCTGACGGGAAGACCCCTTTTTTTGGCATCCTCCAGTATACCCCGCATAACAAAGCTGCCGATGCCGCGCCGCTGGAACTCCGGCAGGAGGTTCAGTTCCGACAGGAACAATTCTTTCCCAAAATTTTGGAGAGCATAAAACCCCGCGTCCCGCCCGCCGGTCCGGATGATCCGCACATGAGCGGGAGCGAAGTTTGCGTCGAAGTTTTCACGCTGCCCCGCCTCGTCCCACCACCTCCACGTCTCGATCACATGTTCTTTGGAAGCCTCTTTCAGAACGGAGTAGACGAACTCCCTGTCATTGGCGGTTGCTGGCCTTAAATAGACATCACTCGACTTTTTCATCGGTAAAACTCTCCGTCGCTCCGGGCGGTAATCTATCCTCCCGACCCTTTTTATCTTAGCGAAAAAATCTCAGTTTTTCAAAGGGTAATCGTGTAATTTTATTTGCAAAATGACCCCCTTCACAGCATAACTATTAGAACTTTCCTCTTAAGACAAGAAAAGTCAGAGGGGGGGATTTGAAAGCCCGGACCGGCCAAGCTTTTTTGTTTTAGCGAAATGGGGGCTTGAATCCTCACTATACTTTGAATGACTTCCTGTAAGAGTGCATTTTCACACTAGTTCAAAATATGGAAATTTCAAAACGTAATCATCAAACCCTGTCCACTATAAAGCAAACACCCTGAGTTTCCGAGAAAAAGCCAAGAGGCTATTCGTAGCTTAAAAAAAGCCTTTACTCCCACAACCTACTCATAAAATACCCATCTCTGGCTATTGATAATACTCACCCCTTTCCTGTCTAATATTTTAAGGATAAATCTGTCCTGATTAATCTCGTTATTCAATTCCCCATTATATACGAGCAGAAACTCTCCAAGGAGGTGAAAGTGAAATCTTTCCTCATAGCAGAAGACGACCCAACGTTGTTTAAGATGTACGAACATATGCTCAAGCTGCGCTACAAAGATGCTTCAGTAATTCAAGCTTCTAACGGAAAGGAAGCATTGGAAAAAGCGAGAGAAAGAGAGCCCTCTGCCATACTTTCCGATATCGACATGCCTGTCATGGATGGAATCGATTTCCATAAGGCGCTGAAGAAAGAATTTCCGTCATTGGCCCGAAGGACAGGCTTTATATCAGGCAGTGATTCTAAAGCTTATCTCTCTTACATTGAGGGGGAAAATCTGCCTTTCCTCCTCAAGCCGTTTAAAGTGGAAGATCTTTTTGCCATAGTAGAGTTGATCCTGGAATCGGAGGAGGAGCAATTGAAAAAAGAACTGGGCAACATGTGTCAGAGAGTTTATGAAAGGAAGAAAGTCAGGGGAAAGTGCCTCTTAACACCGATTGGTACAAATAAAAGGAGATTGATCAAAGGAGAAATAATTAATATTTCCGAAGAGGGATTCGGGTTCAGGTATAAAGAAGAGATTTTTTCGGGGGGGGTCAAGGTCATCGTTTCGTCTGCCCCATTGAAAATAGCGGAAAGGGAAGCTCAAATGGTTTGGGCTAATAAGGCAAACGGAGACGTTAATGCGGGTTTCCGGTGGACGTGAAAATTGTTGATCGTGCATCATATTTTTTAACTGCGCATCATAATATTAGACCTGTAGAGCGGTAAGGAGAGTTGCTTCATGAATAAGCCTAAAGTATTACTTGTAGATGATGTGAATTTTTCACTCGAAATGGGTAAAGTGGCGCTTTCAAACTCTGAGGCTACAATCTTAACAGCTTCTAATGGGCTTGAAGCACTTGAACTAATTGAAAACGAGAAACCCGATATTGTAGTGAGTGACGTTTTTATGCCAGGGATGAATGGTGATGAATTATGCAAAACCATGAAAGCAGACCCATTTCTTAAGCATATCCCCGTCATCCTCTTTACTTCCTATCTCGACCATGAAAGCACTGATGGACAACAACTCCGGTCGATATGCGATGACATTCTCGTAAAGCCATATAAAAGTCGAGAGCTCATAGAGACGGTATATAAATATGTACCTATCAACAGGAGAGAATATAAACGTAAGCCTGTTGAAATTGAAGTGGATTATAAAGTCAGCGAAGAAACAGTATCGGGAGAGCTTGTCGATATCTGCATAGGGGGTATGTTGGTGAAATCTGACATGACCTTTCCAGTGAGTTCAGAGATTTCATTTTGCGTTTACATTAATGGCCGTGAAGATTGCGATCCCGGATTGGGGCGAGTTGCATGGTCTGACAATCAGCATATGGGAATTCAATTTCTTACTGTTTCCAGTCATATTGAGAACTTTTTGAACGAGGCAGCATAATCAAGTAGACCCTCACATAGGAGAAGGTTACAGACCATGGCACTATTCGATAAAACAATCCTCGTCGTTGAAGATGATGAATCACAGGTGAACCTGCTTCGAAGCCTTTTTCTGGCGAGGAGGTTTACGGTGGAGTTTGCAAGCAACGGGATGGGGGCGCTGGAAATCCTTAACGAGAATATTCCGACCGCCATTATCCTCGACATCATGATGCCCAAAATGGATGGGTATGCATTTTTAGAAAATATAAAAGAGAACGTCCTTTTTAAAAACATCCCGGTGATCATTCTTTCCGCCCTCCCAGCCATTGAAAATAGGGAAAAGGCTCTTTCCATGGGTGCCTATGATTATGTTGAAAAACCATTCACGCCGTCAATGCTGGCAAATAAAACAATGGAGGCCATTGAAGATGCCGAAAGCGTTAAATGCTTGTAGCTACAGCTAATCAATAGTCCTCAAATTGCCTTTCTTGAATGAAGTTGATTAGCAGGTTTCTCCTGTTAATCGATAATGGCTTTTTTCAACGCCAATCCCTGAAATTTGCATTATATATATTCTGTTATATACTTATCAGATATGAATAAGTCTTCAAAAAAAGTTGAATCGCTCAATAGGTTGATTCTTGTTGGCGTCCTCGCAGGTATTCTTCTTGCTCTGTTCTTTATATTTTCCTCTCTTTTAATGCAACATAGCATCTCGACAGGTGAATCAAATGCCGCCGTAATAAACCTTAGTGGTCGCCAAAGAATGTTATCACAACAGATAACGTTACTTTCCCAATCTTTTGTTGCTTCTTTGGAGAAGAAAAAACGCAAAGAGATACGAGGGGAGCTGCTCGACTTGGCAAATAAAATGGAAAAATCCCATAACGGATTGATAAAAGGCGACCCGGAACTGAAACTCCCAAAGATTTCCTCTCCGGAGGTTAGAAGCACCTACTTTGAACCGCCGATACATCTCGACAAGCTGGTTCGTAATTTTATAGCTGAAATCAGAGAATTGGCTAATGTCCCGGATAAGGAGCTTTCCACTAAAAATCCCCACTTTAAAACCATCCTGACCCTGTCGAAAACCCAGTTGCTTAATTCACTTGATACGGTAGTGAATCAGTATCAGAAAAATAGCGAGTCTTATACAGCAAAGCTGAAAAGATTACAGTTTCAAATAACGACGGCAGCACTTTTTGTCCTTCTGTTGATGGCCTTCTTTATCTTCATGCCTATGCTGCGCCGAACGAAGATGGATGCTCACAGGCTAGTGAAGAGCGAAGAAAGGTACCGAACACTTTTTAAAAAAATGCTGAACGGTTTTGCCTACCACAAAATTATACTTGATGAAAACAACAAACCCGTTGACTATGTTTTTCTGGAGATTAATGATGCCTTCGAAAAACTGACGGGATTGGAAAGAGAAAACATCATCGGCAAAAAGGTAACGGAAGTCATTCCGGGCATAAAGACTTCAAAACCTGACTTGATTAAGATTTATGGCAATGTAGCCTTGACGGGAGAGGATGCACATCTTTCTATTTATTTTGAACCCTTTGAGCATTGGTATGATATATCCGCCTATTCTCCGGAGAAAGGCTACTTTGTTGCCGTTTTCGAAGACATTACGGAACGCAAAAAAACGGAAGATGAAAATCGCAAATATGCTCATATCGTATCCGTTGCAGAGGAGCACATGTCCTTTCTGGACAGGGACTATATCTACCGGGCCGTGAATGATGCCTATCTTAATGCTCACAGGAAGACCCGGGAGGAGATAATTGGCCACAGCGTAGCTGAACTTCTCGGGGAAGATGTTTTTGACAGGCTGATAGTGGCTAGAATTGACATGGCTCTGGCAGGCGAGACGGTTCAGTATAAGTCGTGGTTTGATTTTACGGGATTAGGGCGGAGATACATGGAGGTATACTATTATCCCTACTTTGAGGAGGACAAAACCATTTCAGGTGTTGTCGTAAGTTCCCGCGACATCACCGAACAGATGAAGGCAGATGAGAAATTAAAAGAGGCCAAGGAGATCGCAGAATCAGCAAGTCGCATCAAGAGTGATTTCCTTGCCAGCATGAGCCATGAAATAAGAACACCAATGAATATTATCGTCGGAATGATCGATATTCTAAGTGAGACAGAACTCACGTTGGAGCAGGAAAAGAGAATACATACTTTGTCAAGATCATGCGACATACTCCTGCAGCTGATAAATAACATACTGGACCTAAGCAAAATAGAAGCCGGTCATATTGAACTGGATGAGACGCCCTTTAATCTCGAAACCCTTCTGGCTGAGATTGAATCGGTCATGTGTGTTGAGACGCTGAAAAAAGACCTTAAACTGTCAGTTCATATAGAACCCGATAAATATGAAACGTTAAGCGGTGATGTAAAGTGCCTGCGGCAAGTCCTCTTAAACCTTGTAAGCAATGCGATCAAGTTTACCGAAAAAGGGCGCATTGACATTAACGTGAGTGAAATAAAAGTCAGTGGCGATATAGTGGAGTTGGAGTTTTGTATCAAAGACACGGGGATCGGCATCCAGGAAAATAAGCTGGATGTCATCTTCGATAAATTCACACAGTCAGACTCCTCGACATCGAGACAATACGGCGGGACAGGCCTTGGCACTACAATAGCAAAGATGTTTGTTGAAAAGATGGGTGGAAGGATATGGGCTGAAAGCAAGCTGGGAGAGGGAAGCAGCTTTTTCTTCACTGCACCGCTGAAGAGAGTCGAATCCGCTACAGATGAAAAATTTATTAAAATAATGGCTGAAGAAAAAATCAAATTAGTGGACTGGCCGGTAAAAATACTTATTGCCGAAGACTCTGAAGACAACCTTAATCTCATCCGGCTGTATCTCAAAAAAACCCCATATATTATCGATTCGGCAGCGAACGGCAAGATCGCCGTAGAGAAGTTTCGGTCTGGTAAATATGACATCGTTTTAATGGACATGGAGATGCCGATTATGGATGGTTACAAAGCTACCAAAGAAATAAGGAAGTGGGAAAAGAAAGAAAAGAAAGCAGCAACGCCTATTGTTGCCCTTACTGCCCATGCGCTGAAGGAATATGAGAAAAAGAGCATTAATGCCGGTTGTACAGCGCATGTGAGCAAACCGATAAAGAAGAAGAAGCTTCTGAACATTATTTATGAATATGCTAATGATTTATCATAACCTTTTATTTACTAGATGCTTAGAAAAATCAAGTTGCTGCTGAATTCTTATCTTCTTACACAAGCGTAACATTTCAAATGAAATCGATAAAAATTTGAGCATGAAAATATTCCGAGATATAAAGCTCTTAACCAAATTGATGGTCGCAATATTTATTGCCTAAACAATTATCACAATTCTTGACATAAAGTCCAATACTGGCAAGGAAACAGATGTCATGGTAAGTGAAATTGAGAATTGGGCCTTTCTCTTTGCGGAGAATACAAGAATATCTCTCAATACTCTCATGAAAGACGGAAAGATGGATCTTCGCTTTGGACTGTTTTCAAGTATGGGGAGTGAACTGAGCGGTTTGCAAAATGTTCGCATCATACGAAGTAAAAGGGTAAATGAACTGTTTAGGATAGTAAACGAATTTGAACTTATTCCAAAAGAAATCAAGGCAATAGACGCTTTTAGGGGTGACATCAAATACCTTGAAGAACAAATCAAAAAAACCGATGATGCTCTTGAAAAAGAAGATTTTCAGGATGAGATTTTAACACTGGAGAGAGAGATCAAAAGGGCGCAGAAAAAAATCCAAAAGGCCAAAGAACTCAAGAAGATTGATCCGCGAGAACAACCGAGAGACCACCTCGACAGGGAGGTTCTTAAAAAAGGAAGTCCGATCTACCTTTACGAAGGGGATAAGGCAACAGCCTTGATTCCCTATGCAGTCAAGAAAGGGTGCTACGAGATGAGTGGCTGCCACAAGTATGCAAAGGAGGGGGAGGTTCTTGGTGCAATCCGTCTGGAATTTTCGACGAAAGAGATCAATGATCAAATTTCCCGTAACAGCATCACTACCATTCAACTTGGGGTGGTGAAGTTTCTTATTTTTCTGGCAGTGGTTGCCACAATTGTTTACATCTTTGTTATCAAACGATTCAAAGTGATGCAGAGTGCCTTTGAGAAGGTTGCAGCAGGTGACTTATCTGTACGCCTTGATATGGACAGCAAAGACGAACTGGGGATTTTGGGGGAGTCCTTCAACAAAATGACCGATGATCTGCAAAAGACAACGGTTTCCCGTGATCTTCTTAACAAAGAAATGGATGAACGAAAAGAGGCTGAAGAATATTTACAGGCAGCTCACAACTTTTTACAGGATTTGATCAACACCATACCTAATCCAATATTCTATAAAGAAGCATCCGGCAACTATCTCGGATGTAACGAGGCGTTCGAGAAGTTTCTCGGCAAAACCAAAAGCGAGATAATAGGGAAAACAGTCTATGAGCTAGCGCCAATAGATCTGGCCGACAAATACTGCCAGATGGACAAGGTCCTCTTTGAAGAAAGAGGTGTCCAGATATACGAAAGCAAGGTTATGCATTCTGATGGAAAGAGGCACAACGTCATATTCAATAAGGCCACATTTAATAATGCCGATGGGTCATTGGGAGGCATTGTCGGTGTAATCATCGACATTACAGACCACAAGCTTATAGAGCTTGATCTCAAGAAGGCAAAAACGGAGGCCGAGACAGCAAACAAGGCCAAATCAGACTTTCTCGCCAATATGTCTCATGAATTGAGAACACCCTTGAATGTTATCACCGGTTTTTCTGAATTGTTAAAAGGTGGCCTAGCAGGGGATATGAACGATAAACAAAGGGAATTCATCAACGACATTCACGACAGTTCTCACCATCTCCTGGCCTTAATAAACGACATACTCGATCTCAGCAAGATAGAATCAGGCAACATGGATCTGGAAATATCGGAAGTTGACTTGAAGGAACTCATAGAGAGAAGCCACGTATTTATAAAAGAGAGGGTTTTCTCAGGAAAGCTTCATCTGAAAATGGAGATAGAGGAAAATGTTGGAGTCATCCCAGCCGACAAGAGATTGCTCAAACAGGTAATGATTAATTTGCTTTCAAATGCCGCTAAGTTTACACCAGAGGGGGGACAGATCAGAGTTGTGGCGAAAAAAGGGGAAGACAACTCAAGGAATGAGCCTATGATTGAAATATTTGTTGAGGACACAGGTATAGGAATTAAACAAGAAGACTTAGGTAAACTATTTGTACCTTTCAAGCAGATTGAGTCAGTGTTAACAAAAAAATTCCCGGGGACAGGACTTGGACTTTCTATCTGTAAAGATATCGTCGAAATGCATGGCGGCCGGATATGGGTTGAAAGCGAGTGGGAGAAGGGGAGTAAGTTCATTTTTACTCTGCCCATATCACAAGAATAAATCCCTAACGATAAAGACTTTTCACCACCCCCACGTCTCGATCACATGTTCTTTGGAGGCCTCTTTCAGCACAGAGTAGACGAACTCCCTGTTTCCGGCGGTTGCAGGCCTCAAATGGATGCCACTCGACTTTTTCATCGGCAAAACTCTCCGTCGCTCCGGGCGGGAAGCCATCCTCCCGACCCTTTTTATCTTAGCGAAAATATCTCGGTTTTTCAAAGAGCGAAAGAATTTAAGAACCCTAATCGTCCGACCTTGGGACGTATTTTTTTGTTTAAGTAACTTGGAAACTTGCATCTCATGAAAAACCTCACGGAATTGTTTAGTTTAAACCCTGATCTGTTTATTGAAAAAAAGCCAACAACTGCTATACTGCGTAATCACGACAGTTAAGTCATGTTATATTTACTTATAAATTATGCTGAAATCCGACAAAACAATATTAATCATTGACGATGATTTAGGCATTAATAAAATGCTCGCTTTTGTGTTTCAGGCAAAGGGGTTTAAAGTTCAGTGTGCAGAGAGTGGCCAACGTGCCATGGAAATCCTGGAAGAGTTTGCGCCGGAAGCAATAATACTCGACGTCAGCATGCCGGACATGGATGGGCTTGAAGTTTGTGAGAAGATTAAAAAAGATGTTAACTTTAAGAACATCCCTATAATATTCCTATCTGCTCTTCCGTCAGATAAGTATAAAGAGCGTGCACTTTCTCTAGGCGCCTTTGCCTACATCGAAAAACCATTTTTAACAAAAAATCTGGTTGAGAGTGTCAATACAGCCATAACTGCCATAAATTAATCCCCATAGGAAACAATGCTTAAGACAAGCTATTCTCCCGTCCTGAAATAAAAAAATGAAAATATAAAAGGGGTAAGGTAAGAGTATGCAAGGTTCTGAAGAGATGAAATTTTACAGGGTATGGCTTCAGGTCATGGCGAGCAGGGGTACTCTAGGAAAAGGAGTCTTCAGCCTCTATTACGAAGCGAAAAGTGTAGAGCATCTTCATGAGGTTCTCGAAGGTGGCGGAAAATGTCCTGGCAGGACGGATGCCAGCGTATTCGGGATAAAACCTGTCAGTCGAGATGAGTATGAGGCAGGGAAGGTTTTAGATTTCAAGCAGCGGTATATACGGGAGAACTGCTGAGGTCAAAGAGTTTAGACGTTGGATTTTTTACTAGGGTGCGTTAAACGGCAGAGGTAAAACTCTGTCGTTTTTATTTTTGAGTCGCGAGTAAGTGATCTGTCCCCTTTTCGTTCCCTTCTAATGCAGGCCCAACGCCTCTACCTGTTGCATCAAATCCAGATAAAGATCCCTGGCGATAAAGTAACCCCAAACAGTGAAGCCAATAACACTTACCGTCAGAATAACTTTGGTAATTCTCTTGTAGTCTGGATGCAACCAGACCAAAGGCAGGGCAAATGGGCCGACAGAAAGCAGAGCGATAACAATACCAGACCTTGAGAAATACCACTTTGTTTTTGGCCGCTGAGATTTGTCAAGAAACTCACCGCAATAACGGCACTTTATGGCCTCATCTTGTATCTCTTCTGCACAGAAAGGGCATTTTGTCATAATTTTTATCCTCACGTTTACGCTAACCAGCCGCGAAGGCCGGCAGCAAATTTAAGGGCGTAGAAACTTGTTTAAAGGCAACAAACAAAAAAGCCCATGAAACAATTCAACCCCTAAACACAAGCACTTCCCACCACCTTAACCACCGCCCTCGTCAGCGTTTCGAGATCGGCGTCGCCCATAATGTAGGGGGGCATGAGGTAGACGAGGCGGCCAAAGGGGCGCACCCAGACCCCGGCATCGACGAACATGGGCTGAACCTGCTTCATATCGACAGGCTCCCGGAGTTCGACCACGCCTATCGCGCCGAGCACCCGCACGTCTGCCACAGCGCTCAATTCCCGGCAAGGCTCTAAACCTCTTTTCAGTCCCGCCTCAATCCCTTTCACATTCTCCTGCCAGGGGGAATTGAGCAGCAGATCGATGCTGGTGAGTGCCGCCGTACAGGCGAGAGGATTGGCCATAAAGGTAGGGCCGTGCATGAAGAGGCCCGGCTCGCCGCTGCTGATGGTTCCGCTGATCTCCTCCGTGCAGAGCGTCGCCGCCAAAGTGAGGTAGCCCCCGGTAAGCGCCTTGCCGAGACAGAGGATATCGGGGGCAACCCCGGCGTGTTCCAATGCGAAGAGCTTTCCCGTCCGCCCGAAGCCGGTGGCAATCTCGTCGAAGATGAGGAGCACATTATATTTATTGCAAAGCGCGCGAAGACGGCGAAGATAATCGGCGGAATAAAAGCGCATCCCCCCCGCCCCCTGCACTACAGGCTCGATGATGACGGCGGCGACGCGGTCACTTTCGGCCTTCAACGCCTGCTCCATGGGAGCCATATCCTCGTCGGTGCAGTCTTCCCCGAAGGGCCTGAGCGGTGCATCAACAAAGAACTGCTCCGCTAGAAAACCCTTGAAGAGGGCATGCATCCCCGTCACCGGATCGCAGACCGACATAGCGCCGAAGGTATCGCCGTGATACCCTTTCTTCACGGTGAGGAAGCGCTGCCTCTCAGTCTCCCTCCTCCCCTGCCAATACTGGATTGCCATCTTCATCGCCACCTCCACCGACACGGAGCCGGAATCGGAAAAAAAGACCGACCGGAGCTCCCCCGGCGTCAACTCCACGAGCTTCTCCGCCAGCTCCACCGCCGGGCGGTGGGTCAGCCCGCCGAACATGACATGGGCCATCTCCTTCAACTGGCTCTCGATGGCACGGTTCATCTCGGGGTGGTTGTAGCCGTGGATGGCGGACCACCAGGATGACATGCCGTCGATCAGTTCGCGACCATCGGCCAGCTTCAGCCTCACGCCGTCCGCCGAGGCGACCGGGTAGAGAGGCAGGCCCGAGCCGATGGCGCTGTAAGGGTGCCAGACATGGGCGGCATCGAGATCCATCAATTTTTTAACGTCCATTTATCGTCCTCTTTTTGGTAGGTAAGAGTATATTCATTTTTGGCCTTCGCTACAACGGAATAGTCTCCATTGAATCTACATCCAGAGGGCGCTATTTTAAGAGGTTTGCCTTCCATCCCCCTTTAAAACGCAGCCGAGTGAAGCTGTTGCCTTTGGAAGAAGGGGACAAACTGTCTGAGCGAAGCGAGTTTTTGTCCCCGCCGGAGGCAACTGCGTAGCGAGGGGAGCCGAAGGCCAAGTTTTTGGGCGGCCTTTCTTTTGCATACTCTTTCTTTGGCCGTCAAAGAAAAGTATGAATACTTAGAAACTCTTACCACGCCCAGAGGATGGGACTTTCTTAAAAAGCGAAATAATATATACCTCCCCTCTTTCCCCTCCTTATAAAGGAGGGGATGACAGACATTTTCCTCCCCTTGCCAATCGGTGCCAACGATTCATAGAGGAGGTTTGGAGGGGTCATTCTGCCCACCGAGCAAGAGATGATTGCCAATTGAGACGAGAGAGGCTAAAATAGCACCCCACATAAACAGGAGAGTTCAGATGAGGGAACCACGAAACATAACGGAAGAGTGCCGGAAGTGCCAGCCACTTAAGGCGGAGTATCTGGATGCGAGGAGCGCGGTCAACCGCGCAAAGGAGGACTTTGCCATCGGCATGCTCGCCATCCTCTTCCCCGCCGCGCTGCTCAGTTTCATAATCGGCCGGTATTTTGTTTCCTTGCTGAAAGTGGCGGAAATGAATTTCGGCTGGATTGTAATGATACTCTTTGTAGGAACCCTTGGCGTTGGCGGGGGGACGCTCATCGTAAGGACATTCCTGGAGCGAAGATCGGTCTACAACACCGCAAGCACGCGGCTGAAAACAGCCATTTCTGCCGTCACCTCCGACTGCTGCGACGATTGCAGAGACAGCCTTCCCGCCGTCCTGTAGCGGTTCCTTACTGCAATCTGAGGCCCGAATCTATCTCGGCCCCATCGTCGCCGCATTTGATCTTCAGCCAGCCCGACCTGTCCACCGAGAAGGTAATCGCCATCTCCCCGGACATCTTACCGCCGAGAGGAAGCGTAACGATCTTGAGCGCCTTCAGTTCCAACTCACCCTGCTTCAGCGTCTGCCTGATCGACTCCATGCCTGACTCGCTCACCCACCGCCTCGAAAGGAACCGGTCGGGCACCTCGAAGAGTTCGATGTAAATCTCCTCCTGTGGGCCGAGCAAGCTGGCCGGTTTCATGGCAAACCTCTTTTCGAAAGGGAGCGTCTCCCCTTTTTCGAAAACCAGTTCATAGGCCTCCTTTTCGTCCTTCTTCCCGGAAACGTGCCGAATGGCACAGGCCATGCCGAGATGCCGGTCGGTCACGTCGTGCGAACCGTAGAGGACCGCCCCCCGGACAACCGCCGTGAGCGGGCTGTGATCATAGACTCCGTTTTTCTCTCTCAGTTTTGGAAAGCTGTGTTCGATCTTCTCTTTGAAGGAAGGTATCTGCGACGAGCCTCCCGTTAGAAGTACGGCGTCTATCATCCCCTGCTCGACACCCACTTTCCTCGCCTTACCGAGAACATAGCCGACTTCCCTCTCTACCGTATTATAGAAATCCCGCTCTTCGAGGAGGGATTCGAAATCGTCCCTCGAAACAGTACAGACCTCTTTCCCCTCCCACTGAAAAGGGACCGTCTTTTGTTCGGAAAGCGAAATCTTGATCTCCTCTGCCGCCGCCATCAATCCGGGCGGCAGGTCTTTCTTCGTTTCGCCGCACTTCCCGGCGAGATACTCGGCGAGCCAGAGATCGACGTCCCCCCCTCCGAGCATCTTCGACCTGTCCGGTTTTGCAACCACATGAAGCCCTTTGAGATTGATCCGAAGGAGCATGATGTCCAGCGTGCAGCCGCCGAAATCGAAGAGCATGACGAGCTTGTCCTCCTCGTCCGCCACCTGATAGCCTATGGCTGCCGCCAGCGGCTCTTCGATCAGTTCCAGCTCCACACCCTTTGCAATCCCTTTCATCATCCGGAGGAGCGCCGCTCGGTACCCCTCGTAGCCGACCGGCACGGTAACGTAAATCTTCTCCGCCGGTTTCCCTCCGAAGAGTGAACGGAGCCCACCCGCACCCGATGCATTTTTGATATGCCTGTAGAGAGCGTGCAGGTATCTCTCCATGAGGGCGCCATCCCTTGAACCTTCGTTCAGCATATTTTTCTTGATCTCTCTCGGAAAGGAGGCACTGCTCACACTTGCGCCAATCTCCCCCGATGCCGGATCAATGCGCGTCGGGACGAAGGTAGCGCCGTCGCGCCGTCCGGAAATGGGTCCGAGATCGATGAATTCCGGCTCGCCCGCCCCCGCCTTCCTCATAACCACCGTATTCGTAGCGCCGAGATCGATGGCGATGATTTCATCTGCCGGGGTTGCCGCCCTTTCCAGCGTTGCAGGGTGCTCCCTATCCTCGAAATACTCCCTTTTAACAAGGCGGAACGCCTCTATTTCCCTGCCGTGGTAGCGCCCGGTGAGAGAGACGAGGTGTTCCAAAAGCTGCCTCGCAGCATCCCTGAGGACGACAGGCCGGACCCAGACGTGAGTATAGGGTTTCAACATCTCAATAAGGCGGATATCACTCAGGAGTTCTTTGTTCTTATTCAGTTCGGCGGCAAAAAGCTCCCCATACTTTTCCCTGGCAAAACGCTTTCGCTTCGACTCCGTCATCTTTCGCTCTTCCGAAAGGATGAAGAAATCCATCACGTCCACAGGCTCCATCTCATCCATGCGGCGTTTGAAGGTGAAGAAACGGAGGCTCTCCTCGATTGTCTTCAAAATGAGTTCTGCCCAGGCAGTCTCTTTCGGAAGCAACTTAAAGAGATCGAGAAGGGCTCGCTGTTTTGTGATCGGATCTTCTATGACACTGATCGTCTCGAACGCACGGGAGAGGGCCTCTTTGTACAGGGTGTGGAAGTCGCCCGTCTTCGGAAGTTCATTTGCAATGAAAAGGAGGGCATACTGGGCATAGAAAGGCTGCTCAATCTCGCCTGCCGCCTTGATGGCGATTGCAATCGCCTCTTTGTAAAGTTCTAGAAAATTCCCTTCTTTTTTAAGGGAAGAGGCGATGCCGAAAAAGGTGTGCTTCCGGTAGAAGGCGTAGTCACAGCTTTTGGGGAGTTCCTTTGCGATCTCTTTCAGGGAATATTTCCTGTACGCCTCTCCTTCGGCAAGGCCGAGGCTCACCCGCAGCGCGTGAAGAGAAAGGGGAAGGAGCGTCTCCCGTTCTTTAAGCTTTCCCGCGATTTCAACAAGGGAGGAACGCCTCGCCACCTTATCCTCGATCTGACCGGAAGCATCGATGGCGGCGGACATAATTTTCCCATAAAGAGGGGCAAATTCCGGCGTCTCCGGCACATCCGAGGCAACCCTGAGGACAGCCGATTTCCTGTGTTTCAACATCTCGATACGAGAAGCCTCAGCTACAGCCGCTTCGGCAATTTCAATATAGAGAGGAATAAAATCCCCCAACTTGGGGGTCAGTTCCGTCAGTTTGGAAAGCACCGAGCAGCGTTCATCGAGGTTCTCTATACTGGCAGTGAGTTCCAGCCCGGTCCGGTAGAGATCCGGGTCGGCGGAATCGGTTGGCAGGGATTTCAGGAATCCGAGAATAAGCTCCCTCTTCGCAACCGGATCATCTGCCAACTCTATGGCGGCCCTTATCTCATCTATGGTTGACATCCCACTCCTGAGTAGCGATTAATTTTAAAAAAGTTTTTGCCACGGACTTTCACGGACTAAATACATAAGATTAAAAGACTGTTTAAAAAGAACCGGTTCCTCTCAAAGGTTGGTGAATACCACGATATATAGTGGTGCACCTTATCCTTGATCTCCATTACTATTTCAAGGTCTCCCTCTTTATAAAAGGGGAATAAGGGGGATTTTCATATTGCTTGCCGTCCAAATCCCCCCTCACCCCCCTTTGCTAAAGGGAGGAATCAATAAATTAAAACCCGTAGGGCGGATAAGCCTGCGCCATCCGCCGAATGAAACAATCACCCTCATTCTCCAACCTGCATATTCTCAATGGTAGAACCGCCCAATTTTCGGGATAAATACCATTTTTAACAAATTTATGAAAAGACGAATGGGGCCAATCCCTAACATGTTCGACAAAGCCATGTTTGGCAGGATTGAAATGAAGATAATCCATATGTGCCGCATAATCCTTATCATCACGAATCACATGTTCCCAAAAACATCGTTGCCAAATACCCCGTTCTTTTCTTTTAATTCTCACCGAGGACAGCCTTGACCTTTTAGGCAAGGCTTTGGAGAAACCTTTTTAAATCTCCCGCCAACGTCCTGAAAATCACTATCTTCTAGAGGTAGCGTCCAGATGCAATGCATATGGACAGGCAATACAACCCAGCCATCAATGTGAAAAGGTTTTCGATTCTTTACTTCTCGAACCGATTTCTTAAATAATTCAATATGGTCCGTAAGAAGTGATTTTTTTCTTTCGAGCAAATTAACGGTAAAAAAGTAGTCGGCGACCTTGATTCTTTGTCGTCTGTAATTTGGCATGGTATTATGCTTCAATCATTCGGCGGATGGCGCAGGCTTATCCGCCCTACGGTGCTTTCTTTGGCCGTCAAAGAAAAGAAGAATTCTTATGGCATTGCCGTAATCTGATCAAAGCCGGTTCCCGTAATGCGGCCGTCCGCTCCGATGATAATCTCCACCTTGCCGGGCATGATGAAATCATCCATATCATATCTATCTGTCAAAAAATGAAAACTCTGGTTAGTCGATCCCCGCGCGAGCGTTGTCGTCTCTTTTCTCGACGCCTCGTACCCGCCGTCAACGAGGACGTCGATGAAACTCAGAATCGTGTTCATCTCTTCCCTCGCCCTAAGTTCTTCATAGTCGAAACCGGTATAGACCAGAGTGGAGAGATTGTAGAGTTCTTTCGACATCTTCAATAGGAGGGCAAGGCCATCGGGCTGCAGGAAGGGCTCCCCGCCGCTCACCGTAATCCCCTCGATTCCTGCGAGGCTGATATTTTTAAAAATGTCTTGCCAGGTGAGAAGTTCTTTTTCAGCCTGAGAATGGGTGGCGGGATTAAAACAGCCGGGGCAGCCTTTTTTGCACCCCTGGAAGAAAACAACCATCCGCTCGCCGGGGCCGTTTACCGTTGAAGAGGGAATAATGGAATGAATATTTAGAAGAGGCGCCATCAGAAAAAAGCCTTATTCGGCGCTATCGATCTTTATGCGTTCTTCTGTGTCGAGGTCGTCTTTTTCGGTAAAGGATTCCACCCTGCCGATCACCTTCGCCAGATGTTCGGCTACGTCCTTGCAGTCTTTATAGATTGTTGAATCGACCTCCACCTTTCCGTCGGGCGTGATTCGTATCCGTATTTCTCTGTCCACAAAAAACTCCTCTTAAAAAAACATTTGCCACGGACTTTCACGGACTAAGCACCCTCCCTTTCAAGGGGAGGGCCGGGGTGGGGATGGGTTATTTTCAAAAACTACGCCGCAAGAGCGACCCATCCCCCTCTTAACCTCCCCCTTGAAAGGGGAGGAAGTTCAAAAGGCCGCACCCTGTCGTTTCAGCCTTTCAGTACGATCTTCATTTCCCCCGCCACTTCACTTTCCTGGACGATTTCGAAATCGAGGGGGAGGTTCTCCTTTATCGACTCGTAGGCGTAGATCTGCTTCAACCGGTTTGAAAATTCATTGACAACCCTGTTATCCCCCTCGACCTGGTAGTTCCCGGTTTTCGATTTGCTGATCGTTATCATGTCGCCGCTGCGGTCGATGTTGATGAGTTCTTTTTTTTCGTTTACCACGAAGGAATCGATCTCTCCCCGTTTTTCAAGAGCTGCAACGGCGCAGAGTATAAATTTCTTGTTTTTGAGTTCCGTCTCTAAAACGGTATAGAAAGACATGTCAAATTCCTTAAGTGAGGCGGTTTTCTTCGAAAAACCGGGTCAGGGCGTCGCTGTTCATCACCATCTCGGTGGTGAACCTCTCCACCAGTTTCAGCAAAACCTCCCTGTTTCCCGAGATAACGCGTTCCGATTCTTCCTTCGCTTCGGAGAGTATCTTCTGGATGTCGTCGATCACTTCTTTCCCCGACATCATGGCGAAATCCTGTATCTCTATGAGGCTCGTATCTTTCATCAGTTCGCCGAAGCCGTACTCGACGACCATCTTCCTCGCCCTCGCCGTGGCAAGGACGAGATCGTTGGACGATTCCACCGTCTTCGAGCCCTCTTCGAAAACCTCGTCTTCGGAAACCATGCCGCCGAGAACGACGCCGATCTCCTTTTCGAGGTCCCGCTTGGTCGCCCGGTTCAGCATCATGTCGTCCCGCTGGATGTAGACGCCAGGGTCTCTGTAGTTGTCTATGCTGATGAAGACGGGCACCTTCTTGAAATGGTGCCACATCATGACGACATGCCCCGCCTCGTGAATGGCGACGGAACGCTTATCCTCCTCGGAAAGCAATTCCGTCCTCTGCACGAAGAGAGAGCGGGAGGCAGGACGCGCGCGCTGCTGGCTCCATTTGCGGAGATCATCGATCTCCTCTTTCTTCAGCACCGAAAGGGGGGTAATATTTCTCACGGCAGCAAGGAGCGTCTCCTGATGCAAGTCGAGGCCGGAAAGCGAATCGATAATGTCGTCCGCTTCCTCCATATCCTTCCCGCTGTGAATCTCGTTAAAGGTGGTGACAATGGCGTCTTTCACCGCCTGTTCGATCTCAGCGCCTGTATAGCCCTGGGTATTCAGCGCCAGTTCCCTGATGTCGAACTTTGCTGCCGGCTGCCCCTTTCTCTCCAGGTGAATGCGGAATATCTCCTCCCGCTCTTCATCGACGGGGAGATCGACGAAAAAGACCTCGTCGTAGCGCCCCTTCCGCCAGAGTTCAGGCGGCAGGTTTTTCGGCTCGTTGGCCGTGGCGATAACGAAGACCGGTTTTTCCTTCTCCTGAAGCCAGGTAATGAAGGTGCCGAAGACTCTCAGTTGCGTTCCCGAATCCCCCTGAAATCCGGAGATCCCGCCAAAGGCCTTGTCTATCTCGTCAATCCACATGATGCAGGGGCTCACCGCTTCGGCAAGCTGGATGCTCCGACGGAGGTTTTTCTCCGACTCCCCCACGGTGGAACCGAAAAGCTTTCCCACATCCATCCTGAGGAGCGGCAAGTTCCAAATACCCGCCAGCGCCTTGCAGCAGAGGCTCTTTCCCGAGCCGGGAACGCCGATAAGCATAAGCCCCTTCGGCATCTCCAGCCCAAGGGTCTCCACCCTCTCCTTACTCAGCCTGAAGACGTGCTCCCTGTCGATAAACCACTTTTTAATCTCATCGAGCCCCCCTATATGCTCTATCGTCTCCTTGTGAGGATAGTAGTCCATGATCTTCTGTTTCTTGATGATCTGCTGCTTCTCGTCCTGGATGGCGCCGATGCACGCCTCGTTCAGCACCCCCTTGTTGAGGCTGATCGCCTTCCTCACAACACGCTTGATATTGTCCATGGAAAGCCCCTGGAGCGACTTATAGAGAACGGCCCGCGTCGAGGCGTGCCATTTCTCCGGGATGAGATGACCGTAGGTCTCTTTGATCATCTCCTCTATTTCGTCGTAATCGGGGAGAGAAAGTTCGAGAACGATAACGTCCTCTTCCAGTTCAGCCGGGATTTCGCCGAGCGTGGGGGAAAGGATGCAGACCGTATTGAGGGAGCGCTGTTCATCCATGACGCCGGGGAGATCCCGGAAACGCCGGAGAAACTCGTGGGAGTTGAAATAACCGCTCACATCTTTTAGAAGGAAAAGGTTGTTTGACTCGTCTTCCTTGGCGATCCTGTCTTCAACCGCCTTTAATATCTTTTCCCGCCCCACAGGTTCCTTCTTCTTTTTGTCTCCCCCCACAAGCCCCCGGGAGACGGACCAGTTCCAGTATTGATGACTCATGGACTGGCAGAGCTCTTCCAGCACGCGCTCCACCCTTCTCTCTTCGAAGGAAACAAGCCAGAGGATGGGATATCTCGCCTCGATATGGATGGCGATTTCTTCTTTGAACTTTTCAGTATTCATACAGGTGTTATTTTAGCACAGATGGATAAAGGGATGAAACCGATAATAGTTATCCTGAAAAAGACCTTTGCCACGGGCCAAAGACGATAAGAAGAGCAAAACATCGGACAGGATAACGGGATTAACAGGATTTAATCCTGTCAAAAGATTTTCTACCACGGACTTTCACGGACTAAAATTTAGTTCCTCTTTCTGAGCGAAAGCGAGGTTTAGAAAAACTTATACCTTTTGGGTGCTGACAAAAACGGATTAAGACATTTTCGACAATCTGCCTTTTGCATCATTTTTTCCGTAGGGGCACGGCCTGCCGTGCCCTAAGCTTTTGGGCTCCGGTTATTCCTCAGGAAAATAATAAGCGTTCAGCCCGATAATAAGGGGATGTCCATCATACTCGGCGTCCGTTTCAATATTCCCTCGGGTGGAAGCCACCACGAAGCGTTTACCCGTAGCAGAGAGCAGCGGCGGGTCTTCCATGTCTATCTTGATGCAGAGTTTCTTCCCCTTTATTTCAGCCTTGATTGACATCTTATCCCCTTTAGCGGTTTTGGATTAGGTCAGGTGTCCCGGAACTCTCGTCTACCTCTGCCTGTCATTCTCAGCTTGTAAGTTTATCCCGCTTCAGCGGGAGGAATCCATTTATAGTTTTCTTTCTTTTTAAACCTCCCCCTTTAACAAAGGGGGAATGAGGGGGATTTACGACTAAAGTCAATAATCAAGTCTGACCCGATGATATCCCGGGCCTCAAGTATTCCCGTTCGGTAAATATTTGATTGACATTTGCTGCAAAAATACATATTATTCCCGTACTAGCAAAAATCTGCAAAGGAGGCGCTGTGAATAACAAAACTTTACCGAACGGGAAAATAAGAATCGATTCACCGGCTGATCTTGGCAAGATCATCAGGGCCAAAAGACGCGAAGATGGATTAACGCAGGTAGAGGCTGCTGCACTCTGCTATGTAGGAACACGCTTTTTTTCTGATCTTGAAAACGGCAAGCCCAGTGTGGAACTGAGCAAAGTATTGCAGGTTTTAAAGGGGCTGGGACTCGATTTTTTGATTGCCCTGCGGGGATGGCAGGCCCATGACGACTGAACTGATTATATATTATCGTGGCGTCATCATCGGGCGACTATGGCTTAATGAAAGACGCCGATTTACCTTTCAGTATGATAAAGGATGGCTGACCCGGAAGGATGCCATTCCTCTATCTCTTTCACTCCCTCTGCAAAAAGAGCCTTTTCCCGATGACTTAAGCCGCCCTTTTTTTGGCAACCTTCTTCCTGAAGCGGATGTCAGAAGGGCTGTCTCCCGCAGTCTGGGGATATCTGAAGGTAATGATTTTGCCATTTTGGAGGCGATAGGTGGCGAATGTGCAGGGGCCGTTTCCGTCCTGCCTGCCGGTGCTTCCGCTCTGGAAGGGGGTAAGTATAGAGCGCTTGATGAAAATGCGCTTCATAAGATCGTAGAATCTCTCCCTGTCAGCCCTTTTCTCGCAGGCCATGAAGGGGTTCGGCTTTCCCTGGCGGGTGTGCAGAACAAACTCCCCGTCTATATGGAAGATAAAAAGGTATTCCTGCCTCTTGGTTCCTGTTCGAGTTCACATATAATCAAACCGCCAATCAGGGGTTTCTCCGCCACCGTTGAGAATGAAGCCTTTTGCATGGCGCTGGCAAAGCGGTTGGGACTGCCCGTTCCCGATTCATCTGTTCGCCAAGGGATGGATACCCTATATGTGGTAGAGAGATATGACAGGGTTCGAAATGATGGTGGAGCGCTTATCCGGCTGCACCAGGAGGATTTTTGCCAGGCACTGGGAATACCGCCTGACCAGAAATATGAGAGCGAGGGCGGCCCCTCGCTTGAACGATGTTTCTCTCTTGCCAGAGAAAACAGTATTCGGCCCGCCGCCGATATCATGATACTGCTAAAGTGGGTTATTTTTAATTACCTCATAGGGAATGCTGATGGCCACGCCAAAAATCTGTCACTTTTATTCACGGACCGGGGTGTAACTCTGGCCCCTTTTTATGACCTTCTTTGCACAAAAGTTTATGACGATCTGACGGATAAACTTTCAATGAAGATAGGCGGAGAAAATCGACCGGACTGGGTCCAGCTTAGACACTGGCAACGTCTTGCAGAAGGCACTTCGATAAAGGTTAAATTGGTTATAGATACCTTAAGGCAAATGGCTAATATTATTATTCCGAGCGCCGAAGAACTTGTCGCAGAGTTTGAATCGCGCTATGGGGAGAATGATGTTATTAACAAAATTAACGCCGTGATCAGGGATCGTACCCGTAAGGTGGCGCTTGTTACAGACATGAGCAAATAAAAGGTGAAATATTTCTCCCGGCATTGTTTTTTTAGCAGAGGAGAGAATGTCCTCAAGGTAGAGAAGGTAATGCCTACGCATAGCTTACCTGCGCCAGGATGTCGGCTTTCAACTGCGGCCTGAGTGCGTCGATGGTTACAAGGTCGACGGGACTGTGAAACATGTCCTCAAGGTAGTATTTGAGATCCATGTAATTATCGAAGGTTTCAGACCCCTTCTCAAACTGGATCAGAACGTCCACATCGCTGTCCGGCTTTTCCTCGCCCCTTGCGTATGAGCCGAATATGCCTATCTTTTCCAGGGCAAACCTTTCCTTGATTTCATGCTCATGTTTCTTTAATAGTTCGATTGCATCCACATCCGCCTCTTCCTTTATATGCGCTTTCATCGCATCCTCCGTTATAAGTGAAATAAGTCTCCCCTTGATTTCCTTGCTTTCAATTATTTTACAACTTATTGCGCCACTTTGCCAATATCCATCATGTTCAAGCCAGTGTCAAGGTTGGTCGTAAGGTAAGATTAGAAGGTTGCGCCCCGTTTTTGCCATGCCACAGGCACTTTTGTCAAATGCGTAGACGCGACCCTTTTGGTTTCCCGACCCTTTTGGTTTCCCGACCCTTTTGGTTTCCCGACCCTTTTGGTTTCCCAACCCTTTTGGTTTCCCGACCCTTTTGGTTTCCCTGTCTATTTATAGCCCAAAAAACCATTCCTTATCAAGGGTCACCTTCTCGACCATTTCCGTCTTAACACCCAGCCCCAGTTCCTTCAACTTCTCCGCCAGATGTTCACCATCAACGAGGTCGATGGGCGGTGCGCCGTCTCTTGTCGCCTCTTTGACTGCCGCCGGGGTGAAGGTGCCTGTTGTGATGAAAAGGCCCTTGTCGGCCCTGCCTACCATAGCGCCCCGAAAATCACGAATTGCCCCGGCAGATACGGAGCCTTGATATTTCTTACATTGGAAGAATACATGAAAGCTCATAAAACCGTGTATCTTTGCAATCCCTTTCCCATCTATGCCGCCGTCGCCTGTTTTGCCTGTCACCTCCACCTGAACGAAGCCCGACTCCCTGAGCAGCCTTTGCGTCAACCGTTCAAAGGCGTCGGGGCTTAAGTCTCTGGTGAGTAGCTGGTGCAACTCTTCTCTCCACTTTTCAGACTCTTCAGGCATGTCATTTTCTGCCAGTTCAATGTCGTTGCCCGCCACTTTCTTCTTCTGGGCAGATTCCGCCTTGTCCTGTTGCCTCACAAGCTTAACAACTTCCTTCGGATTTACCTCTTTCTTTTCCTTCGCCGCCTGAGTAAGCGACCATATACCCCTGCTGGAGTTTTCCAGCAAGCCGTACTTTTTGAGATATGTCCTAGCCCAGGCCAGCCTGTATCCCACCTCCGTCTGGTAACTCTTTTCCGGGTTGTGTATGACGGAAAGGACCTCTTCGCAGAACCCTTCCAGTTCAACTACCTTTTCATATATCTCGTCGATGGAGCCGGAACCGCCGAGGTGAGTCAGAGCAATCAGTAAGGGGTTCATAAGTGAATCGAACGTTGGCATGGTTTTCATGGGTTTACTCCTATTTTTTTATAAGACATCGGCAAAGCAGCCTGACTTCTTTAAATTCATAATTTTTCTTCAATTAAATCCCATCTGCCCAGATATTCGCTTATATCAAGCCCCCCATGGGTCGGCTTGTAGGGTGGTATATAGACAGCCCTCACGGCACTATCTTTATGTGGACGCCCATTTTTACCGGGTGTTTTGAGCCATCGTTGATGAGTTTCATAGACACTCTTAGCCATGACTGAAGACGGCAGGATGTAGTATTCAAAATTGGAATCGCTATCTGGTTTTGGAATTCCGCCTAAAACCCAAAAGAAGTTATCACTAAAGTATTTCTCGGCTTTGAGACCAACGCTGCAGGTTCTGTTTCCCGGCACAAACGTTTTTACCTGGATATGGACGAATTTCGTACCCTGAATGTTGCTGCACAAAATATCAGTATTCGGCGTGTTGCCCAATGTTACAACTGCCGAATATCCGCGTCGACATAGCTCACCTGCCACGAAGAACTGACTCGCATTTCCCCTGGTGCTTTTTTCCTTTTCGCTCAAATTGCCTTCTTTTCTCCCGACCCTCTTCTACACAGCTATGAAATGCTTCAATCATTCGGCGGATGGCGCAGGCTTATCCGCCCTACCTGGCTTTTGTCAAATGCGTAGACGCGACCCTTTTGGTTTCCCCGACCCTTTTGGTTTCCCTTATTTTTCCAAGCTTTGCATTCAACAACCCAATTAAAAGCAATACCATTAAAACTTCCAGATGCGTATACATCTACTACATGTAGTCCTCTAGCTCCTTCCAGCTGATGCTCGATTTTTGTATCTA
>CBDVDA010000014.1:0-38522 GCA_965372635.1 uncultured bacterium | reverse complement strand
CCGGCTAAACCAGCGGCCCAACAGCCTGTAGCGGCTAAACCGACCCCGGCTAAACCGGCGGCCAAACAGACGGTAGCAGCAAAACCGACTCCGGCTAAACCGGCACCTGCCAAAGCCACGGCTAAAAAGCTCCCGGCGGTGAAACCCGCTCCTGCGAAAGCAGTGAAACCTGTTACGCGCACGAAGGTGTTGAAGGCTAAGCTTCCCGTAAAGAAAAAAGGCTACTATGTCCAGTCCGGCGTCTTCCTCTTTAAGGAAAACCTGAAACGCCCGAAAAAGAAGATTACTTCTCTCGGGTACAAGCCGACAGTAAAAGTGGGACGGAAGACTGTGAAAATGAACAGGCTCCTCGTTGGAGACTGGGGCGATTTTCTTGAAGCCGAAGCCGTTGAGATGGCACTGAAAAAAGAGGGTTACAAACCTTCGCTCATTAGCAAAAACGAACGCTTCTCTGTGCTTATCGGGTCCTTCTATTATAAGAAAACGGCGCTCAAAAAAAAGAAGACCCTCGTAAAAAAGGGCTACAAGGCGCGCATCGAGAGATCACCTGTGAGGATGAAGATCCATCACCTTCTAACGGGACCCTACGCCCGTCCCGAAGATGCGGCCGAGGTAGCAAACAGGCTCAAAAGGAGCGGCGTTAAGTCAGTCGTATTGCAAGCGCGATAAATAGTTACGCATCTTATGTCGAAACAGGCTGTCAAGCTAAAGGTGTCAAAACCGACGGCGGAATGCATCACGCCTGACGCTCCGAAAGACGTACGTATGCTTGCCGCTTCGGGAAAGCTTCCCGTGGAACCGAGGGAACTTTTAACGGCGCTCTATTTTTTGGCAAACGATAAAGACCCGGAAGTCAAAATGGCGGCGAAGAAAAGCATCGCCGGCATTCCGCGCCATGTACTAAACCCACTTCTCTCCTCCCCCGATGCACACCCCAAGGTTATCGATTACATCTCCCGTCTCCTTTCGAAGGAGACTTCACTTCTCGAAATCATCATAGGAAGTAAAGCAGCGGACGAAATAACACTCGCCAGGATCGTTGAAAGGGCAGACATAACGTTTCTCGAAACCATTAGCAACGACAAGGAACTCTTCACAAGGCACCCCGCCCTCTTCGACGCCGTCAAGAAAAATCCTGTCGTAACGGCGGAAATCGTCGTAAGAGTGGGACAAACCATTGAGGAGATCGAGCAGGGCGGAACGGCTGACGATGAAGCTGAACTCCCCAAGGAGTTGCTCAAGGAAAAGACTGTAGAGGAGCCTGAAGAGGAAGACAAGGGGAGCATTTATAAACAAATTCTCACAATGGGGACATCGGAAAAAATTGTCCTGGCAATGAAAGGAAACAAGGAAGCGCGCGGTATCCTCGTGAAAGAACCGAACCGCCTCATTTGCGGGAATGTGATGAAAAATGCGAGGATAACGGAGAGTGAGGTGGTGCTCTTTGCAGGTTCCAAAACGGTGGGAGCCGAGGTTTTCAGGGCGATCACCATGAACAAGGATTGGATGAAAAACTACCAGGTCAAGCTCAATCTCGTTCAAAATCCGCGGGTTCCCCTGCCGACAGCGATGAACCTGCTGAACAAAATCAATGCCAAAGATCTGCAACTTCTTTCGAAAAGCAGGAACGTATCGAAGGGGGTTGCAAACATGGCAAAAAAGATGATTGATGCTAAAGAGGCTAAGAAGAAGAAGGAGTAGAAATAATAATGGCAACCATAGATGAATCAAAAAACGAGATACATATTAAACTGGTTTTCTGGGGGCCGCCTTCGTCGGGCAAAACAACGAACCTGAAATTTATCCACAAAAAGTTAAGCCCCAGCCAGCGGGGAGAATTGATAAACTGCAAAATGGGTGACGATGAAGCACTCTTCTTCGATTTTACCCCCCTTAATATCGGCGATGTTTATGGCAAGACAGCGGTTTTTCATCTCTATGCTCTTCCCGGAGAGATAGAAAGTATCCAGTCCAAAAAGGCCCTCTTGAGTGGCGCGGACGGCATCCTCTTCGTGGCGGACTCTTCACCGGAGGCCTTGGAGGGGAATGCAAAATCAATGAAAGAACTGCGCCAGGGTTTGGAAAGCCTCGGAATAGAGCCGGACGACCTGCCGATCACCCTCCAGTTAAACAAGAGAGACATTGAGGGTGCAGCGAGTGAAGAAGAGATAAAAGAGACCTTACGCTCGCCCGACTGCCCCTCTTTCGAAGCAACGGCCATTGACGGTAAGGGCGTGCTGGACAGTTTTACCAATGTTTCGAAGCTTAGCTTAAGAAAAGTGAAATCGGACCCGGCACCGAAGAGTGAAGAGGAGGCGGTCGGAGAGAGCGCCGGGCCGCCGGAAAATCAACCGGCAACCACAGAGAATGAAAGGGAAAAGACGGGTGAAACGACTCCGCCTGTGAAAGTACCGCTCGACGATGCACTTAGCCAATACGCCTTCGATGAAAAAGAAACGGAATTCTCAGGCGAAGAAGAAAGTATAGAGTCAACGAAGGTGACAGAAGAAACACCCTTATCTGTCGCACCTGACGAAGAAAAAACCGAATCACTCGATGCGGTTGATCTCCCCGAAGGGATCGAGATGGAACCGGGCTTTGAACCGGAGGGTGAGGAAGGGTTAGAGCTTTCCGGCAGCGATGAAGCATCGGTTGAGGTGGAGGACTACGGTGAAGAAATCACCTCCTACGCCGAGGAGGAAGCGGAAGAATCGCTCGAAAACATGGCGATTCCCGAAGGGATCGAGATGGAACCGGGCTTTGAGCCGGAGGGTGAGGAAAGGTTAGAGCTTTCCGGCAGCGATGAAGCATCGGTTGAGGTGGAGGACTACGGCGAAGAAATCACCTCCTACGCCAAGGAGGAAACGGAAGAATCGCTCGAAAACGCGGCGCTTCCTGAAGGGATCGAGAGGTCGCCGGGGTTCGAGCCGGAGGGCGAAGAAGGGTTAGAATCTGACGATGGCGGAGAAGAGTCGATATCGGTGGAGGACTACGGCGAAGACATCACCTCCTGCGCCGAGGAGGAAACGGAAGAATCGCTCGAAGAGGTGACGCTTCCTGAAGGGATCGAGACGGAACCGGGGTTCGAGCCCGATGAAAAGGTCGAGGAGGGGATAGATATTCCCGACGACATCGGTTCGGGGGAAGACTTTGAACTGGAACAGGGAGGATTGACTCCACCGGCCAAAGTAGAAATGGGAACCGGCGTGGAAACAGATGAGGGGATTTCTCTGACGAACGATATAGAAGAACCTGTTGAAGCAGAAGATAAAGGCGAACAGTTCAGTTCCTGTGCCATAGAAGAGGAATCCGTCGAATCATCCGAGGTCTCGGAACCTGAAGAAACAGCCGAGGTGCAGCCTCCTATTGAAGTGGAACCGTTGCAACCCTCTGTGGGAGAAAGAAACTCCGAAGAAATCGCCAAAGAGGAGCAAGAGGGAAAAATCACTTTTGGCCGTCCGCAAGGGATTGGGGGTGGACAAATCTCCATTCCTCTCACCCTCCATTCCGGCAGCAGTTCGAAGAGATACAACCTGAAGCTGTCACTCACGGCAGAGGGTTTGAGTACGCAGGAAGGAGAACAGGAAAAGATTGAAGGTTATCCTTTTTTCACCCCGCCCACTGCCGACAATAAGGGAATGGTAGAAGAAAATTTGACGGCAGGAGCCGATGAAGGCGCTGCTTTTTCCGGCGAACTGGGGGAAGAATTCTCCTCGGAAGAGTCAGAAGAGGGAGAAACTTCCGGAACATGGAAGACGGGCATAGAGGAAACGATTCTGCCGAAAAAGAAAGGTTTTTTCGCGCGCCTTTTCGGAAAATAGAAATTTCACCTGGCACGCTGATTTCCATCAACCCGGTCTCCTTCTTTTTCTATTCGGGATATTATAGACTGCTATGCTGAGACTCGCTGCAAAATTTCTGGCCATTCTCAACTCGGAAGCAAATCCGGGACAGATAAGTCTCGCCTTTTGTTTCGCCATGACGGCAGGTCTGACCCCGCTTTTCAGCCTCCACAACCTGCTTGTCATGCTCCTCATCCTCATTCTCAGGGTCAACCTTTCGGCTTTTATCGTCGGCCTTCTTTTTTTTACCGGGGGCGCCTACCTCCTCGATCCGGTCTTTCATGCCATCGGCTTGGCGGTACTGACATCCGACAGTCTGCAGACCTTCTGGACGGGACTTTATAACAACGCCTTCTGGCGAATCACGAATTTTAACAACACCCTGCTCATGGGAAGTCTTCTTTTTTCCATTGCAACCTTCGTCCCCTTCTATTTTTTTTCCAACCTTCTTATCAATAAATACCGTGATTACATTCTCGAAACGGTGCGGAAAAGCAAACTCATGCAGGCCTTCCGGGCGTCGAAATTTTACAGCATCTACGAAAAAGTGAATCAGATCAGGGGGGGTGGATGAAAATTATCCGCTGGCGGGGTTTCATCGCTTTTATCCTCATTGTCTCCCTCATTGGGCTTGGCTGGTTTCTGCTCATCGATCATCTGGTCAAAAAGGGGATCGAGACAGCGGGAACCAGGCTAAACGGTGCAAAGGTGGAACTCGCGGAGGCCGACCTGTCGCTAAGTCCCCTCGGCCTCACCCTGGAAGGTCTCCAGGTAGCGGATCGGGACGAGCCGATGAAAAACCTCTTTCAAGTGAAACGGGTCGCTTTCCTTATGGATCTTGGAGGGCTGTTTCTCGGAAAAGTGGCCGTCGATGAAATGACCATCGATGGCGTTCAGGTAAATAGGTCGCGCTCCTCATCGGGCGCGGTCAGGAAAAGGGCTAAAGAGAAAAAGGCTACGCCTTCTTCGAAAGATAAGGAGAGCGCTTTTGCTCTCCCCTCGCTCGATATTCCCGACACGAACACGATCCTCGAAAGTGAAGAGTTGGAAACGCTTCAAGTGGTTGCGGCCCTTCAAAAAGAGGTTGATGAAGGGGAGGCAGAGTGGAAAGAGCGGCTTGAGGCGCTGCCCGGCAAGGATAAGACGGCAGGATACAAAAAGCGATTCAATGCAATCAAAAAAGGGCTTACAGGGGGCGCTGCCGTCATATTGGCGAGCATAGAAGATGCGTCGAAACTGAAGAAGGAGATCAAGGGGGATATGGCAACCCTCAAAAATGCCAAGAAAGAACTGAGAAGGGAGACGGCAAGCCTGAAAGAGACAGTCCGCCAGTTGAAAAAACTCCCGTCAAAAGACCTGGCGCGGCTGAAAGATAAATATTCCCTCTCTGCCGGGGGGCTTGCCAACATGAGCCTTTTTTTATTCGGGGGGGAGATTGAAAAACAACTTCGCTCCGCTTTGGGCTGGTACGAAAAGCTGAAACCCTACATCGAAAGGGCTGTCGGCAATGAGACAAAGGGGCCGGAGGCGCAGAAAAAGGAGCGTAAAAAAGGGACCAATGTTCGCTTCAGAGAATTCAACCCCCTTCCCGATTTCTGGATAAAAAAGATAAAAGTCACCTTTTCTCACCCCTCGGGCGATCTGGCCGGGACGATCAGCGATGTGACCTCCAACCAGAAAATTATCGGCCGACCCACGCGCTACGCCTTCAGCGGGGAGAAGATGAAGTCTTTTGAAAGGCTCGATCTCGAAGGCGAGTTCAGTACCCTCGGCGAGGGGGGCGCGGTCAACAAAGCAACCTTAAAAGTGAGCGGCTACGGTCTTGACAACCTGGCTCTCTCGAAAAGCGCCGATTTTCCCGTCGCCATAAATCAGGCGACGGCAGACTACACCTTGGGTTCCCTCATAAGCGCGGGAGGCTTTCATGCCGACTTCGAAGGCGCCTTTTCCGGCGTTACTATCGAAAGCGGTCGGAAAGAGGGAGGCGGTCGTCTGGTTAGGGCGCTTTCCTCCTCCCTTTCAGAGATTAACGCCTTTTCCATTACCGGCAGAGTGTCGGGCAAACCGGAGGACTACAACATCACCCTCCGCTCCGACATAGACGAACTCCTTCAAAAGGCGGTGGGCGATACGGTCAAAAAGGAGCGTGCTCGTTTCGAGGAGGAGATGAAACGCAAGCTGGAGGCGAAGGTCCGCGAGCCTCTCGACAAACTGAACAGAAAGATGGGGGGATTCGCGGATATAGACAAATTGATGGCGTCCGGTTTCAAAGACCTCGGTTCCCTGGAAAAGATGATCGGGAAGCAGAAAGAGGAGGCGGAGAAGAAGATGAAAAACAAGCTTAAAGAGAAAGCCGGTTCCAAACTGAAAGACTTGAAGAAAAAATTCAAACTCCCCTTCTGACCCTTACTTTCAACGTTTTAAATCCATGAGAAAAACCATCATCGGCGTCATGGGCCCCGGCCCGTCGGCAAGTGAGGAAGACCTGAAAAATGCCTTTCAACTGGGGCGGCTCATCGCCGAAAAGGGGTGGGTGCTCCTCACGGGCGGCATGGCGTCAGGCGTCATGGATGCAGCCAGCAGAGGGGCAAAGGAAGCCGGGGGCTTGGTCATCGGCATCCTCCCGACAGAAGACGTCTCCCACGCCTCACCATCAGTTGACATCCCCATAGTGACCGGCATGGGGAGCGCGAGAAACAACATCAACGTCCTCTCAAGCGATGCCGTCATCGCCTGCGGTATCGGCCCCGGTACGGCGTCGGAAATCGCCCTCGCCATAAAGGCGGGGAGAAAAGTGGTTATTCTGAATGATATGACTGAGAGCCACGCTTTTTTCTTGAAGCTGGCGGGAGAGTCGGTGACCCTTGCCAAAAGCCCGGGAGAGGCGATTTCGCACGTCGAAGAAAACCTGGCAAGTTAAGTTTTCTTTTGTCGTACAAATTTTTTTAAGATTGCATTTTTTATAATGAATAGAACTGGATTCCGCATCACGTGCGGAATGACAAGAGTTTGACAATGAGATCGATATAAACAAAATAATTGTGGAAAATGATATTTCTATGAAAGCTACCTGGATAAAAAATTACAATCCGAATAAAATTGTGAAAAAGTTCGAAGAAATAAAGATTGTGCGTGATGATGGCACTGTCACATTTGAAGGTAGTGGCTTTGATGACTGCTTCGCCGTTTTAAATAGTATGATTATTCTGCGAAGTGATATCCCACAAATCGAAAAAAGTAGAATCGTCCGTGATGCCATTTTTCGCGCAGGTGCGGCAGGTAAAATAACTGCAAATAAGTTATTGAATGAAACAGAAAAACTCCAAAGTGCATATTTAGCCAAGCCCTTAAAAAAATACAAACTTGTAACATCATTATCTGTAAGTTGTAATAGCAGGCTTAAGCGACTACGAATTAATGATTGTACCATTAGTTTTAATCCGCATTTAAATGCCTTATTAACAAGTGAGAGTGAGAAAATAAAAAAACATGCTGCTAGAGGTCTCTTTGGTGAACTACCTACTAATTACGCCACTGTAGTAATTACACTTCAGGCAAAATCAACTAATGCAGCAGCTGAAAAAGCAATAGATTCTATAGATTTAATTCGGGGTATTTGGAACCTATTTTATAACAAAGGCAGGGTTACTCGTCATTTTGGTGGCAAACCAAAACCTGTAAACAAATTTGTTCTTGGCCCACTGCATACGCTTCATCTCGCTAATGGGAAGTGTGCTACTTCCGATTGGTGGTATGAATCTGATTATAGGGCTCCATTGGACACACATGATCTAACCAAAGAAGATGTACATAATCCCTCCAAAAAGCTAAAAAACATGTATAAGTTTCAGGATAAAGTCCGGAAGCATCTTGAGCAATGCAATTATAAATCAGATATAGAGGATGCAATCATAAAGTATACCCATGCTTTAGATTTCATAAATAGGGAAAATACTTTTTTACGACTTTGGAGCGTTCTCGAACTTCTCACTAACACTCGTCCAAATGAAAGCCACAATGTAACTGTCAAGCGTGTGTCTTTCTTGTTTAAGGATAGAGAATATACGCTTCAGATTTTAAATCATTTAAAAGATCATAGAAATAGGGCTGTACATGCTGGCTCAGGAAGCCACAATATTGAAACATTAATGTTTCAATTAAAAAGATATGTTGAGGCGCTTCTTTATTTTCATATCTTTAACAAATATAGTTTTAAAAACCTAGAGGCTGCTGCTCACTTTTTGGATTTGCCAAGTGATCCAGAAACATTGGAATCTAGAATTCAAATGATGTGTAACGCAAAAAAATTATTTGAACAACCATAAATAATTCAAACCCGTAGCCCGTAAAAACTATTGCCCCCTCCTCCCCCAACATCCTCCTTGCAACACCCCACCCCAATCAAGTACAATCTCACCCCTTATGTCAAAGGTAAAAAGAGAAATCTCACGGCTGAACGACAGGCAAAGAGAGGCGGTCTTAAAAACCGAAGGGCCGCTCCTCGTGCTCGCCGGTGCGGGGAGCGGAAAGACGCGGGTCATCACCCTGCGCGTGGCCCATCTCATCGACAAGGGGGTGGATCCGGAGCAGGTGCTTGCCGTCACCTTTACAAACAAGGCGGCGCGGGAGATGAAGGAGCGGGTTTCCGGCTTCACCGGAAAGAAGCAGACCGGGAAAAAGCAGGGAGGAAAGGATCGGGGGGGAATGAATCAGGGGGGAACCCCCCTCATCTCCACCTTCCATTCGCTCTGTCTGAGAATCCTTCGGCGTGAGATCGACCGTCTCGGCTACCGCAAGGATTTTACCATCTACGACACCTCCGACCAGCTTGCGCTCATGCGGAACCTTCTTCAAGACGTGAAGGTGGATGACAAGAGTTTTAAGGTGGAATCGGTGATGGAGCGGATCGGCTGGGTGAAAAACGGCATGACCGCTGAAGAGGATATGGAGGAGTCCGAGTCGGACGACCTCGGGGCGATCTCAAACGCCCTCTACGGACGCTATCAGGCGGCTTTGAAATCCTTCAATGCCCTCGACTACGACGACCTGCTCACCCTCACGCTCAAGCTCTTCAGAGAACATCCCGACGTGCTGGCAACTTATACGGACAGGTTTCGCTACATAATGGTGGATGAATATCAGGACACGAACCGGATACAGTACAACTTCATCCGCCTGCTGGCCGGGGAGAGGAGAAACCTCTGCGTTGTAGGGGACGACGACCAGTCGATCTACGCCTGGCGCGGGGCGGACAT
Organism: uncultured bacterium; assembly: GCA_965372635.1. Taxonomy (GTDB): domain Bacteria; phylum Desulfobacterota; class JADFVX01; order JADFVX01; family JADFVX01; genus CBDVDA01. Next base: position 29,425 of record CBDVDA010000014.1, on the reverse strand, counting down.
TAGCAATATCCTCGATTTTGAAAAGGACTTCCCCGGTACTACTGTGGTTCGTTTGGAGCAGAATTACCGCTCACGTGCCCATATCCTGAAAGCAGCCAATGGCGTCATAAAAAACAATACGACGCGCATGGGAAAATCACTCTGGACGGAGAGGGGCCTCGGTCCAAAGGTGCAGCTCGTCAATAGAACAGACAGCGAGGACGAGGCAACCTGGGTGGCGGAGCGGATCGCTCTTTTGAAATATGAAAAAAAGAGGCGCTACGAAAATTTCGCTATCATCTACCGGGCAAACCTCCTCTCCCGCCCCTTCGAGGAGGCGCTCAGGCGCGAACGAATCCCCTACACGGTGATCGGCGGCACGAGCTACTTCGAGCGGCGCGAGATCAAGGACCTCGCCGCCTATCTCAAACTGATCGCCAACCCCACCGATGACATGAGCTTGCTCAGGATCGCCAATATCCCGAAGCGGGGTCTCGGCCCGACCACGCTTCAACGTCTCGCCGATTTGGCCGCAGGCCGGGGCATCTCCCTCCTGGAAGCTTTCAATCGGGGGAGCGAAGCGGAGGGCGTCTCGGAGAAGGTGGCGGCCGTTGCCGGGGACTTTGCCGGGATGATTAGCCGCTTAGGCGCCGAATTCTCCAAAAAAGGGGGAATGGGGATAGCCCTGAAAGGGCTCATCCGGGAGATCGGCTACAAGGACTACCTCTTCGAACTCTACAAAACTCCTGAGACGGCGGGCCGGAAGGTGGAAAACGTGGAGGCCTTCGTGGAGAGCCTCGGCCAATATGAGACGATGGAGGCTGCGCCCACCCTGCACGGTTTTCTTGAGTCGATGGCCCTAACCGATCTGGACGAGGAGAAAGAGGAGGACGCCTACGGGGTGATCCTCATTTCCCTTCATTCCTCGAAAGGGCTCGAATTTCCCGTCGTATTTCTCGCCGGAATGGAAGATGGAATTTTGCCGCACAAGAAATCAATCATCACCGAGGGCGGACTCGACGAGGAACGCCGTTTATGCTACGTGGGGATTACCCGCGCCATGGAGGAACTCTACCTGACCCACACCAACTATCGAGTAAAATACGGCAAGGAAGAACCTTCAACCCCCTCCCGTTTCATTGATGAGATCCCCGAAGAGGTGATCGAAAAGGTGGGCGAACTTGCCGACACCCACCCCGCAGAGAGCGAAAAAAAGGCAAAAGACTTCTTCTCCAACATCCACGCCATGCTGGAAGAGTAAATATCTGTCGCCATTTCAGATCGATTAACTCAATTCGTAGATCGTAACCATTGCTCCAAATTCCTGTCTCGCATATACCGGCATCAACCCCAATTTGCGATAGGCCCATGTCGGTTTAAGCAACGGTTTTAAACCCGGCATTTTTCTTGGAACTGAAATTGAATCAACTACGATGTAATTTACCTTCTTTTCTCTCGCATAATTAATAAGGGCTGGTACATCGGCATCGACCAGACCAACCAGCAATCGATCGGCATGAAATGTTATAATACCGAACCGGGTCATGACTCTGGCTTCTTTAGGCGTGCTCTTTTTTAGCCATACCCCTGTATCTCTCAAAATAAATTTCTGCTGGCTCATTTCATAAAAATATTGCTCGCTATTAATATAATCCCAAATTGAGCTAAAGGATGAATAGCTGAAGAAAGCGATTCCTGCAAAGGATAATACGGACAGTTTTTTTAACTTGTCAGGGATGGCAATTACCCTGCTGAGTACTGAAATCAATCCTTTCTCAACTTCCAGCAATCCGATTACAAACCATAACATTAGAAGAGGGAAAAGGGGCAAAATGTAAGAAAGTGCTTTAACCACTGGATAGATAAAAACTGGCAACAGTGTAGCGAAAAATCCGAATGGCATCATAAGTTGAACTGCTTTTTCAAGCTTTAAATCTTTCTCTTTGCTAAACATTATAATGACCAACAAAATGACAAATCCTAAAGCAGCTAAAAAAAGACAACTAATGGGAAATCGCGTAGGCACCAGTTTTGCGAAATCCATGAAATTTTGAGAGGATGCCATCCATAGTGTCTCTAAGTTTGCAAACACATCAAACATTCCGGCATCCAGGGTCTCACCCGTTGTATGTCCACTCGCTGTCAACCTTGCCGATGAATTCTGCTGGACTATCAGGACACCGCGGGCTTTACCACTCATTACCCACACACCCATCTGTTTTTTGAGATATAAAACATAAGGAATCATCATCATTGAAAAACCGCCCAAGACCAAACCACTTATTTTTAATTTGTCCGGTTTTTTCATGCTCTTCTTTGCAATTAAGGCAATTACAATAAGCAAAAGAGTGTAAAGATATGTCACTAAAGCTTCAGGTCTGGTAAGGTAGGCGGCGCCTAGAAAAACTCCTGTCAAAAGCGCTGAAGTCTTTCTTTCAGATTTTATGCATAAAATGCCAAAATAAATACCCCACGTAAGAAGCAACAGAAAAGTCATCTGTGAAATAGGTCTTATGGAGTGAAGGAAAAACTCATCAAAAAATACCAAGCATATGGCGGAATAATACCCTGCCTTTTCATTATAGAGTCCCTTTCCAATCAAATAAGCAGGGAATATCAGGAAAGAGCCCATTGTTGAGGAAACCAACCTGCTTGCCAAAACCAAATCATTCGTAATTAAAGAAAACAGTGCTATAAAAAAAGGATAAAAAGGCGGAAAGTGGGTAGATGTTCCTCCGAGACCGAAAGTATCGATAATGGATTTTGATATCGCCATATAACCGATGGCATCGGCATCAGCTGTGGAGACTTCGAATGGAAAATTGAAGATAGAATAAAGCCTGACAAAAAGAGCCAAAAAAAACAAAATCCATAAAAAAATTATTTCTTTCTTTACACCGTGTAATTTCTTAATAAAAAGCGCCATCAAACTCCCCTCGTTTTTCTTTTCGTTATAATTCACTACAAACCATTCTTTCTTCGCCTCTGCTCTGCGGCGATCACCTCTCCGCAGAAGAGGATGATGGCGGCCACGTAGAAAAACCAGAGGATAATCACAACGAGAGCACCGAGAGAACCGTAGATGAGACTGTGGCTCCCGAGGTTCCCCACATACCAGGTAAAGAGATACTTCGCCCCCTCGAAGAAAAAGGCGCAGAGCGTTCCGCCGAGGACGGCATCGGCAAGCCTGATCTTCACCCTCGGAAGGATGAGGTAGATCATGGAAAAAGTGAGCGCCAGCAGGAAGAAGGGGAGCGCGTACTGGAAGAAGAGGCTGTCCATAAAAAACCGGGTTAGATTGACCCCCCCGATAACAAGGGAGTAGGCCTTGGCCGTCTTGGCAACAGTGGTGAGTAAGATAGACCCCACGAGAACCGCCACACCGAGGATGATCATGCTAAGGGAGATGAGGCGCGACCGGATAAAGGAACGCTGATTTCCCACGTTGAAGATAATGTTGAAGGCGAATTCAATGGATGAGAAAACGAGGCTTGCGCTCCAGAGAAGAACGAAAATCCCCACGCCACCGATGAGTCCCCGCCGCCTCTCCAACGCTGCAATCTCTTTTTCGAATTCGAGGCCGAGGGCGGGCGTTATCCCGCTTAGCATCTCATAGAAGGTGTCCAAAGAACCGCCGTAATGTTCGAGGAAAAAACCGGCTCCCGAAACGAGGAGGAGCAGAATAGGAACGTGGGAGAACATGGCGTAAAAGGCAATTGCCGCCGACATATTGAAATCGCCGTTGACGATGAAGGTGTTTATTGCCTCCGAAAAGACGCTCTTGCCGGGCGTCTTTTCGGTAGCAGGCTTCCCCCCTTTTGAATCTTTGCCGGGTTTCCCCATGAGAGAATTGTTCCTTTTTAATTGGCTATGCCATAAGAATTCTTCTTTTCTTTGACGGCCTTTATGCGCGGAGGGTAAAAGAAAAAGAAGCAAAATAAAAGCCGCCCAAGCCCGGATAAACCGGATAAGTGCCTTCACGAAATAATTATCTATAAAAAACGTAGATAATTATTTCTAAGTTACTAAAACTTGGCCTTCGGCTTCCCTCGCTCATGCAATTGCTCCACTCGGCTGCATTTTAAAGGGAAAAGAAGTCAGGCCCTTTTAGGAGCAAAGCAAAGCCACCTGCTCTGAGCATATTTTTTTTGCTCTCTCGTCGTCACGCCGTTTCAAGGGCCGCAAAAAAATTTTCAATTTCTTCTTCGCTGTTGTAGAAGTGGGGCGAAAGCCTTATTCCTCCACCCCGAAGGGCCGTGAATATTCCCTTCCCGTTGAGGTGATCGAAGAGGTGGGCGTCACTTTCCCCGGACCCGCTGGTAAAGATGAGAATACCCGATTTCTCTCCTTCACCGCGCGGCGAAAGAATTTGATATCCCCCTTCTAAAAGCCCTTCTGCCAGCCTGTCCGTAAGTTTTAAAATCCGTTTTCCTATCTCCGGGATGCCTGTTTCGAGCAGCATCTCAATTGAGGCCCCAAGAGCGAATGTGCCGAGCAGGTTGGGACTCCCCTCCTCAAATTTTCGGGCGTCCTTTCTCAATTTTTCAAAGTGGTACGGGAGATAGGTAGAGGGGTCTTCCACGCTGTTCCACCCCACGGTGACGGGAGAAAGATCGTCCCGCACCCGGTCGGAGACGTAGAGGATACCGATCCCCTCGGGAGCAAGGAGCCACTTGTGGCCGTCGGCGGCGAGGAAATCGATGCCGAATTTTTCCACATCCATCTCGAAAACACCGAGCCCCTGAATGGCGTCTACGCAATAGAGGACATTTTTCCGCCTGCATATCTCGCCGATGGCGGCGAGGTCGTTCATGAATCCGGTGGCGAACTCTACCCAACTGAGCGAAATAAGCCGCGTCTTTTCATCGATGAGCGCCTCGAAGTCCGCCGGGTTAAGACGCCCCTCCCGCTCCTTTACAATTCTCACCTCTACCCCCTGCTCCTTCAGGGCAAACCAGGGGTAGGCGTTGGCGGGGAATTCCCCTTCGGGGATAATCACGTTCTCTCCCGCCTGCCACTTGAGCCCTCGCGCCACCATGGAGATCCCCGTGGAGGTGTTCTTCACGAGGGCGATTTCTTCCGCCTTTGCACCCATCAGATCGGCGACAAGGCGGCGCGTTCTCTCCTGAACCTTGATCCATTCCGGGTAGTTTAAACAGCCGTTTTCGGTGTAGTCCCGAAGAAAATCCTCCACCCGCCCTGCCGTAGAAAGGGGAAGCGGCGCTACGGCGGCATGGTTAAAATAGACGAGTTTTTTTGTGACGGGGAAGTTCTTTCTGATCTCTTCTATGTTCATTGGAGCACCTTGAAAGCCTTTTTGTAATATCTCTTTTTACCGTGCAAAATCTACCATGATTGGGGGCAAATGACAATTTTAAAAATCCGATTCTCCTTGTTATATCCGGCAGAAATGGTGTATAAAAGAGCGATTCAACGCCATCGGCGCAACCAGCAGGACTATGCGCGGAGGCTGCATCCCCTTTTTATCGCAACAAGCCGTGGGGAATTCACCCGTCAGGGATTCATAACCAAGGAGGAGAATAGACTATGAGCATGTTTCTAGGACCGATTCACCGGTGGCTCTACAACAAAATCCAGGTCGGGGCAGGACGTTCCCAGGCAATCGAGGAAGCCTTTCGGGCTGCCTTTACAAACGAGGCGGATGCACTCATCGCCGGAGTGGATGACAACTACGCCGCTTTTCCCGTGGGTCTAGACCTGGAAGATATTATCGGCGATTCCCCCATCCACCCTTTCCTCTCCGGGTTGATCCGCATGGTGGAGGCGCGCGAAGGGGCGCTTGTTGGGGCCTTTGTAGGCAAGTTCGGCGATCAGGCGGCGGAAAGCGCCGTCAGCGCAGCGGCTGAATTCGGGCTGAGCGTGGGGAAAGAGGCCCTCGGCGAAATCGAAGCGGGAAATATGGAGTCGCTTTACCGCGCCCTCTACGACCGGCAGCTTGACGGCATGCCCTGCGATGCAGGCGCCAAACCGGAGATGGAAGGGGCAACCCTCAAAATTCACCAGTCGGAATGCCTTCACAGCGACAACTGGACATCGGCCGGTGCACCGCTCGATGTGATGTGCAAAATTACCGGGGCATGGATATCCGGATTTATCAAAAGTGCTGCGCCGGAACAGTCCTACAAGCTGGAAGGCTCCGTCATCGAAGGGAAGGGAGAATGCCTCTACTGCATCTCCCCGGCCTGAAAAAGAGCTAGTCTTCTAAATGAAAAAGCCCTGTGTAAACAGGGCTTTTTTTGTTGGGGGAGTGATGAAGTTAAGACAGGGAGTCTTATGCCCTTGTAGAAACTATGAAGGATCGTGAAATTGAGATATTCTCGAGTTGACCGAGGCGGCAAAAGAAAAACTCGCCTCCGCCGGGTTCGTCCTCCAATTCGGGGCGCGCCCCTTAAAGCGGGCGATCCAGCGTGAGATCCAGGACCCGCTCGCCATGGAAATACTGGAAGGTCATTTTATGGAAGGCGACACCATCATCGCTGACAAGGTGGATGTGGGGAACAGGCTGCTGCATTTTGAGAAGAAGTGACACTGTTGAGTTCTGGCTACTAAATAAGAAGCTTTGCAAATTCAGGGAAAACTTAGTCTCATATATTCTTCGTTACATCGAGTTTAAAACAAAACCTTAAAACATGCGGCGCAATGTCCCTTGGTTATTGCACCCTACCGGACTGATTTAAGATTAGATGTGAAAACATCGGCGTGTTCCACATCTTGAACAGGGATATTTCTGCGCCCCCGTCGCCTTCCTATCCTCACACCTAATCGCTTCGCCATGTCCATGTACCTCTTTTGTCACGGTATTAAAGCTTAAAAGTGAATCTGCTTACAATTCTTTTAAATATATTTAATTGCAAGTGCGCCACTACTCAGTATCACGCCCTAGTCGAATTCCTTAAAAAAATCCTCTTCAAACTTTTGTTTAGTCTCGCAGTAATTAACGAGTTCGCACAGAAAAGGCGCCCTGTTTTCTATCAACAATTCTCGACGCTCGACAGGGCTTATTGCTATCCCCTCATCCTTTGCCCAATCGATTATGACCGGAGTACCAAAGGACGGGTCGCCCTCTACCGGATTGAGCGCCCATTTGGCAACTTTGTTTTCAGCTCGTTCTATAACTGCTTCGCCCACATAGGCAATGAATATACGGTTTATACGAGCTTGAGAAATGCCTGTCTGTTCTTTGCCATCCAATACATCCAAATAATAAGCCTCTATACGATTAAGCGTTTCATCGTTGTAGCCCACTTCAACGTCTCGATACTCTCGACTCATGCTGAGTAACTCCTGCAGGTCCTCAAGCATCAGTGGAATTTCGACTAAAAATTCTTCGTAATCATCTCTCATAATCTTGGTCAATTTGGACATAGTTATCTCTCACATTTCATAAGGGTTAGCGTTAGACGGTCTAATAAATGATAACCTTGATTCCTGCTTTATGCAAGGCCGCAATGGCCTTCGGGTCTCCTCCGGCTAATAAATGCCACTCTACCTTGAGGCCTTTGGTTTTAATTAGCTGTATATCCTTCAAAATTTGTTTTCTGATGAACGGCGTCAGCTTCAGGGGACCGGACTTGACCTCTCGGGCGACATTCCCAAGGACATTATCAACCTTGCGCAGGACATTCTTTCCTCCAACCCGTACCCAGTAAGATTTTGGGCCGCCCGCCATGATGCGCTGGAATTGCTTTTCGGCCAAGGCACCCACCATGCGGTTGCGTGTCAGTGTATCATATAATTTATCGTATGCCGCCCTACTCTTCGTGCCGCCCCGGGCCATATATTTCTTAAAAGACGCCACCCGTTTGTTAATGTGCTCGGCGGACTTCAGATAAGTCTCTATGGCCACTCTGCCCTTTTTAATGCCCCCTAGTATCTTCGCGCCCCTTGTCCCGAGCTTACCGGCAAAGCGAACATTCATAAATTTCTTCACCTTGCCCGGAAACTTAGCATTCTGCGCGACCCTTGCCACCTTGGCGATGCGGGGCAGCTTGGCGATCAAGGCGCCAATTTTGGCGAACTTACCTGTCCATTTTAACGCGGTGAGGATACCGCCCGAGAACACCAGCATTAAGATTTCCATGATGATGTAACCGAGAACACGTCCACGGAAGAAACCCTGGTCCCAAGGATCTGCGGTATTCCATTTTTTCAGGAACGCCTTTGCCAAACCGGAGAAACTGATCTTTTTGAGGTCGTTCCACAAAGATTTAGCATCCTGGATAAAATTACCCGTAAAGATGCTCTTACCGATACTCCAGATCATCTTCACCAAATCTACAACACCGGCAAACAAATCGTACACAGACTCGACGGCACCATATAGCAGACCGGCGACAAAAGCGGCAGCATAGACAATCCAGCCCCAGACAGTCTTAGCGGCCTTTTTTACTTCTTCCCACAACTCACGAGTGATCGAGCCTGAACTGACCTTGCCTTGAAGTAAATTCAGAAACGACTTACTCGGTTTCCAAATTGTATGCTCGGATATGAGCGTTACAGATTTCCAAGCAGAAACCGACTTTAGGCTGTCCGGACTCGGCATGCCCGCCCTGCCTTTGTTAACAAATGCCAACGCGGATATGTAGAAACGAGCATCGCCGTGCCCCTTCGACCCGATCATCCACCAGCTCTGGAATGGACCATACCAGCGTGAGGCGATACCAAATGGAGTTTCTCCCTGCTTCACCCGGTACAAATTCGCATTAGGCTCCGGGGGGTCTAGTGCCACGGAGGCGAAGGGAACCCAACCCAGTTTCCCCGTTGAGGTAACAATTTTGTACCATTTATTACCGGCACCACCGCTTTCCTCTACAAATATCCGGTCATTGAATTTCAAGGTAACGACAACATTGGTGCCGGTTAATGTTGTTGGGAGTTTTCTAAGATACTGCGCATTCGGTGACTTGGGGGTGCAAGCCATTATACCCGGCTTGCGTACGGTGATGCCCTCTTTTTCCCCCGTTGTTTTACGGGCCTCCTCCCCGGTTTCCGCCCCGACCGCTCCATACTCCTCACTGTATTCCTCGACCTCTTTCGGCGTAAAACCAGAGATCGCTTCCTCGCGCTGTAGTTTGGACATTGGCGATCCAACCCCAGTTTGCTGTATGGTATGGGTCAGTTCATGAGCCATCAGCCTTTTCCCCTCAGCCGTTACCGGCGAATGCTGCCCAGGCCCGAAGACAATATCTTTACCTAGTGTAAATGCCTTTGCATTGATGCTGCGGGCCAAGTGATTTGCATTGGAATCGGTGTGGACGCGGACACCGCTGAAGTCCGCGCCGAAGCGGGGCTCCATGAATGAACGGGTAGATTCGGGGAGGGGCTGGCCGCCGCCCCGAATTGAGTTTATGCCGCTTTCGACGGAGGGAGAGACCGAGGGCGCACCGCCCTCCCCTTTGGCCTGTGCTGTCTCCTCTTCTTCCGGCTGCCGTTGAAGGTCAAAACCACCCCTCCTTGCCTCCCCTTGTAAAAGGGAGGAACCCGGTTCTCCCCTCCTTGGCAAGGAGGGGAGGTTAGCAGCATCCTCCTTCGCCTGGACTTCGTCTTCTTCAGGTGCTTTTTGCACCTCCTCATCTTCAACTTCTCTCTGAAGAAACTTCCCCTGTAGCTCTTCCTCTTTATCCTCTTCCTTTTCCTGCAATTCTTCTTCCGGCGTAGCTTCGCGCTGGACGAGGGGGGTAATCGTCTCGGCTAGCGGCTTGGTCTGGATCGATTCTTCGTCCCCGGACCGGGAACAGGCCTCTTCCTGTCAGGTAGGTTTGGGGCGGATCTGCGGGTCGGGCATGCTTATCACCCGGTCGGCGACACTGTCCGCCTCCCGCTCGTACCTGTCGCCGGGAGCACCGATGTTCAGCTTCGCCTGCAACTGGCCGGTTTCGAACATCCGCTGTACGGCCCAATTGCCGTATTGACTGTGGAGTTGCAGCAACCGGTCCTGCGGTGATAAAGAAGGAGGCGTTGCAACTCTGGATGCAGACACTTTATCGGCGCTGCTTTTGGAATCCGCTATATTTGTTGTTGCTTTTTTTGTCATAAGATATTTTTACCTGAATTTTGATTATGGAACCCTTTGCCGACCTGTAGGTAAACCCGCAGAGGTCATTTTCCCATCATTTCAAAATGTTGAGGCAATAAGTTATGTGTATTACATCAGGTGTTTTCTTATATCCACACAACAAAATTGTTTTAAACATTCGTCGCAATGCGCCACGGGGCGGGGCATATATTTTTTCGTCCAGATGTTCATTTATTATCCCTTGAAAGTGTAAAAACAAGCATCCGATGCAATGCCTTTCAATTATTGCGCCCTTCGTGGCTGCTCACATCAATATTAAAACCCTTCCCCTTTTCCCACCCCCAGATTTGCAAATATGCGTTTTTGACTGCAAAGTGGATGATATAGGCCTCAAAATAGCCTCTTTTTTCAAGACAAACTTTTTACTTTTCAACTACTTAACGTGGCCCAACTCCAAGACATACAATCTGTTGCCCAATTACCTCTCGCCTAATTCATCCAACAATCCAAATAGATCCAATATACGTTTTGCCTCCTGCGCGACACTCGGATCTTCGGACTGGGAGAACTTAACCAGCGTCTGCCCTATGGCTACGCAAAACACATTCCGGCCGACCTCCTCACAATCGATGACCATCAATAATTGTAGGTAGCTCTCTATTATATTGTAAGCGATGAACGCCTCATCCGCTCGGGCTACCCATCTTTCGATCGCCGGTACGACCACGGGCAGTTTCAAAGTACCCAAGGCGCTGATAATGAGTCCGGCGGTAAAGGCATCCGTCTCGCGCCCGAGCGCTTCTTGTAGAGGCGACGCCGCGCGAACCGGAGGCGCATCGTGCAAATTACGCGCGGCGAACTGACGACAATCGGCTTGTTCATCCCCCAATAGTGCAATGACCTCAGATATCACCTCATCGGTAAGCACGAGATGATCCAGCACATACCCGTTCGCCACATGTTTCAACCTGTGTGCATGCGGGATCCTCATCGGGCACCCATGATGCGGTCCGGTATATTCTGTTCTCGGCATATCTGGTTCCGACATAAGCTACAACCTCGTTATGTAAAGTTTATTATGCAAACATTATTTAGTTGCAATGATGGCACCGTAGTAAGTCGCATTGAATTTATCCGCTGTTACGTCGACATCCCTGAACCCGCCCCAGGTGTAACACCGAAAAGCAACGCGTCCCTTGGAGAATTTGAAGTTACCTACGAGTACGACCCAGTGATTAGCGCTCCCCTCCTTTTTCATGCTCGGAGCAATCATATGCGCATCGACGCATAAAAGGATATAGTTACCCAGTCCCACGCTCTTATCAACCTTCTTGGCATCGTCGACATCATCGCCGAAGATACGGTCCACATCATCCTTGACTTTGGAAAAACCAAGCTCCCCTAACCATTTGATAATGTCCCCCTCGCCTGTTCCGCCAGCCGTCGTCTCGGTTGGCCCGCCTTCGAAATCTATCATGTCGTTCTCCCAGTCACGAATACTGGAGAGGACAATCCAGTCCGCCTGGGCAGGCTTTAGGCCCATTTTCCATTTGTAGCTGCCCGGCGATTTCGACTTTAGATCCGAGCCTGGAGATATCTCCAGGCTTCCGAGTTTACCTTTCCCTTTCTCAAAGAGGTCCACGGCAAAATTGACATAGTCCAGGATGTTGCGCTTAGCCCAGACATAGACGAATGCGGCAGGCCCACACAGTGGTAAACCCGACTGGTTGATCAGGGAGGGATTGATCACGCGCTGTTTCAGTTCGTCGGCAACTGTTCCTCTGCTGAGCTTTGGAAATGCCTGAGGGCCTGTGGTACGTTTTTTAAATTCGTCAATGGCCTTGAGGGCCTTTTGTGCGGGTGTAAGTTTTGATCCTGTAGGATTTCTCGCTAGGACATCTCGGCTGTGCGACAGGTTCTGCTGGATAACATGGGTCAATTCGTGCGCCAACAATTTTCTACCAGAATGTGTACCCGGCGCATACTGCCCCCCACCGAACACCACATCCTTACCCAGGGTAAACGCCTTGGCATTGATAGAACGGGCGACATGGTTGGCTTTGCTGTCGGTATGGACTCGCACTTGGCTGAAATCACGGCCAAAACGTGGCTCCATAAAGGCACTGTCTGAAGCCGAGAGTGGCTGCCCGCCGCCCCGGAGAGAGTTGATGCCGTTTTCGACAGAGGGGGACACGGAGGGCGTGCCGCTGTCGCTTTTGGCCTGAGCCGTTTTTTCTTCCTCCTCTTCCGGCTGTTTCTGAACCTCCACCTCCTCTTCCGGCGCTGCCTCCCGCTGAACGAGGGAAGTTATCGTCTCGGCAAGCGGCTTGGTTTGAATAGATTCTTCGTCCCCGGACCGGGAACAGGCCTTTTCCTGTCAGGTAGGTTTGGGGCGAATCTGCGGGTTGGCCATGCTCATCACGCGCTCGGCGACAGAGTCGGCCTCCCGCTCGTACCTGTCCCCCGGCGGGCCGATATTCAGCTTCGCCTGGAGCTGGCCCGTCTCGTACATCATCTGGACAGCGCGGTTGCCGTATTGACGGTGGAGTTGTAACAGTTGCTCTTGTGGAGAAAGAGAAGGCTGTGACGCAAGCTTCGAAACTGCAGCAGGAGCAGCGCTGTTTTTTGAATCAGTCGTTTTTGCTGTGGCTGCTTTTTGAGTCATAGGATTTATATGCCTGTTTTTATTTCCCCGTCAACTTCATAAGCCAGCACATGATGGCCCACTGTAAAGCGGCAAACCAGGCAATCACCAGCGCAGTCAGAAAATAATCAAACAGCCACCACTGTTCGAAAAGCTTAGGCCTGTAAAGGGCGACAAGCGCAAAAGCAACCCAGTGGCCGAAGCAGTACCCGCAGGAGACCATCTCCCCGAAAAAGGCATTCTTCCTCTTCAGCCAATCTCTGAAAGAGAGAAAGAGTTTCGCCTCCGCCACAGTAAAGGAGATCGACGCCGTGACGATTGAAAGATAGACTACCTCTTTCACGCCGTCAACACTAACAACCGCTGCTGCAGTGGGCCACGGGCCTGAGCATATATTTTTTTGTCCAGATGTTCATAGTAACCTGCTCATCTCAAGAATCTATGCCGTTTCCTCAAGGACGGCGCCCGGCGCCGTCCTTTTCACCGTTTCGATCCCCGCATCACGGCTCCCTTCTGTTGAATAAAGTTCACTTGTCCCGATGATTTCACCATTTGCTGCAGCTAAATTGAAATAGTATTGCCCGTCAGATGAGGTCTCTTTACGATATCGTCCGTCTTGAGAAGCGTTCTCTTTGACGGAAGCAATGCCGTTCTCACATCCGGCCTTTGATGAATACCCCTCACTTCTCAGCAATTTTTCCCCGTTCTCCGCGACGAGCCGAAAATAATACTGGCCGTCTCCTCCCTTGTAGGTCTGGAACTTTGCTCTTCCCATTTTATTACCTCCCTTTTTTTAAATTCCTGCATCTGCAGTTTTTTTTACAACGGACACCTGTACATGGTCTCACAGCTTTCATCGACCTGTTTGTCGAATTCTTTATTAACGACCTTCTTATCAAAATCCTTCCAGACGGGCCATTTTTCATTCTCCCGGCAGTCAAATCCCCGGCAGGGAAGGGGTCTCTTTTCATAGGCCCCGCATTTGAATGTCTCCCTGTCGATGTGTGTACAGTAGCCGTCTTCATCATGACCGATCAGGTAGGGCCTGCCGAATTCCCACCGGACTTTTCCCTCTTCCACGTCTTGCTTCGAAAGAGCAAATGGAATTTTGCAACATACGGCCTTGCAGGTTTTCAGCCTGTCGCCGCAATTGATATTGGGATGTTTATTGAAAGTATATTTGTCCTCTTCCGGGTCCTGATGAAGAAGCCCTACCCGGCTCTCTTCGTACTTCTTCACCAGCCGCCCGGCAACCTCCTTCATCCGCTCGTCTATCTCTTTGATCGGCATGATCCCCTTTTCATCGAGCAATTCGATGAGGGCGTAGAGGAAGGCGGAAGCCTCCAGTACCTTCTTCGTATTAACGGTAAGGCGGGAGTGGGTGTAGCGGAAACCGGAGGACGTGTCGTCAGTTAAAGCCGAGAGGAGGTCTTTGAGATTATCTTCGGGGGACTTCTTTTTTGTCATTGTTTCGATAATTAGATTGAAGGCAGAGCTTTTATTATTATATCTTTCACTTTTTGAATGATGTCGGCCTGAGATCGGTTTTTTGCCACCGCAGGAACATGCAAATGCCCGATTTTAATATTTAAAGTTTTTCCTCCAATATTTTCCTGAAGCAACCGGCTCCGGTAAAATATTTCATTCGATAAATACGATCCGCCAGAGCCACTAATTGCCGCGCCTGTTCCAGAAGCAGGGCTGCGAGAACTGTCGAGAATCACACCAGGCAACTTGGTCATTTCGGCATGCGGCAATTTAGTCTCATAAAATTGTTTCTGGCTGGATCCTGTCGTCAGCCCCGGCGGTTTAATCTGCGTAGAAGACGGCCCTGATGCATCACCATATCTGTTTTCATTATCCTGATATTTATTGGTTCTATTTCTACCCGCCCACCGTTCAATTTCATAGTTGCTAGCACCCGCATCGAGACTGATTGTCATTACCATATGCACAGGCTTAGATCCGGTTATACGGGGGCGAACAAAGTTTTCCACCATACCCTGGTTGAAATCGCGAAAACGAACCGGAAATATAGCGCTTTCAATCCTCCCGGCAATCGATCCCTTCACAACCCTCTGACCGTCCAGGGCAAGCGCTACAGCGCCCGAAGGGTTCGACCTTTGAATATTGCTATTTAATGCAAAAGGATCAAAGCCTGTGATTAAAATTCTTTTATCTCCAGAAGCCACTGTAGAAAAATCGGCACTAGTCATCCCCCGTGAGGCATTCTCAAAAACATTTGCCAGTGCCTGGAGCATGGTGGTGTTGAGCTTCAATCGAATTCCAACCTTGCGAATTTTCTGTATCATCTTCAAACGCGTCCAATATAAAGGTCGGTCGTCATGCTTGGTTTGAGCACGCAGTGTGGCGACTTCCCATAGCTTTTTACCGGCAGCTTTAACAATCTTTGCAGCCGCTGTTTGGTTTCTGACAGTGGATAAATCGGTGGCGAGCTTCAGTGTCTGCGCGTTAAACGGTTGCAAATGAGGCTGCAATTGCCTGTAGTTTGAAGATAGTCTGCCCTCTTCAACCGAAGATCCGGGCTGTCTCTGGACAAGGGGGGTTATCGTTTCGGCTATCGGTTTTGTTTGGAGCGATTCTTTGTCCCCACCCTGGGAACATTTTGTAATTGGTCAGGTAGGTTTGGGGCGTATCTGCGAATCGGGCATGCTCATCACCCGGTCGGCAAGGTCGTCCGCTTCCTGTTCATATTTGTCCCCCGGCAGGCCGATATTCAGCTTCGCCTGGAGCTGACCGGACTCGTACATGCGTTGCACCGCAGCATTGCCGTATTGACGGTGGAGTTGTAAAAGCTTCTCCTGAGACGAAAAGGAGGGGCGCGACGCAACCCTGGGCGTGACCGCAAGAGCGGCGCTGCTTTTGGAGTCAGTTGTTTTTTCTGCGTTTACTTTTTGATGCATGGGTTTATTTGTTTTTTAAGCTTATGTTGGATTAAAAGGGTGGTGACTCAACCTACATATGCTGTCAAATTTCAAGACCTTTCCTTCAGTCCTTTGCACCAACCAAAAAATTCGTCTGATTATGGTTTAGGAAGAAACTTCCAAATATGCAGAGTTGTTGAATATCGTTTTCTTTTTTCATTAAATACTTTTTCCCACCACTGTATTGTTTTTTCTTTAATAAATTTATCAAAGCTACCTTTTTCATAACGCCTAAAGCCCGAGACAGAACCTTCCTCCTGATAAAAGTCATCACCGGGAGCAATTCTCCATTGATCAGCCCAATAAACTTTAGTCCCATCGGGACGGTTGTCCACCAATACCGTAACACTGTGGTAACCATCGAAAACAGCCATACCAAATACATGCCAACCGTACTTTTTACCGACCTGACCAATAATTACATCCCAAGCACTACTTCCCATATTTTCAGGTTTTTTTAGCCCGTTACCCTTGTCAAATTTTATTTTGGCACTACTTATAGCTAACTTTAGCTTGCTTAGAGTTTCAGCTAATTTCGTCATTTTTATATTTTTACCTTTTAGAGAACCTAATTTTTTTTCTACCTTCTTAGCTATCTTCGCGTCAGCACCAAACAACTTAGGAGCCAATTCACGTATAATAAGAATACAATTTAATCGATTAGTAGGTTCTGCATTTGATGTAAATCTTTGCTGTAATTCAAGAATCGTTTCCGCATCGAAAACTTCTTTATCCGCTTTAGCAGATTTGATCTTCAGCAACTTTGTCCGATTAAGCAGTAAATCGAACTTTTTTAACTCCTCCCCATGAAAATCAGCTCTGATGTTCTCTATCCCGATTTTTCCTATTATTTCCTTCAACTCAACATCTGTAGATCCTTTCAAGAGCGCAAATATAGCATTTTCATCATCATCGCCAGTAAAACCGGATAGCATTTCCTGAATCAATAGTATCTTACGACGTACTGGCAGAATATAACTGCTGTCTCCCCTTAACCAACGACGAACAACTTCCCGGGCCTTATTGTCGCTATAAAAACCATCTTCAATTAATTTGATTTTATCCAGATATTTGAGATAATCTTGAAGTTCCTTCTCCGAAAACTTCCCACCGCTAAACTCCTCAGTTAGTTTTTTCCTGCGCAGAAAACTTCTGTCACTATTTAATCCACCCCCCTGCTGCACCGTATGCGTCAACTCATGGGCTAGTAGTTTTTTGCCGCTGGATGTCCCCGGTGAATACTGGCCGGGGCCGAAAACGACATCCTTCCCTAAAGTAAATGCCTTAGCGTTAATACTCCGTGCCAGATGGTTGGCATTGGAACCGGTGTGCACCTTGACGCCGCTAAAGTCGGCGCCGAAGCGGGGTTCCATAAATGAACGGGTAGATTCAGGGAGGGAATGTCCGCCGCCACGGATGGAGTTGATACCGCTTTCGAGATCAGGGAAAATCGAGGGCGTACCGCCTTCTCCCTTGGCCTGCGCTGTCTCCTCTTCCTCTTCCGGTTGTTTCTGTATCTCCTCCTCTTCTTGGGGCTGCTTCTGTACCTCTTCCTCCGGCTGCTTTTGCAGTTCCTCCTCTTCCGGCGCGACCTCCCTCTGGACGAGGGGCGTTATAGATTCGGCAAGCGGTTTGGCCTGGATTTCCTCTTCATCCTTATTCTCCTGCCTGTTCACTTTCGGCTCGGCCATAGTCATCACCCTGTCGGCAACAGAGTCGGCCTCCCGTTCAAATCTGTCGTTCGGCTGGCCGATCTTCAGTTTCGCCTGGAGCTGCCCCGTTTCATAGAGTCGCTGGACTGCTTGGTTTCCAATTGTCCGTTGGAGCTTCAGGATTCCGGATTGAGGGGAGCCTGAAGATTTATGCGCGTTATTCTCCTTCGCCTGTAAAGCAGGTTTGGCTCTGCCCGACGTCCTTTTGTTCCTTCCCTTTCTTGAAATTTTCATAGCGCCACCTCACCGGAAAACATATTGCGTTAAGTTACAGTTCCTTTTTTATCAATAGGCCTGGACCACAGACAAAGAGGGTCACTTCTTTTTCATGATCGGTATTATAAATATCGTATTTACGCGGCCTTCTGTGATAATAAACGCCACCCCATCATATGAGATGAAAAGTTTTTTATCTCCATTAAAGCTCTTTTCTTCGAGGGGCGGGCCAAAACGTCTCATAACATCTTTTTTTACCGAACCCACGCCAATATTGTTGTCTGTCTTGCATCTCACAATATTGCATTTAAGTGTAAGGATAGCCCCAGATTCCTTGTGCTGCTCAAAGGTAAGGCCGTACTCCTCATGATATCCGGCGAACAGTTCCTCCCGCCCGGCGATTTCAGCCTCCTTACCGATCTCAAGGAAACCCTGTATACCAACCCCTCTTTTAAGGTAGAGCCCCTTGGCAAAAGCTTCCTCTCCGGAAGTCACTATAAACAGTACAAGGCTCAAAACAATGATCATTATTTTCATTCCATCGCCTCCGATAATTCCAGGTAGTTGAAGGCGGAACCCGCCTCCTCAATAAATTGGGCCACGCTTGTTTCCACCTTTTTTTCCATCTGGTATCTCAACGATGCCGAAGTGCCGGGGTCAAAATTGAGACGCCTTATTTTCCCCTCGTTAATTACCTCAATTATGCCATCTCCATTCTCACCCTTTTTTGTAAAGAAGAGGTACTTGTCTCCAAACCGCCCGAGGAGCCAGACATTTAAGCTCTCTTCGCCCGGCGCATCATAGCTCTCTCCCTTTACTGCTGAAGTAACTTCCTCGAAAAACCCGGAATCCTTTACAGGAACGAGTTTCCAGTCATAAAGGTGGAGACCGTAGGAGATAGGGATTATCGCGAAAAATACGATGTAGATTACGGCCGCGATTCGATAAAAGAGCCTGTTTTTGTGGCCTCCGCTGAAACAAAGGCGGAAACGGTAAAGCAAAATACCGAATGCAATAATCATCGGCATAACGAAGCTGAAAAATAGAAGCGACTTTTGGGTATCAGAAAAAGGCTTGTTTGCCGGATTCAAGGTAACGTAACCGATAAACTTAAGAAAGAACGTATTGCCCAGAAGCTTGTCGTAATTAATTGCATAGAGGAATGTTGCCAGGAGGAGTAAAAAAATAATGAGAAGCTTAATCATCAACAGGTTTTTGCTAGCCACCACTTCTTCTTTTTTGGCCGTACTTCCCTCTTCTTCGAAGAGGAGCAGGTTCTTTTCCTTAGGAAGAAGCAACATGAGCAACAGCAGGTAAAGCAGAAATAGAAAGGGCGACATTAAAGGAGCCCTCACCATCTCCAGGAGGAAGGATGCGCCGGCATCGATGTAAAACTCCTTCGTAAACCAGAACATCCCGTCGAGTCCAACCTTGTATGTATAGGTCTTGACGATGGTAAAACCAATTGTATAAAATAGCGCCGCACCGCCTCCGAATATGGCGAGAGTTTTGGTTATGTTTTGATACATTGCAGTGCCCTCCTTGTCTGACCTTACTTCGCCGGCATAATTCCGTTTTACCTCACGATTTCGAATGATATGTCGTCTGATCATCCGACAAATATTAAATCATTATGTTTTTATATAATCCTTTTTCACCCAGCCCCTTGTCTTCACGTCCACTTCATACCAGCCATCTTTTTCGCGAAGAATTTCCACAAACGTCCCCTTCTGTAATGGGGGCGCAACGGTTTCGCCATTTATCGGCATAGACCTGATATTCAACTGGTTTGCCGTCACCAGTCCGGCATTACGGCTAAGAGGTTCCTCTCCTGCTTCATCATGAGACCTGTCTCGCACGAGTACCCTCTGCTTGAGTATCTCAAGGGGAAAAGCGGGGCCAGGGTCTGACTTCCTTCTCGGCGCTATTTCTTCGTGGCCCAGAATCATCTTTATCCCGTATTCCTGCACCAGTGCGGAACAAATTTCCTCTACAGCGGAGATTTGCCACTCGCTGTAGCGATGCCAAAATGACGGGGTATTCTCATTCCGGTGGACAGCCTCTACCACCTCGTCGGCTTCGTAGGTCTTACCGAACCAGGAAACGAACTTGTCTCCGCCTTGTGTTAGCCTCCCAGCGTTATCTATTTCGATCCCTATGGAGTAGTTGTTAAAACCTTTCCTCCCGTCATAACTGCTTCTTCCGGCATGCCAGGCAATAGTATCGAAAGGCACCAGTTGTATTATCTTTTCGTCTCTGCCGACGACAAGATGGGCCGATGCCTTTGCCTCGGGCTTGCACATATAGTTTGCAGAGGACTCCCCCGAACGTCCGGCTGTATAATGTATTATTATGCTGTCGGGCTGCCCCTCAGCAAATGTCCCGCTGTGATTGGGCGAGTCAGTAAATGAAACCTTCTTCCCCTTAATCCTGTTATCAACGATTTCCATAAGTCACCCCACTGTGCCGTCTGAAGATTGTCCACCGGTCGGGCTACTCCCGGTAATGGCCCGAGTCAGTTTATTATTGGCTCCCATTTTTTCTGCGGAACGCCCCAGGCTCCAGGTCGCTACGATGCCGGACCATCCGTACCAGAATTCCGGCGGCAACGGAGGAAGCGCATTTTTTTCAGCACCGGACAACGTCGCCAGGATGGGGAACACCACATAATTTATCCCTATATAACCGAGACCGGCATAGACGACAGTAGGGCGCGCCCTTTTTGTAAAGTTGTCGCCCTGCGTCAGTTCCGCCACCATTACCCGTTCCTTCGCCTCCATCTCTTTACGAAGGGTCTGCTCTATCTCGGAATCCCGCTTTTGCAGAAGAGATTCCATCTCCAGCTTGAATTTCTGTTTTTCCTCTCCACTCAGGTGGAACTCGTCCGCCACGTTTCCGATTTTTTCTACAAAAGCTCCGACGCCCGAACTGAATATACTTGATAATGAAAATCCCATAACTACCTCCTTTAAATATTAATTGTATTTTTATGACAATTCTTTGACCGGCGGCACAATGTCTTCCAGTTTCCTTGATGCCATAATTACCTCCTGTTAGCATTAAATCTTTTGAAGTAAAAGATGCTGGCTTAAATTTCAGCAACAGTCTTTTACACTTTTTCCAAATCTTTACCCTTGTTTAGAATCACCATAAGTCCATATTTTCAATTAATAAAAAACCTTCTTCACTGTCGCTTTTAACGGTCAAAATAATCTTATTCACCTTAGTAATCTTCTTCGCGGCTTTACCTGCTTTCAGAGCCGCCAGATCAAACTCCATCTCTTTCCATGAACCCTTTTCAAGCTGAACCGGGTCAATTTCTAACCATGGGCGTTCCTTATCCGTAGTGAGCACAATGCCAAGGGATATGGAATCTTCCTCGGAACAATTAGTTAAGAGCCTGATTTTCAGACTTGTTGCCGACTCGGACATTGCAAAGTTATGACCGATATAAATAGTATCGCCCCTTCCCCCGGCCAGGATGACTCTCAAAGCAGGTACTCCCATGGAAACGGCTGTAATTTGCAAAATAGCCTTTCTCGTTGAATACGACTCCAGTGTCCACCCTGCTGCATCATCCATTCGCTGCAAACCGGGTAATTTCTTTTTCTTTTTTTTCTTTTTTTCAGCCTTAACCTTTCCGGCCTTTTTTGCATTGACAAAGGCCGCTTTCCCGGTCTTTTTTACAAAATCTGATAGGGGCAATTCCTCATCCAACTTGATATGCACCACCCCTTCACCTGAAGTTACAACCGTTTCAGCACCTTTAGCATTAACAAGAATTTCAGCAGCAGCAACAACTACTTTAGCCTCTTTTGCCGTAACCGGGACAGTGGCAGAGGCCATAACCATCTCAACTTTTCTTTCAATTGGAACATCTGCGATTGTACCTGAAGCCGCTTCCATTTCTTTTTCAGGCTCAGTGGTATCGGCTTTCTCCATAACCGCTTTAGGGATTGAAGTATTCGTAACAATTCCTGAATTTACCACCGATATAACTTCCGGTTTTACTGTATAATAAAGCGTTGCCATGATCCCCTCCTGACTACTGAATTTGAGTTAACTGATGTTCTATGCAGTTACTGTTAATAGTTGTTACCAACAGATGTTTGCCAACAACCTCATGTGAAACCTGGTTGAACCCATAACCATTCTCCATAAAAATTTTCCTGGTCAGATTGGGAAAGCCATCGGTAAAACATTCATAAAACCGGACCGATCTATCACTGGAAGATGAAAGAGATATAGTTTTGCTGTCATCGGAAAAAATATCGGAAACATTTCCCTCCTCGAATGAAAGCATCTGATCGGACATAGATGCATTCGTTGCTTCCTCTAAGGCTGTAGCAATACCTGAATTTGCCGGATCGCCAACACCTGCTATCATCGGTGCATCATCATACATCTTTGTAGCAAGCAAATTCATAAAGAGTTCCGTGTTGTTTTCTCCCCATTGAGCAGGCATGAAGGTTCGGAGCGGTAAAAATGCCCAATACTGTCTATAGTCTGTCTGGTTATAATAACTGATAATGAGTTGGTCATTTATTGCGCCCACAACATTCAGGCTGGCATGAAATGCAATCCTTAAGTTGAAATAAACCTTATCAACTCCCCACCAATCTTTAATATTAATATCGCCGCCGATAAACAGATTTTTTTTGCCCTCAAAATCTCGGACCGAAATAAGATAATTGTTCTCATCAGGCAATAAAGAGCTTGAATAAAAATCAGTTGGGTAGGATGCTGAGAATTCCGGCAGTTTACTGTAATCGATAAAGATCTCTCTATTCACGTTTCCAATGCAGCGAATCGGAAATTTGGCTAAGGGATTGATATCAATACTTGCGTGCTGGCTCCTGGGTGTACCTTTTACCGGCATGAGTCGGCTGGTAGATTTAAGGACTGTCACATTAGGCAAATCTGTAATGAGTGATTCCGTAGATAGCGGCACCCTTAAGACGCCCCATGCTGTTGAGACCGCTCCGCTAATCGCATCGGCCTCGGTCCAGTAGGCATTTATAATAATATCCTGCCCTGCAATCGTTGCGCTTTCTATAGTAACATCCGTCAGGAAATCCACAACTATTGCCGGTTGAGGATGGTCTTGTCCGAAAGTATTGCTATAAGTATCTATTGAATTTATGAGAGATTCATTGCTTAATTTCATAAGAGAATCATCCGTTATCAACCATGTTTCTCCCGCATTTCCATCAATACCCGGACTGACAAGAATGTCCCTGATTGGAGAATAAAGAGGTTGATAGCTGGCATCGGCCAGAGAAAAACACAAACCGGATCCGCCCGTTCCATTACCAAATGCTCTTGACATCATGTCATACAGACTCCCGTTATACTGGTCGTAGACAGTCAGGATTTTGGTGATGACTTCATCAATTACAGCATCCTGGGGTGCTCCGATAAGAACGTTATTTGCCAGCTTTTTCCATAAATCTGAAATACACTCCAAGACTATGTCCTTGAGTTTGTTTGCAGTATTATGATCAAAAACAGGCGGCTCACCGGAGTCAAAACCGAAGAGCGGCTTGTAAAACTGGCCCAGCAGCGCCTTTCTTGCAGCGACGCCGTTCCAACTGTTTCTCCTACCGTAGGTCTCTGCAAAATCTATTAAGCTCACCGCCGTAATTGCCCCGTCGGAATGCTTGTTTAGAACGTTAATGACTGTTTCTATAATCAGCGGCTGCATATTTTTTTGAAAAGTTTTTTTGAAATCATTGCGCTCATCGCCCCGATCATAAAGTGCAGAGTAATTTTCAGGGTTGAGAAAGGCATTGAGTTTGATCATAGAAGGGCTCCCTATTTCACCATTGCGGAGTTCTCCAATATCCAGATATTCAAGATAGAGAGAATACATTATCCTCGCTGCATCGAGGGCCATCCCGACAGTGGCATTGAGCATGGAATTGTCGCCCTCAACCGGCTTGAGGGCAATATTATTATGTTCACTGTCGAGATTTATCGTCACATCATCGGCAAGAGCTGAAATTACAGATGCAAATCCGCTCGGTAATTTTGTCAACCCGCCGCCCCCTCTATTCATTACTACCGATCTGCTCATATTAAACCTCCTAGATTAATTACACATTCAAAATTACTTCACCAGCCAGAGTTAAGCATCTTCAGACATGTCACTTATCTGCATCAATGTTGTCGCAACAAGCTGCCTTAATCTGCCGCCCTGAATAAAATGCCGTCAAGAGAGAGCCAGCCATCACTTCCAGTGACAGCTACAACACTACCATTATTGGCAATCTCTACTCGCGCCGCCGCTATAGGGCTTACAGGAGGACCAGTTCCAACCATATGAAGCTGTCTATTTGAGGGAGTGTATCCTTCGGGCAACACAAATACAGTTCCTTTTTTATCGCCAACGCCTGCACCATTCTGGATAGAAAATTTTCCACCTTTAACCAGCCCTCTCAAATGCACCATCCCGTTACTGTCCATGAAGAAGCCTGCCGGGTTGTAGGCGCCTCCAAAGTTAATCCAACCATTGAGCATCTTCTCCGGCTCTATCCACTCCTCCTGAGGGAGGTCTATCGTCTCCTCCTCCAGTTCTCCTTCGGCTGTGTAACTAAGTGCATCAGAGCCGAACATGCCTCCTGGCCCACTCCCCATATCGGGGAAGCCGCCGCCATGTTTTCTGGCCGCTTTTTTCTCTTTTCGCCTTTGTCCCCTGTTCACTTTTGCTTCCGTCACAGTTACGGGTTGATATTCTTTGATGACGGCGGCGGCCTTGACCTTTGAAAGGAGCGTAACGCCAGTCACCCCTGTCAGAATTGTATGCTTCGCCGCCGTAAGATCGGCCTCTATCACCGCCTCGGTATAATCCGTATTGAAGGCCAGACAATCGTACTTCTTACCCAGTTCTTTCGGGTATTGCAGCTTATTCCCCTTTTTCTTTATCTTCACTTTGTAAATCTTTTTCATTATCTTCCTCCTCTACCTAAATAAAAATAGACCCCTAAAAGTTGTACTTCCTGTATTTGGTCAACAGGTCCGTCAGTGAGACGTTATCGATGCCACCGCTCCTATCGAACTTGGCCCAGCCGATGTTGTTGCCAAAACCGTAGACCAGGTGCAGGTTGTCGTCGCCATCTATACAGACAGATTCGCCAATACGCATATATTTAATCTCTTTATCAGGCACAATATTGCCATCAAGGTCGATCTTTTGTACAAGGCCCTTACCTTGATAATCCTGCCCGCTGATCAGGATGTTCCCGTCACTGTCTGTTTTAGCACACCTGATATAGAAATATCCTCCACCTGCCTTCATTAAACCCGACAAGCTTGTTGGAGCCACAATTGTATTTCCGGCCCCGTTCAAAACCATGTAATAAGGAGTCCAAATATTATTAATATAATAATTGAAAAGCAGATAGACTGACCCTTCGGGACCGGCTGCAACACCCATATAAGTACCATTAACCTGTTTCGGCGGTTCATTAGCAATCTTTACTGCCGGAGAACCGCTTACTACCGCGCCGTTTTTGTCGAGAAGGGCATGCCAGAACCCTTGAATAACAGGCGTCCCGGCAGAATAGCCCCACCAGAAGAGACGCAGGTTTCCTACGCTGTCTACGGCAATCCTCGGATATTGGTTCCAATTGAGGGCGCCTTTCGCCGCACCGGCAGGCGGCGTCGCAAGGTGGGTAATCTTTAGTTCGGGGCCTATAATGATCGTGCCGTCAGGCTTCATCTTTGCATACCAGATAGACTGGTTCGTATCGTTAAGAGTAGCGTTCTGGGAGGTATATCCCTGCCATACTACATGAAGATTGCCGTTGCCGTAACGGTATTGCTGCCGATATCTATCTTGCTGATACTGTTGCCGCCCCTGTTGCATACCCAGATGTACGTGCCGTCAAAGGTAAGACCGGAAGGATTTAATCCCACTGGAACAGTCACTATAACGGTATTGCTGTTAATATCGATCTTGCTCACATTATTGCTTGAATAATTGGCTACCCAGATGTGCGTGCCGTCAAAGGCAAGGCAATCAGGAGATGTTCCGACAGATACTGTGACAAGTTTGCTGAATAGCGTCTGCTGGAGAAGCGGCACCCTGTGTATCCTGTTGATGTCAACCAACTTGTTGGACACGGTGTCGTCAAGCTGCTCTATCCCCACGCTATTAAGTCTAAGCTGCCCGCCGGCCATAAGCGATTCATCGAGCCGGTTGCCGAGGGTTGCCTTTATCCCCCTGGCATCTGTGACCTCAGTCTGTAGGGCGATCACATCCTGACCGGACGCCCCACCCCCGGTTTTCATAACTGCCGATTTACTCATATAAAGTCTCCTTCTCTTTTCCTGTCTATTTCAGGCGAATCGCCGTGAAATGGGCTCCGCTCATGTGCACTGTGACAGCGGCAGTGTTCCAGGCATCTTTAACCTCGACCGTGACTGTGTCCGGGCCGGTGACGGCGAAAACATGGGTCATGCTGGTAGTGCCAATAGTCAGATTAAGGTTGCCGCTGTGAGTCCCTGGAAAGGTTCTCTCCCTAGTCTCGCCCCCCGTTTGAGTTGTAAAACGAAGTTCTGTACAGTCACCCCTTTCACCGTATCTCCTAAACGCTCTTACCGTGTACAGGACCAGCCACACCCCGGCGCTGTCCAGCGAGATAGTGTGCGGCGTCGGAATCCAGCCCCTCGATGCAAAGATGTTGAAGTCGCTAAAGTCCGGGGGCGATTCGGTAATGAAGGTGAGGCCTGAAATGCCTTCCGCCAAAAGCGGCCCATTGACGTGCAGCCTTGCATCAGGTTTTGAAGTGCCCACTCCTACGTTACCCTGTTTATCTACATAAACCGCCCCCTGCGGCGCCGCAGGGTCGGCTGTCACGGCGGGCAGAGCCTGAGCCACAGAGGTCTGCCTCACCTTCATTATCCAGATGACGGACATGTTGATTGGGCGAGTCTCTGCACCATGCCTTGGCGGGCCAGCATCTGTTTCTGCTGGGTTGCCAAGATTTGTTTCTGAGGGCTGAATATTCGCACTGCTACTCATCGTAGGTGGTGCTGCTTCACCATAATCGTAAGCACTGGGGTATCGGTCACCTACTTCATACTGTCCTGGACCAGAACCACTGTGTGTAGCTGCAAGATGATAATGTCCTTCGTCACTGTGAGTATGACCTGGATCATCGTGTGAGTGACTTTGCATCTGGTCAGCCTGATCTATCCCCGATTCTTTCCCTCCTCTCAAAAACCTCCCCTCCCCGTTCAGGTCCGGGACCGTCTGACCGTGGAGGATGCTCTCCGGGTCATCCAGTTTCTGCCCGTCGCAGGAGGTCCACCCCGGCGGCAGGTGGGCGGCATCCTTTAAAAGATCCCTGTGCCAGGCGATAATAGAACCCACCGGCAGTGAAGAGAGATAGCTGCCATGCTGTTTCAGTACAACCGAACTACTCATTGCAAGTCTCCTTTATGAAATGGAGCACTCAGCACTACTTAACCAACCAAAGTTCAACATCCTTCGAAACGTTCTTAATCTTCACCCATGTGGGCGCAACAAGCTGGCCCTTCCTGAGCGGCAACTGTCCCAGCAACCCGACGCAGTTCCACTCCGGCCTTTTATCGCGGGGAACATACTCCTTTTTCGGGTCATACTTGGGGTTCAGTTTGGGCCGTTCCTTCGTTTCGAACTTGCCCGTCCCCACCATAACCGGGTTGCCGTCGTCATCGAAAACGTCGATCTCCTCTGTATACGTCTCCATCACCGGAACACGGTGCTTGCCGATCTCCTTTTTGCCCGATTTATCGTAGAGTTTCACCTCCTCGAAGACCGGCTCCTCCACCTCCCGTTTTACCTTCTCCTTCACCTCCACCTGGCAGTATTTCTTCCCCTTCAAAACCACCTCGGTGCGGCTAACTTCCTCCTCGGCTGTCTTCTTTTTAACCTTTTGCCGCTCCTTTTTCACTTTCTCCTTTTTGGGCGACATAATCTCTTCTTTCACCTTTTCCATAATCTGTGCCCCAAATTCGTCACGAAGATATTTTTGAGGCCATTCCGGGTGGACGCCTCCGACAATAATCGGGTTTGCCGAAATAACTCCAAAGGGCGCCTCATTTTTCTTTGCAGGTCTTATTTTCCCCTTTTCAAATGTCACTGCCGTACCGGCGGGGATATTTTTCCCATTGAAAGATTCGAAATATTCCGCATAATCTATTCCCCCACCTGCACGCGTTACGGCATAAGAGGTGCCATTTGTATGAAGTGTGTAAGATGGTGTTGTCGTTCCGATACCTACATTACCAGCATAAGTAGCTACTATTCTATCCTGATAACCTAAAGATGATCCTTGCCATACGCGAATATGAAAATTACTGCCATCATGACCTGCTCTCCAAGATCTACCTCCTGTTTGCCGAAATTGAACTTCTGGCCATGCTCCATCTTCGATTAGCATATCACCCAGTACATGTAATTTTAATGATGGGTTCAATGTCCCGATACCAACATTCCCATTGTTGTAATAGACATTCGTTCCGTTTGACGCCCACAAGCTTCCACCACCAACCCCGGTCAGTTGCGAGCCGTCCCCAATAAAAGAAGTTGCTTTAACCGTGCCGTTTACATCCAGCTTTTGAGAGGGTATATCCGTCCCGATGCCGACCTTCCCGTCATGGTTTATTGTCATGCCGTGAGTCTTAGAATTTGCCCCGTTGTTCGTTACATAAAAATCCATCTTGCCGCCCTGGGCTGTTCCCGTCCAGTTTTCGGTGGCTTTCATTTCAATAGATGAACCACCGTCGGGCGACCATTTCGTGCCGTCATAACCAACGGACGCAACATTGAAGAGGCTGTCACCCGTCATTACGGCAGATTTCGCAGAAAGCGTGCCGCGCGCCTTGAACCCGGCAATGATAGGGTTAGCCGCACCGATGCCTGTAACGGCCATCACGACCGGGTCTACAGTCCCCTGGACCTGGAAGTTCCACTCGGGGCTGTTAGTACCGACACCGACTTTGCCGCCTTCATAAGAGATATTCCCACCCCCGTCGTCTATCCATAGGCCTCCGCCGGTTCCGCCACCGCCGCCTGTACTCGGCCTGAAAGGAAGGACGTACCCGCTCGTTGCGCTGTCGGCAAAGAAGATGGGGTTACTGATTTTTGCAGGATCGGTGACAGACGGGTCAATCGGGGTAAGCGCCCCCGGTGTAACGTCGCTGACGAAATGATACTCACCCTCCGTCAGGCCGCTGAGACCGTCCACATACCCCGCCTGGACGAGGGTAAAGCTGTTTCCATCGGCCGCCACGGCGGAAACGAGGAAAAGTCCGGTCGTTTCGGCATTGCTGCTCTGCGCCTTTTCGTACGTTTTCGTTACAGAGTTAAAATAGATAGCGTCACCGACGATAAATCCGTGAGTCGGCTGGTTTATGTCTTTCGATACGCCGGAAGAAAGCTGGTCGGCCGTCGCCAGGGGCGTCATGTTCCCGGTGGTTCCTATCTTCCACTGATCGTCGTTTTCATCGAATAACAGTTGGGCATTCGGCCCGGAAGCGCCCCGGAACACCTCCAGTCCACTCAGGACATTCGGGTTGTTATTTGTTGAGGGCGTAAATTTATTGGCCGTTATGATATTGTCTTCCACTTCGAGTTTCGCCGTATTAATGGAGGACATGTCCCCTTGAACGGCAAGGTCTCCCGTTACAACCAGGTCGCCCACTGTGGCAAGGCCACCAACGCCTAAGTCAGCGCTCACGCTGGCGTTGCCCGTTATGTTGGCGTCCCCCGTTATATCCGTGCCCGCGAGGGTTGTTTGACCGCTCACCGCAAGATCGCCGCCAACGCCTAGTCCGGCGCTCACGCTGGCATTGCCCGTTATGTTGGCGTCCCCCGTTATATCCGTGCCCGCGAGGGTTGTTTGAC